>DASUHT010000060.1:0-59701 GCA_036273335.1 Gaiellales bacterium | reverse complement strand
GATCGTCACCGACATCTGGGTCAGGCGGGAGGCCGCCTGGCGGGCGCCGGCCGCGCGCAAAGGCGGCTAGTCAGGTCCGGCGGCCAACGACCGCCCGCAGCCCGGGCGGAAGCTGCTCGCCGGCGAACGACGGGCGCACCTGAGAAGCGCCACGATGCCGGGCGCGCAGAGCTCGGCGTGGAAACCAAAGCCGCGGTGGTGGGCAAGCGCCAGGTCGTCTCTGTAATACGGACCGGCGCCGGTCATCCGCCGCCGCTCGGGCGCCCGGATGCGCCGAAGGCGGCGAGGCGGCCGTTGCCGGCAGGGCGGCGGACTGGGCGCCCGGCGAGCCAGGGCGGAACGTCGCGATAGCCGCTCGCCGCGAGCTGCTGGCGAAGGCGGCGGTTCGGCTCGCGGAAGATCTCCTCCAGCCGGCGCCTGGTCGCCTCGGGCATCAATTCCTCCTGGCCGCGGTTGACGGCGTAATAGGCACGGCGAAACGGCGCCTTCAGGCGCTGGTGGTTTCGCAGCAGGCGCTCGTGATTGGCGATCCTGGCAACGCGGTGAAGAGCGGCGGAGCGGACCTCCGCGCTCGTGTTGCGCACCGACAGGTCCCACTCGTGGACGTGGCCAGAGTCGACCCCAAGCCAGTCGCACAGGCGCTCCAGCGTCCCGGGCACGTCGGCGACCAGATCCTCGAAGAAGACGACGTGGAGGCGCGCCGGCGGCAGTTGCTCGAGCCACGGGGGCAGGTGGTCGGCGTAGCGGCTGGCCCGCGTGCTCCAGTAGGGCCGGTTCGCCGCCGATTGAAGCGCCCCGGAGCGGGCAAGCACCTCACAGCGCTCGACGTACTCGTCGAACGTCTGCTCTGCAGGGATGAAGCCATGACTGCGGGCGTATCGGTACATCGACCAGGTACGGCTGACCGGATCACGCAGGGTGACCAGAACAGACGCGTCGGGCAGCATCGAGCTGAGGGTGGAGACCAGGCGCCGGCCGCCCTGGAAGTAGCGCGGCGATGCCTCCATCAGGTAGCGCTCGCCGGCGTAGCGATGAAAGTACCGGCGGTACTCCCATGCCGGTGGCAGGCGGCCGCTCGCCCCCTCCTCGGTCTCCGAGAGCGACGTGAAGTAGAGCGTCTCCTTCATCGACGAGTGGCAGATCTCGGGGTGCTGGGCGAGGTACCAGAAGAGCGATGTCGTGCCCGCCCGCCCGGGTCCGGGCAGGACGAGATTGGGGAGCGGAACATCCTCGCTTACTCCCCTTGCCGGTATGTCGGGGGCGCCCGCCCTGGCGACCTGAGGACCCGTCACGCCCTGAGGCTAGCACCGAAGGCGGGGCGATTTCCGTCTGGCAGGCCCAATTCGGGTGACCGAGGGGTGAGCCGGCAGTGAATGTTCGGAGAACGTGGTGGACAGCGCTGCCGAGACCGACGCGGCCACGACGCCCCGCCCCTGCCCTGGCAGCGCCTGCTCGGCGAACAGCGAGACCCCGTCCAACCTCTGGCGGCGACCGCGCCCCGGACTACGAGGCGGACGGATCGTCCGTATGCCGGACGGTCACCGAGCGCCGGCTTGCGGTGGCCATCCAGAACATGGACACGAGCAGCCCGATGACGCCGATCGCCATCAGGATGTCACCGATCAGGTTCCAGTTCACCGTGCTCGCGCGCCAGCTGATGTTGACCGCGAAGCGGATGATCGCGCCAACCGCGATCAGGACAATTGAGGTTCCAACACCCATTTGTTCCTCCAATCGGGTGGGTTTCCAACCACGTCCTACCCAAATACCCTTCCGCGCAAACGTGTGGCTGCCGGCGATTGGCCGCTGGGCGCCTGCCCCGCGGTGCCGGGATCGAGGTGGAGGCCGGCCTGCGTGACAACAGCCCCACCGACCCGCCGGACGACGCCTTCGTCTGCTCCCTCGAGGTGCGCGCGGTGTGCATCTGGACGGGGACTACGCCGTCCCCGATCGACCAGTTGATCGGCGAGGTGCGGCGGGTGATCCGGGTCTAACTGGCGACGAAGGTCGCGGCTGCCTGCCGGTTGGGCCGCCAGAACCGGGCCCGGCGGACGAAGCCAAGACGCCGCCAATGCTTCTCAGAGGTCGTTCAGACTTCTCTCTCTATCTTCGGCCGGATGCTCGAACCGACCAGCCCACGGGACGCGCCGCAGCGCGTCCGGCCACCCATGCTGGGCGGCCTCAGCCGCGTCCCCGAGATCACCGCCTACTTCTGGATCATCAAGGTGCTGACCACCGGGATGGGGGAGTCGACGTCCGACTACCTGGTGCACACGCTCGGCCCGCCGGCGGCGGTGCTGATCGGCGCTGCCGCGTTCGCCGCCGGCCTGCTGTCGCAGCTGCAGGCCGGTCGCTACGCGGCGTGGCGATACTGGTTCGCCGTGGCCATGGTGGGTGTCTTCGGCACGATGGCCGCCGACGTGCTGCATGTCGGCCTGGGGATTCCCTACGTCGTCTCGACCACCTTCTACGCGGTCGTCCTGACGTTGGTGTTCGTGACCTGGCAACGGTCGGAGGGGACGCTCTCGATCCACAGCATCCTGACCCGCCGGCGAGAGCTCTTCTACTGGGCGGCGGTGCTGGCGACGTTTGCCCTTGGAACGGCTGCGGGAGACATGACGGCACGGACGTTGGGGCTGGGCTACCTCGGCTCGGGCGTTATGTTCGCGGCCCTGCTCGCGGTGCCGGCGATCGCCTACCGGCGATTCGCAATGGACCCGATCCTCGCCTTCTGGTTCGCCTACATCGTCACCCGGCCGCTGGGTGCGTCGTTCGCCGACTGGATGTCGGTGTCGCACGCCCGGGGCGGACTCGGGCTCGGCTACGGCACCGTCAGCCTGCTGCTGGCGGTCCTCATCGTCGGGTTCGTCGCCTACCTGGCATCTTCGCGAATCGACGTCGCTGCGCCCGAGTCGGCGCCGGCGGTCGACTGACCGCGGGTCGCCCGGCGAAGCGACCAGGCGAGCGCCGCGACCACCCCGACCGGCGCGGCGATCCAGCCGGCCGCACCCGCCGCAGCCAGACCGGCGGCGGCGGCGATGGCGGCCAGGGCGCCCGAGGCCAGGAGCCAGTCGTCGCCGACCACAAAGTCGAACAGCGGACGCGCCACGCGCGCGATCGAGAACGTCATGCACCGGCCCCCGGTGACGCCCCGGCCGGGAGCACGGACCGGCCAACCGCGAGCCAGCGCGCAAGCAGCCACGCCCCGATGCCGTAGACGGCCAGCAGCGGCAGCACGGCGACGTCCCCCCCGGGCCAGCCGACACCTGCTCCCTCACCCGCCCAGAAGGTGCCGAACGTCGTCAGCAGGAGCCCGACGGCGAGCTTCATCCGGTTCTCGGGAACCCGCGCCAGCGGCGCGTGGACGGCAATGCCGGTCGCCGTCACGATCACGACGGCAGAGAGCGCGCCCGCCGCGGCCAGTGCGACGCTTCCCTGGTTGCTTCCGAAGGTGACGACGATGAAGGCCACCTCGAGGCCCTCCAGGAGCACACCCTTGAACGCGATCGTGAATGCGTACCAGTCGTCGATCGTGCCCCGCGATCGGCCCGCCGCCGCCGCAGCGTCGGCGGCCTGCCGGCGGTAGATCGCCTCCTCGTCGTGTATCGACTTGTGCCCGCTGGCGCGCAGGATCGCCTTGCGCAGCCACTGCAGCCCGAAGAGCAGCAGCAGGCTGCCGACGACCAGGCGAAGACCCCGGATCGGGATCGCGGTCAGTGCCGGGCCGACGATCGCCACCACCACCGCCAGGACGGCACCTGCGGCCGCCACGCCGATCAGGGAGGATCGCCAGCCCCGGGTGACGCCGACCGCGAGCACGATCGTCAGCGCCTCGACGCTTTCGACGGCGCTGGCGAGGAACGAGGCCAGGAACAGAAGGACCGCGCTCATCGGACACGCTCCCGCGCCGGTGCCGCGGCCGGCGGCCAGCGGGGTCGCGCGACCACCTGGATCTCGCATGACCATGCGATCGTCGTCTCAGCGGCCACCGGGCTGACGGTAGCGCAAGCCGCGGTGTCGGCCGGACGTACCTTTCCGGCCGGAGCAGACCGCAGGGGGTCAGTCGGGGCGGCAGGATTTGAACCTGCGACCGCCCGGCCCCCAGCCGGGTGCGCTACCAGGCTGCGCCACGCCCCGTGAAGCAGCGAGTATATCCCGGAACCCTCGGCCGCCCGGCGGCGTCGAACGTGCAGATGACCCATGCGATCAGCCTCCCCCACCCCGGCCGCGCCCGGCCGGGGGCGTACGATCTGGGCGTGCACGACATCGCCGACCAGGCGCTTGCGGCGCGCGCTGCGCGGGGCGACACGGCGGCCTTCGAGGAGCTCGTCGTCCGCCACCAGGATCGGCTGTACACGCTCGCGCTGCGGGTGACCGGCTCCGACGCGGACGCCCGCGATTGCGTGCAGGAGGGCCTGATCGCCGCCTGGCGGGGAATGCCGCGCTTCCGCGGCGACGCCCAGTTCTCGACCTGGCTGCACCGGATCGTTCTCCGCAAGGCATACGACGCCATCGATCAGCGGCGGCGGCGGCCGGAGCCGGTCGAGGAGGTCGCGGCCGTCGCCCCCGGCAGCGACCCTGGCATCCGCAGCGAGCTCCTGGATGCGCTGGCAGCGCTCGAGCTCGAGTTCCGGGTGGTGGCCGTCGCCTGCGACATCCTCGGCATGTCGATGGATGAGGCAGGCGCCCTGCTCGACCTTCCGGCCGGCACGGTCAAGTCCCGACTGCACCGAGCCCGCGCGCGGCTGGCCGAGGCGATCGGAAGCGAGGCGACGACATGAGTCCGGACGAGATCGCCCGCCGGCTGCGCGAGGAGGGGATGGCGCAGGCGCCGCCCGACCTGGCACCCGAAGTCATGCGCCAGGTGGCGCGGGAGCCGCGGCCGCGGCGGCGGTCATGGCCGCGCTGGCGCCCGGTGGCCGCCTGGGCGACCGCGGCGGCGGCGATCGCCGCCGGTGGCTTCGCCATCTCCCAGCTGGGCGGCGGCGGCAGCTCGAGCAGCGAGGCAAACTCGAGCGCCGCCTCGGGCGCCGCGCCGACACGCGACGTGCTAGGCGCGGCGTACGCGCCCAACGCGCTAAGGGTCTACACGGTTGCCAGCCGCGACGCGGCACGCATCCTCCAGCTGGCGGGAGTGACGCCGGCGCACGGGAGCTACCTCGCGCTCCACGGCAAGCGGATCGTCGCCGCGGTCGCCGCACGCAAGCTGAATCAGGTTGCCGCGCAGCTGGCGGCCGCCGAGCGCCACCCAGGCCCCGGGCCGAAGGTCCGCGTCCGGCTCGTGCCCCGCCGCTAGACCGACTAGCGCTTGACCAGGTCCTTGTAGACCCGGTCCGCCACTTCCGGCTTTCGCTGCAGCACATCGGCAACGCGGCGGACGCGGTACTCGAGGAAGCGGTCGGGCTTGACGCCGAGTGCCTTGGCGATCCGCTGGATCACCTCGTCCGAGGGAACCGGCCGGTTGCCGTGGGCAAGGTGATTCAGATACCCCGCCGAGAGGCCCGTCTTGTCGGCCAGGCCGCGATAGGACACTCCCGACTCGTGCATCAGCGCCTCCAGGCCAGGGTCGAAACGGAGGCTCTCACCCTTCGAATTGTTCTTCGCCATCTCGCGTTCCTCCTCACTCGAGCACCTTACGTACCGCCGCCGCAACCCCGCTCACCGGAACCGTTTCCTGCGTCCTTCCGCGACGGGTCTGCACGTCGACGGTGCTGTCTGCTGCTGTTCGCTTGCCGACCGTGATCCTGGCCGGAGCCCCGATCAGCTCCGCGTCGGCAAAACGGGCTCCGGGACCAGCATCACGATCGTCTACAAGGACGCATACCCCGTCTGCGTCGAGTTCATGCTCGATCGCCACGGCGGTCTCGACCTGGGGATCCCCGCCGCCGCCGATGACGACCATATGCGCGTCGAAGGGGGCGATCGACGCCGGCCACACGATCCCGTGCTCGTCATGGCTCTGCTCCACCGCTGCGGCCATGATGCGGGCCAGGCCGATCCCGTAGCTGCCCATGACGATCGGGTGCTCGTTGCCGCCCTCGTCGAGGTACGTCGCCCGCAGCGGCTCCGAGTACTTCGTGCCCAGCTTGAAGATGTTGCCCACCTCGATGGCCCGCTCCACGCGTAGCGTCCCCGTCTGACACTCCGGGCAGTGCTCGCCGTCCGTCACCTCGCGAAGGTCGTGGAACTCGGCCTTGAAGTCACGCCCCGCCTGCACCCCGAGCAGGTGGTAGCCGGTGCGGTTGGCACCGGAGACGAACTGCCCGTCGCGCAGGCTGTCGTCGGCGATGACCCGTGCCGGCCGGCCGCCGACCGGACCGATCGACCCCGGATCGGCGCCGAACGACTCGCGGATCTCCTCTGGCGTTGCCGGCCGAAACTCGGTCTGAAGCGCCTTCCGCGTCTTCATTTCGTGCAGGCGTTGATCGCCGCGCACCAGCGCCAGCACGACCTCGCCTTCGGCCACCACCGGCATCGCCTTGGCGGTCGCGGCGGGATCGACGCCGAGCATCTCGGCCAGACCCTCGATCGTCGTCGCGCCCGGCGTCGGCACCTCGCGCGGCTCGTCCAGCGGCTCCGGGAACTGAGGCGGCCGCGGGATCGACCGGGCGACCTCCAGGTTGGCCGCGTAGTCGCAGTTCGAGCAGAGCACGAGCCGGTCCTCGCCGGAGGGGCTGGGAGCCATGAACTCGTGCGCGCCCAGGCCGCCCATCATGCCGGTGTCCGACTCGACCATCCAGAACTGCAGGCCACAGCGCTCGAAGATCCGCCTGTACACGTCGATGTGCCGCCGATAGGAGGCGTCCAAGCCGTCCTCGTCGCGGTCGAAGCTGTACGCGTCCTTCATCAGGAACTCGCGCGTGCGCAAGATGCCGGACCTGGGCCGCGGCTCGTCGCGTTCCTTGATCTGGATCTGGTACCAGATCTGGGGCAGCTCGCGGTAGGAGCGGATCTCGCGGGCGGCGTGGTAGGTGAACGCCTCCTCGTGGGTCATCGCGAGCACGTAGCGCTTGCCCGAGTTGTCCTCCAGCTTGAACAGCTCGGGGATTCCGTCGCGGCCGGTCTCCTGCCACAGCGATGCCGGCTGTAGCACCGGCATCGACACCTCCATCGCGATCGTGTCCATCTCCTCGCGGAGGATCGCGGCGATCCGCTGCATCACCCGCCAGCCCAGCGGCAGGTAGGTGTAGAGGCCGGAGCCAAGGATGCGCACGAAGCCGCCGCGGACGAGCAGCCGGTGGCTGATCGCCTCGGCGTCGGCGGGGTCGTCCTTCAGTGTGGGCAGCAGATACCCGGAGGCGCGCACCCCCATCAGGCGGGCGACGCGACCTTGGGTTTGCGTGGCGGCGGCAGATGGATCGGCCTGCCCAGAGCCACCAGCGCCGCCTCCTTGACCCCCTCGGCGAGGGTCGGATGGGCGGTGATCGAGTCGGCCAGCGTCTCGATGGTCGCCTCGGCGGTGATGCCAATCACTCCCGCCTCGACCAGCTCGGTCGCCTGGACGCCGACCACGACGAGCCCCAGCAGCTCGCCGTAGCGGGTCTCGTGAATCGTCTTCACCCAGCCCGACTTCTCGCCGTACATCTGCGCCCGTGCCGACGCCGCGAACGGGGATCTGCCGACGGCGACCTCCTCGTAGCGCTCGCGGGCCTCCTGCTCGGTCAGCCCCACCGCGGCCACCTCGGGATCGGTGTAGACGCACCGTGGCACCGCCGAGTAATCGATCTCGACCTCGTGGCCAAGCGCGTTCTCGGCCGCCACCTCACCCTCCCGGAATGACGTATGAGCGAGCTGGAAGCGGCCTGCCACGTCACCCACCGCATAGATGTGCGGGACGCTCGTGCGCATGTGCCGATCGACCGTTGCGCCGGCCCGTGGGTCGAATGCGACCCCGGCCTGCTCGAGGCCGAGGTCGTTCACGTTCGGCCCGCGACCGGTCGCCACCAGCACCAGATCGGCGTTCACCTCGCCGCCCTTCCCGGAGTTGTCCTCGAAGGTCAGCACAGCCCCCTCCGGCCCGTCCACGATGGCCGTCGCCCGGGCACCCAGGTGCATGGTGATCCCGCGCTTCTTGAAGGCGCGCTCGAGCTCCTTGGAGGCATCTGCGTCCTCCATCGGGATCAGCCGGTCGAGCATCTCCACGATCGTTACCTCGACGCCGAAGTGGCGCATGATCGACGCGAACTCGACGCCGACCACCCCGCCGCCCAGGACGAGCAGCCGCTCTGGCACCTCCGTGACGTCGAGCAGACCCGTCGAGTCGACGCAGCGAGGGCCGTCGATCCCGTCCACCGGCGGGCGCATTGAGTGGCTGCCGGTGGCGATCACCGCGTGCTCGAAGCGGATCTCGTCGGCCCCCTCGACGGCGATCGTGTTCGGGCCCGAAAAGCGCCCCCGGCCCTGCACGATTGTTATCCCGTTGGCCTTGACGACGCCCGTGATCCCTGCCACCAGGCCGTTCACGATCGTCTCCTTCTGGGTCTGTGTCTGGGCGAAGTCGAGCGACGCCCCGGACACCCGCACGCCCAGCTGGGGCAGCAACTCCTGCACATCCTTCAGCCCGTGCGCCGTCTGCACCCACACCTTGGTCGGGATGCAGCCGACGGTGATGCAGGTGCCGCCGACACGGGCCTGCTCGACCAGCACCACGTTTGCGCCCAGCTGGGCGGCCCGGATCGCGGCCGGGTAACCGCCCGGTCCGCCGCCCAGGACGGCGACGTCGCACTCCATCGAAATCTCAGCTCCTCGCGGTCGGGGAATCCGGCCGCATCCTATCTCCGCCGGGCTCGAGCTCAGCCGGCAGGCTCGCCCGGCTGCCCGATCCAGGCGATGGTGGCCCCCACCGCGTACTCCTCGCCGTCCCTGCCGACGACCTCCAGGAGCACACCGTCGGCCTCCGCTTCGACCTCCTGGGTCACCTTGTCGGTATCCAGCTCGTAGAGCGGGTCGCCGCGCTGCACCTGGGCGCCCGGCTCGACCAGAAACCGGATCAGGATCGCCGAGCGCATCTCCTCGCCCAGGCTGGGAATCGTCACCGCTTCGGCCATGGCCGGAAGCCTATCCGCGGTCAATCATCCGGGGAGCGTTGCCGATACAGTTCCCGCTGATGGGAAGTCCCGCCGAGACCGATCTCGCCGTCGGGCTGGACGCCGCCACGGCCAGGCGGCTGTTCAAGCAGATGGCACTGATTCGCCGCTTCGAGGAGCGCACCGAGGAGCAGTACACGCGCGCCCGGATCGGCGGCTACTGCCACCTGGCGATCGGCGAGGAGGCGTCCTCGGTCGGCGCCATCGACGCGCTGGCCGACGGCGACTGCCTGTTCGCCTCCTATCGCGACCACGCGACCGCGCTGGCGATCGGAAGCCCTGCGGCCGCGGTGATGGCGGAGCTCTTCGGCAAGGAGACCGGGGTCGCCCACGGCCGCGGCGGGTCGATGCACCTGCTGGACGTCGAGCGCCGCTTCTTCGGCGGCTGGGGCATCGTCGGCGCCCACCTGCCGATCGCCGCCGGCGCCGCCCTGGCGCTCGACCAGACCGGACGCCCGAACGCCGTGCTCTGCCAGTTCGGCGACGGTGCGGTCGCCACCGGCGCCTTCCACGAGGCGATGAACCTGGCGGCGGTCTGGCACCTGCCGATCGTCTTTCACGTGATCAACAACCTGTACGGGATGGGCACCTCGGTCGAGCAGTCGAGCGCCGAGCCGGAGCTCTGGAAGCGCGCGGCCGCCTACCGGATGCACGGCGAGCGGGTTGACGGGAACGATGTCCTGGCCGTCCGCGAGGCGGCCACGCGGCTGCTCGAGCAGGCCCGCCACGACCACCAGCCGTCGTTGCTGGAGACGATCACCTACCGCTACCGCGGGCACTCCGTCGCCGACGCCGGCAAGGCGTACCGCACCAAGGAGGAGATCCTGTCCTGGCGCGAGCGCGATCCGATCACCCGCTTCGGCCTCCTGATCTCCGAGCGGGGGCTGGTCGGCGCGGCCGAGATCGAGACGGTCTGGCAGGAGGTGGCGTCGGAGGTAAATGATGCCATCGACCAGGCGCTGGCATCCGCCGCCCCGTCCCGCGAATCGCTCTACGACCACCTCTACGGTGACCCGGACACCGGCGAGCAGTTCTCCCGCATGCGCGCCGGCGCCCCGTTCGGGGAGCGTGGCGAGGAGCCGTCGTGGCCGACGTGACCTACCGCGAGGCGCTTCGGCGGGCGCTCGACGAGGAGCTCGGCCGGGACGAGTCGGTCTTCCTGATGGGCGAGGAGATCGGCCGCTTCGAGGGCTCCTACAAGGTGACCGCCGGGCTGTGGGACAAGTACGGCCCGACCCGCGTGCGGGAGACGCCGATCTCCGAGGAGGGCTTCCTGGGCGCCGGCATCGGCGCCGCCATGATGGGGCTGCGGCCGGTGGTCGAGGTGATGACGATCAACTTCATCCTGGTCGCCATGGACCAGGTCATCAACCACGCGGCCAAGATCCGCTACATGTTCGGCGGCACCGTCGGCGTGCCGATGGTGATCCGGGCGCCCGGCGGCGCCGGCGCCCAGCTGACCGCCCAGCACTCGCAGAGCCTGGAGGGCTGGTTCGCCGGCTGCCCGGGGCTGAAGGTCGTCGCACCAGCCACCCCGGCCGACGCCTACGGCATGCTGAAGACCGCCATCCGCGACGACGACCCGGTCCTCTTCTGCGAGAACCTGATCATGTACAACGTCACCGGGTCGATCCCCGACGATCCCGGCTACACGGTGCCGTTCGGGCGCGCCCAGGTCATCCGCGAGGGCACTGACCTGACCCTGGTCGCCCATTCCTACGCCGTTCAGCGGGCGCTCCGGGTGGCCGACCGGCTGGCTCAGGACGGCGTCGCAGCCGAGGTCGTCGACCTCCGCTCGCTGCGGCCGCTGGACGTCGACACGGTCGCCGAGTCGGTGCGCAAGACCAACCGCGTAGTAGTCGCCGAGGAGGGCTGGTCGACCTTCGGCGTCGGCGCCGAGCTCGCCGCCCGCATCTCCCGCGTGTGTTTCGACGACCTCGACGCGCCGGTCGAGCGGGTCGGCTCGGCCGAGGTGCCGATGCCCTATTCCAAGCCGCTGGAGCGGGCGGCGCTGCCGCTGGAGTCGAAGATCGAGGCGGCGGCGCGCAACCTGCTCGCGGAGTGCGGCGTCCTCTAGCCATGGCCGAAGAGCTCGTCATGCCACGGCTGAGCGACACGATGGAGCAGGGCACCATCGGCCGCTGGCTCGTGCATGAGGGCGACGCCATCGCCGAGGGCGATGTGATCGCCGAGATCGAGACCGACAAGGCGACCATGGAGTTCCAGGCCTACGCCCCCGGAACGGTGCTGAAGATCCTCGTCGGGGACGGCGAGACGGCCGATCTGGGCGCGCCCATCGCGATCGTCGGTGAGCCGGGCGAGGAGGTGCCCGAGAGTTCGCCGAAGCCCGATCCGGACGCCACGCCCAGGCACGCCGCTCCGGCCGAGGGCGAGCGCCCGGCAGCATCGCCGCCGGCGGTGGTGGCGGCGCCGCCCCGGGCCGCCGAGTCCGGCAACGGCGCCTCCGCCGGCACCGTGCGGGTGAGTCCGATCGCCCGCCGGATGGCCGACGCGGCGGGCCTCGACCTGAGCCGCCTGGCCGGCCGCGGCTCTGGTCCGGACGGGCGGATCGTCAAGGTCGACGTGGAGCGCTTGCTGGCCGAGGGCACGGCGCCGGCGTCCGCCCCCGAGATCGCCGAGGTGCGGCGTTCCGAGCCGCCGTCTCCGGCGGCCGACGAGGTGCGCGAGCTGACGCCGATGCTGAAGGCAATCGCCCACCGCATGGCCGAGTCCAAGGCGACCGTGCCCCACTTCTACGTCACCGCCGAAGCCGACATGACGCGGGCCGTGCAGATGCGCGCGGAGCTTAACGAGGGGCTGGCCGACCGCGGCGGCAAGATCAGCCTGAACGATCTGATCGTGCGCGCCTGCGCGATGGCGCTGCTCGACCACCCGCAGGCCCACCGCTCGTACGTGGACGGCCGCCACGTCTATCACGCGCACGCCAACGTGGGCATCGCGGTCGCCCTCGACGACGGCCTGATCGTGCCGGTGGTGCGCGAGGCGGACGCCAAGACGGTGCTCGAGATCTCGGCCGAGACCCGCGATCTGGCCGGCCGTGCGCGCAGCGGCGGCCTCAAGCAGCACGAGATCGAAGGCGCCACCTTCACCGTCTCCAACCTGGGCATGTTCGGAGTCTCCCAGTTCTCGGCGATCATCAACCCGCCGGAGTCGGCGATCCTGGCGGTCGGTGCAACGGTCGAGAGGCCGGTCGTGGTGGACGGTCAGATGGCGGTCCGCTCGATCATGGCGGTCACGCTGGCCTGCGACCATCGCGCCTGCTCGGGGGCGGACGGTGCACGGCTCCTGCAGACGATCACGCGCAACCTGCAGGCGCCGTCGCTCTTGCTCGCCTGAGCCCACGACCCCCTGTACAGTTGACCTGATGCAGCTGACCGACGTCATGTCCACCGACATCGTCTCGGTGGCGCCCGATGTCTGCATCGGCGATGCCGCCCACCGGATGGTGGATGCCGAAACAGGCGCCGCCGTCGTCCTCAACGCGGACGATGAGCTGGTCGGCGTGATCACCGAGCGCGACCTGCTCCGCTGCTTCAGCGAGGGGATCGACCGCGATATTGCGGTCGAGGAGCGGATGACCCGCCACGTGCTGGTCGCCGCCCCCACCACCGACCTGGCGGAGGCGATGGCGCTGATGGTGGACGGCCGCTTCCGGCACCTGCCGGTGGTGAACGACGACGGCCACGTGATCGGCCTCGTCTCGATGCGCGACCTGATGGCCTATACGTCGCTGCGCCTGCGCGGCGGCGGCTTCGGCGAGCATGACGACCTCGACCCGGCAGAGGTCATCGCGACCATCCACCGCATGCGCACAGGAGCAGCCTAGCTACGAGGCGTATCGCACGCCGCGAAGCGGCGTGAATACGCGAGGGCCACCAGCAAACCGCCGTCCCCGGGTGCCAGGTCTGTAAGGAGTTACCACCGGGGAGTACAGTCAGCGACCGGTCGTTACAGGCCTGGCTCCCCCCAGCCGCCACCGTGGAGTGCAGCCAACCTCCGATGGCGAGAACCTCCGGTACAGAATCGCCAGCCGCCACTTCGGAGTACAGCCCACCGGTGACGGCGCGCACGACCAGAGTGGAATAGCCCACCCCTGCACTAGAACTGCCACTTTCCGCCTACGAGCAACGGCATTTCGGAGCCGTCGGCAGTGATCCCGGTGACCGTCATCTCGGGCCGTCCGACCATCAGGTCGACATGCACCTCACTGCGGTTGATGCGCGGCCGCTCCTCCTCCCCGACCGCCCAGTCAAAGCCCTGCCCGATCGCGATGTGGCTGGCCGCGTTCTCGTCGATCAGCGTGTCGTAGAAGATCGTGTCGAGCGGCCCCACGCGGCCGCTCGAGTCGACCAGTGCCACCTCGCCCAGACGGGCGGCGCCGTCGTCGCGACGGCTCCATGCCGCGAGCGCCTCACCGCCACCCGCCGCCTCCACCCCGGTCAACCGGCCGCCCTCGAAGCGCAGCGTGAAGTCGCGGATGATGCTCCCCTCGAGCTCGCGCGGCCGGGAGCCCCGGATGACCCCCTCGGTGCGTTCCGGGTCGGGCGTCGTGAACACCTCCTCGGTGGGCAGGTTGGGATGGTGGACGAGACCCGTCTCGGTGGTCAGGAATCCGCCGTGCCAGAGCGATCCCGGGAACAGGCCGATCGTCAGGTCGGTGCCCGGCCCGTCGAAGTGCAGCGAGTCCAGCCGCAGCCCCTCCAGCGTCGCCTTGACCCGGTTCAGCTCCTCGATCCGGGCTTCCCAGGCGGCCACCGGATCCTCCTCGTCCAGCCGGCACATGTGGATGACCTGCTCCCACAGACGGGCAAGCGCATCGGCCGGTTCCAGGTCGGGGTGCACCACCATCGCCCACCCCTCGGTCGGCGCCGGCGCCAGCGTCCAGTTGTTCCGCGCCTTGGCCAGGTTGTCGCGCAGCTCCTTTCGGCCCGGCGTGTGGTCACGGGCGATCCGCTCCGGGTCGACGCCCTCGAGCAGGCCTGGCCAGGGGTTGCCCGAGAGCGCGATGGTCGCCCCGTGGCCGGTGCCGTGGTCGCGGATCATCTGGACGATCCACTCCGGCTCGAAGCTGAGTGCCTCATCCACCGCGAAATCGAGTCTGGCCCGGTCGAAGTGGGGATCGTCGTAGCGCACACTGACGAAGACCGCCCCCACCTGATAGAGGCGGGTGGCGATCGCCCTCGTCAGCTCCTGCTTGCCCACGGTCGAAAGCAGGCGCACCTCCTGGCCGGGCTGGACGTTGGCCCCGAAGCGGACGATCAGGTCGGCATAGCGATCGAGCAGCACCTGATCCATCAGGCGATCTCCCGCACCCAGCGCAGGCGGGCGGCATCGCCACCGGCGCTCGTGCACTCGGCGAGCCGGAACCGCCGCCGCGGCAGCGCCTGCCCGTCGAACAGGGCCGGACCTGCGCCCAGCACCGTCGGGGCAACCGTCGCCACCACCTCGTCGATCCGGTCGGCGGCCAGCGCCTGACCGGCGATATCGCCGCCGCCCGAGAGCCAGACGCGGCGATGGCCGGCCTCTTCGATGTCGGCGAACATCTGCCCCAGATCGCCGTCCGCCAGACGCAACGGGCTGCGCGTCTTGCCGATCTCTTCGAGCAGCCCGCGGTCGTGGGAGACCAGCCAGGTCGGCAGGTCGTCGTGCGGCCAGCCGTGGCCGCCGCGAAGCAGCCAGCGCATGGTCCCGGCGCCGACCACGACCGCGTCCACGCTGTCCAGGAACGTCCCGAACTCGTCACCGCCGGCTGTGTCGCGTTCGCCGATCGACTCCAGGAAGGAGAGATCGTCGTCGGCGTCGGCGATCCGGCCGTCCATCGACATCGCGGTGTACCAGACGACTTCCATCACCTCGACTCTATACGGCCTCCTGCGATACTCCCGTCGATGGAGCGGATCTCGCGCCTGCGAACGCTCGCCCTGGCCGGGCTGGCCGCCTCCGCAACGGCCGTCGGACACGGCGGGCCGGCGGTGCTCTCGGATCCGCGCTGGATGCTGCCGGCGCTGGCAGGCGCCGTCGCCTGCTGCCTGCTCGCCGTGCGCCTGGCCGGCATCGCCGCCGCCCATCTGAGCCCGGTCTCGGGCTCGACGACCGCCACCGCGGCGATCCTCGTCGCCGGCCAGCTGGCCGCCCACCAGGCGCTCATCGAGTCCGGCGTCCACGCGTCACCGAGCCCCTCCGGGAGCCTCGCCCTGCACGTCGCGCTGGGGCTCGCCGCGGCGCTGGTGATCCGCCTGGTCGAGACCCTCTACGACCGCAGCCTGGCCCGTGCGCTTCGGACGTTCCTGGAGTTGCTCGCGGCCGCGCTGCTCCCCCAGCCCCTGCCGGCCCGGGCGCCGGCCGTCCCGATCGCCGTCCCACCTGCCGTGGGCCGCGCGCCGCCCAGCGGTCCCTGATCCGTCCACGCCGATCAGGAGGTCGTCCATGCGAGCAGCTGCGCTCGCGCTGGCGGCGATCACGGCGCTCACCTTCCCCGCGTCCGCCGCCGCCCATGTTCTGTTGTCGCCGAACACGGCGGCGCCGCACTCGTTCATGCTCTACACCGTGCTCTCGCCAAACGAACGCGAGTCGCCGCTGACCGGGCTCGCGCTGACGATTCCGGAGAGCCTGGAGGTGGATGCTGTCGCCGACACCCCGGGGTTCACCGAGTCGGAGATCACCGACCCGTCGCACCGCATCGTCGGCCTGCGCTGGAGCGGCGGCCGGATCGCGCCGGGCAAGCTCGCGCTCTTCCATTTCACGGGATCGGTAGGAGACGCCGGAACGATCCACCTGACCGGCGTCCAGACCTTCGCCAACGGCACCACCGAGGTCTGGCACACCCCGCAGATCGTGGTCGGCGCGGCCGCCGGGAGCAGCGGCGACAGCAGCAGCTCTGACACCCTCGCCCGGGCCCTCTCCGGGGTCGCAGTCGTGCTGGCCGCGATCGCCGTCGTGATCGCCTGGAGGCGGCGCTGAGACGCCCCGTCCTCATGGTCTCGGTGCTGGCGCTCCTGGTCGCCGGCCTGGCGCTGCCGGCCGCCGCCCAGGCGCACGCCACGCTGCTCGGCAGCAGCCCCGCATCGGGCTTGGTGGTGGCCAAGCCGCCGCCGGCCGTCGTCCTTCGCTTCGACCAGGAGGTGCAGCCGGTCGTCGGCGGTACCGACGTCGTCAACGCCGCCGACCAGTCCGTCCTCGGCGGCGCCCCGCACAACGCGGCGAGCGACGTCCGCCAACTGGTCATCCCGCTCAAGCCCGGCCTGCCGGACGGCGACTACACGGTGCGCTGGCGGATCGTCTCCACCGACGGGCACATCATCTCCGGCGTGCTCGCCTTCGGCGTCGGAACCGGCCGGCCGCCGCCGCAGGCCGCGACCACCGAGTCGAGCCCCGTCGACTACCCCTACCTGATCGCCCGCTTCGCCTACTTCACGGGCCTGATGCTCCTGATCGGCGGCGCCGTTTACCGCCTGGCGGTGTTCGCGCCGGTGCTGCGGACGATGCCGGACGACCGGCGGGAGATGGCGGAGCTTCGCGAAAGCCACCGTGCCACGCAGCTCTTCACGCTGGCGGCGGTGCTCCTGCTCGGCGGCGGCTGGATCGCACTGACACGGCAGGGGTCGGAGGTCGCGGGGGTGTCGTTCTGGGAGGCCTTCGACCATCGCGGGCCGGTCGGTTCGGCGCTTCAGGCAACGCGCTTCGGCCGTGTCTTCGGGCGCGGGATCGACGTCGCCGCAGTGTTCGTGGTGCTGATCGCAGCCGCCTCCGGGATCGTCCGCCGCAGCCGCACCGCCGCGATCGTGATCGGCATACCGGCCGCTGTTCTCGCCGTCTGGGCGATCATCGTGCCCGGCCTCTCGGGCCACGCCGGAGACCCCGGCAACGGCGCGCTGACGGTGAGCGTGGACGCCCTGCACGTCGCCGCCGCCGCGATCTGGATCGGCGGTGTGGCGCAGCTCGTGTGGGTGACGCCGCACGCCACCCGCGGCCTGACCGGACAGGCCCAGAGCGCCGCCCGCAGCGCCATCGTCCGGCGCTTCTCGGCGATCGCCCTGGGCTGCGTGGTGGTCGTCGCCGTGACCGGCCTTGCGCGCGCGCTCTGGGAGGTGAGCGCGATCTCCCAGATCTGGACGACCAGCTACGGCCAGACGCTGGTCCTAAAGACGCTCCTCTTCGCCGGCCTGATCGGGCTCGGCTACCGCAATCGCGGCGTCCTCGACCGCTTCCCGGCGATCCGCCGCGGCGCGTCCATCGAGCTCGTGCTGATGGCCGGGCTGATGGCTGCTGTGACACTGCTGACGAACCTGCCGCCGGCGAACCTGCCCTCGCTGCCGTCCTTTGCCTCGGCGGCGCCCGCCCCGGGCAAGCCCAACCACCTGGCGCTCGCCGGCGGCGTCACGCTCGACCTATGGCCGGGCACGGCCGGCCCGAACTGGGTGGCGGTCAAGGCGCCCGGCCGCAGCCGACGGGTCACGCTCGTCCTGCAGCCGGCCCGCGGCGCGGGAAGCACGGTCGTCCTGCAGCGAACCGGCGACATGTACACCGGGCTCGCCCAGAACGTCCGGGCCGGCGCGATCACGGCCCAGATCTTGGCCGGGAGCCGGGTCGCCGGCGCCACCGTGACCGTCGGCGCACGCACCCGCGTCCTGCCGCCGCCGCCACCGCCGAACGGCCTTGGGGCGGTCGCGGCCGAAGAGGCGTCGGACCTGGCGGTCGGCCTGCAGCGGCTGGGATCGCACGACGCCCAGGTGACCCTGATCGGGCAGACCGGCTCCGGCGTGCCCGACGCCCTGGTCACGGTCGACGGCTCGGCGGCGCTGCCTTGCACCAGGGTGGCCGCCTGCTACACCGCCCCCGTGCCGGCGGCCGGCAAGACCCTGACCGTTCGCGTGCGCCGGCCCGGCATCGCCCCGGTCAGGGCGAGCGTCGCACTACCGCCGGCGACGGCGCCGCTCAACCCGGCGGCGCTTGCCCGCGCGGCCCACGCCTACCGCGGCCTCTCCAGCGTCCGCTCGCTGCAGATTCTGGCCTCCGATCCCAGGCACTCGGTCACCACGACGTTCATCTCCGAGGCGCCCGACCGACTATCGATCGACGTCCACGGCGGCGAGCACTCGATCCTGATCGGCTCGACGCGCTGGGACGAGAACGCCGACGGCACCTGGACCAGGACGCCGACCACCCCCTCCAGGCTCCCCGACGCCTTCTGGGCGCCCAATGCCACCGCCGTCCACGTCGCCGCCCGCGGCCCGTTGCTGGAGCAGTTGACGCTGGTGAATCCCAGCGGCCCCACCTTCTTCCGTCTCTGGGTCGACCCCCGGACACACCTGGTGCAGCATTTGCGGATGATCACGGCCGCGCACTTCATGACCGAGTTTGAGGGAGATTTCAACGCCGAACCGAAAATCCGTCCGCCGACGTAATCTGAGAGGAGCATGTCCCGCCGATCGACCGCACGCGCCGCCGCTCAGCGGCCCACCCCGCCGATCGACCGCTCGCTGATCTGGATCGTCACCGGCATCGTCGGCGTCGTCCTGCTGACGGTGATGAGCTACCTGGTGTACCAGTCGCAGATCCCTGCGCCGCCGCCGCCGGCGAAGGCCACGGCGGCCGACCTGAACGCGCCGCCCGCCCTCATCAAGGCCGCCAATGCGGTGCACTTCGCCCCCCACTCCGAGCCCGGCGTGGGCAGCGTCGAGAACGAGCCGGCGTCCGCCAGCCCCGCGCCCTACAGCAGCCACCTGCTGCCCAAGGGAGCTCCCGCGCCCGTCTTCACCCTGAAGACGCCGCAGGGCCAGCCGGTGACGTTCCCCGAGCGCGGCAAGGTGACCCTGCTGGAGTTCTTCGCCACCTGGTGCCCGCATTGCCAGGCCGAGGCGCCGCACCTACGCCGGATGGCGAAGCTGGACGCCCACCGCTTCGACTTCGTGTCGGTGAACGCCGACTCCGAGGACGCCCCCAGCGTCTTTGCCTTCCACCGCTACTTCGGCCTGCCCTACCCGGCACTGGTCGACCGCTCCGGCACGCTCCCCGGCTCATTCAGCAGCCCCGGCAGCGCCGGCAAGGCGGCACAGGCATACGGGATGGAGGCATTCCCGACCTTCTATGTCATCGACCGGCAGGGCCGTGTCTGGTGGGCCGGTGACAGCGAGCAGCCGGATGCCAAGCTCCAGCAGGAGCTTGCGGCTGCCGCAGCACATGGCTGACCTCGCGCGCTGGCGCGATCCGTTGGGCCTTGCCGCCCGGTTGGCCGCGGGTGCTATCTGGCTGGCCGCCGGGATCGCCAAGGCGCTCGATTTCAACGCCTTCCACGTCCAGCTCGAGGGCTACGACGTGCTCCCGCACGCCGCTGTCCCCTGGGTCGCCTACGGCTTGCCGCTCCTGGAGATCGCGCTCGGCGCCTACCTGATCGTGGGACTTCTGGTGCGCCCCGCGGCCTGGCTCTCGCTCGGCCTGCTGGTGATCTTCATCGCCGCCCAGGCGCAGGCCTGGGCGCGAGGGCTGGCGATTGACTGCGGCTGCTTTGGCACGGTCGACGTGCAGCGGGTGGGCGCCGGGACCATCCTCCGCGATCTGGCGCTGAGCATCCCGACACTGGTCGTGCTGACGATCGGCGGCGGCCGCTACGGCCTGGACGCGCTCCTACAGCGCCCACTCGCCGTCGACCAGCACGGGCAGCCGGGTGCCGTCGGGGCGGATTCCGGTCACGACCATCTGCGCTGAGCCGATCATGAAGTCGATGTGCGTCTCGCTCTGGTTCATGCGCTCGCGCTCGGCGGGATCGCCCACCGCCAGCGGGTAGGCGCCGCCGAGGGCGATGTGGGAGGCGGCGTTCTCGTCGTAGAGGGTGTCGTAGAACACGGTGTCGAGCGCCCCGATGCGGCCGCTCCCGTCGACCAGCGCCACCTCGCCCAGCCGGGTGCCGCCGTCGTCGCGGGCAGTCTGGGCGCGCAGCATCTCCGCCCCCTCGCTGGCGTCGATGGAGACCGCCCGGCCCGCCTCGAAGCGGACGACCAGGTCGCGCACGATCGTCCCTCCAAGCTCCAGTGGGCGCGTGGAGGCCGCCACGCCGTCGACGCGCAGCGGGTCGGGCGTCGTGAACACCTCTTCGGTGGGTAGGTTGGGCCGGAAGGGCAGGCCGTACGTCGTCTCCTCCTCGGCACCGAGCCACCGCGAGGAGGGCAAGAGGCCGACCGTGAGGTCGGTGCCCGGGCCGGCGAAGTGGAGCGCGTCGAGGCGAGCTTCGCCGAGCCGCCGGCAGGTCTCCTGCAGCTCGCGGCCGCGCGCCGCCCAGGCGGCGATCGGGTCGTCGGCGTCCAGCCGGCAGGCGTACTCGACCTGCTCCCACAGCCGGCGCAGCGCCTCATCCGGCTCCAGGTCGGGGTGCACGAGCGCCGCCCATTCCGGCGTCGGGCACGCCCCGACCGTCCAGTTTGTCAGCCCTTCGGTGGAGACGCGCAGCCACTCCTTCCCACCCGGCGGCCGGTCACGGCGGATCCGGTCGGGGTCGAGACCGTTCAGCACGTTGGTGTCCACCGGGCCTCCGATGCTGATCGTCGCCCCGCGCCGTTCGCCGAGTTCCCGCGGGAAGCTGAGCGTCCACGGTGGCTCGTGGCCGAGCGCGTCGTCGGAGCCGTACAGGATGCGCGCCCGGGTGACGTGGCGATCGAAGTAGCCGACCTGGACGAAATGCGCGCCGGCCATGTAGCAGCGCCGCGCAACCGCCCGGGTGAGCGGCTCCTTGCCCAGGTCGGACCCGATCACGACGATCTGCCCGGGCTGGATGTTCGCGCCGTAGTCGACGAGCAGCGCTGCCATCCGCTCGAGCGTGCCCTCGTTCATCGCCGCCGATGCTACAGGCCCGCCCGAGCGGACCGCCGCGGTAGCATGGCGGCCGTGGCAAGCCTGGCCGAGCAATGGGACGAGATCGTGCAGCGGCAGCCCCGAGACTGGTCGTCGCTCTACTTCTCCCTCCGCCTGCGCGACCCCGCCCAGTCAGAGGAGACCGCACTCGCCATCTCACCGCTCAACCCCTGGCACGACGGCGACTGGCGAAGCGGCGTCTTCCACTTCCGGGCGGCCAGGCGCTACGGCTACGGCGCCGCCGCCCAGATCTGCCGCAAGCGCCTGTCGACGGTGGACGGGCTGGGGATCGTCGGGACGCTGGCGCTGGAACGCCAGATCTCGGACGTCAGGCCGGCGCATACCCAGGGCGTTGCCTGAGGATCAGCGGGCGCGGCAGGTGATCATCGCCCGCCGTGCATGGCAGCGTTACCCGCGCAGCTCGGCCGCGAACTCGTCCCGAAGGGCGTCCACGATGGCCGCCCGGGCGATGTCCGCCTCGGCGTCGGTGAGCGTCCGGTCGCTGGCCTGGAAGACGAGATGCATGGCCAGGCTCTTGCGGCCGGCCGGGATCGGCGGCCCGTCGTAGACGTCGAACACCTCGACCTCGGCCAGGTCCGGCCCGCCGGCGCGGCTGGCCGCCGCGACGACGTCGCCGGCAGCAACGGGCGCGTCAACGACGACGGCGATGTCCTGGCGAAGCGGCGGGAAGCTCGTCACATCGCGGTGCAGCGCGACGCCGCCCGCCGCATCGCGAAGCACCGCCACGTCCAGCTCGAAGACGGCGACAGGCACCTCCAGGCCGAAGCGCTCGAGCACCAGCGGGTGCAGCTCGCCGAAGACGCCGGCGGCCGTCGCCGCCGCCCGGCCCGGATGCAGGAAGGGCTCGTCTGCGCGCTTCACCTCGAACTCGATCCGGAGCTCCCGGTAGAGCGTCTCGAGGACGCCGCGGCAATCGGCGAACCCGATCCCCGGGCCGGCCAGCACGCCGGCCAGCCGCTGTGGCTGGCGAGGCAGCGGATCGGCCGGCGGCAGCGACACCTGGGCGAGCTCGAAGAGCGCCACCTCGGCCGCGCCGACACTCAGATTCCGGGTCACCGAGGGGAGCAGGTTGGGGAAGACGAGCGCGCGCAGGAATGCCTGGTCGGCACCCATCGGGTTTCGCACCGCCACCGGCTGCCCGGCCGCCTGCGAGGGGTCGAGGCCGAGCCGTTCGGGCATACCCGGATCCCAGAAGCCGACCGTTGCCGACTCGGCCAGCCCGGCGCCCCGCATCACCTCGGAGAGCTGCCGCCGGAAGCGCTCGTCGCGGCCCCAGGTGCCGACGGCATCGGCGTGCGGCGGCATCACCGCCGGCACCTTCCAGATGCCGTCGATCCGTGATACCTCTTCGACCAGGTCGATCTCGCGGGTCGTATCCAGCGCTCGCCAGCTGGGAACCCGCCAGCCGCCGGTCTCCACGGCGTAGCCGAGCCGTCCCAGCACGCGGGCGATCTGCTCGTCGCTGAAGGGGATCCCGATCACCTGCTCCAGCCGCTCCCGGCGCAGCGGCAGCACCACCGGCTGCGGGAGATCGCCGTGCAGGTCGATCGTCCCGGGCACCATGCTGGCACCGGTCAGCTCGACCATCAGCTGCGACGCCAGCGCGAGCGCCCGTGGCACGAGGTGCGGGTCGAGGCCCTTCTCCCAGCGGGTCGAACCCTCGGTGCGCAGGCCCAGCCGGACCGACGAGCGCTGGGTCGACGGGCCTTCGAAGTTAGCGCATTCGAGCAGGACGGTGGTCGTCGACTCCGACACCTCGCTCCACTCCGAGCCCATCAGTCCGGCGATCGCCGACGGCTTCTCGGCGTCGGCGATGACGAGCGTCTCGGTGTCGAGCGTGCGCTCCTGGCCGTCCAGCGTCACGACGCGCTCACCGTCGGTGGCCCTGCGGACGATGATCTCGCGGCCGGCAACCCGGTCGAGGTCGAAGGCGTGCGTCGGCTCGCCGACCGCCAGCATGACGTAGTTGGTGACGTCGACGACGTTCGAGATCGGGCGCATCCCGGCCGCCGCGATGCGCGCCTTCAGCCACGGCGGCGAGGGTCCGACGCGGACGCCGGTGAAGACACGTCCGGCCCAGCGGGGGCAGAGATCGGGTGCCTCCACGCGGGCGCTCACCAGCCGGTCGACGGAGCCGTCCGCGGCCGGCTGCGGGTCGCGGCCGGGCCAGGCGGCCAGCTCGACGTCGAGCACCGCCGAGACCTCGCGGGCGACCCCGTAGACGTTCAGGCAGTCGGGCCGGTTGGGGGTGATCTCGAGCTCCATCACCTCGTCGCCGATCGCAAGCCGACTCGCCAGCGGCTCGCCGACCGGCCAGTCGCCGGGCAGCACGAGGATCCCCTCGTGCTCCCCCGAGAGCTCCAGCTCCCGCTCGGAGAGCATCATGCCGTCCGACTCGACGCCGCGCAGACGTGCTTTGCGAAGCTGGTTGCCGTCGGGCAGCACCGCCCCGGGCAGCGCCACTGCGACGACGTCTCCGGCCTGGAAGTTGCTCGCCCCGCAGACGATCTGGCGCGGCTCGCCCTCCCCGACGTCCACCCGGCAGACGCTCAGGCGGTCGGCGTCGGGATGCTTGTCGCAGCTGACCACGCGGCCGATCCGATAACGATCGAGCGAGTCGGCGGGGACGCCGCGGCGGTGCAGCGCCTCCAGCTTCGTCCCGGTCATCGACAGGAGCTCGCCCAACTCGCCGACCGGCAGGTCGAAGGAGACGTACTCGCGCAGCCATGTCACCGGCACCTTCACCGGTACTGCTCCATGAACCGCAGGTCGTTCTCCCAGAGCAGGCGGATGTCCGGGATGGCATGGCGAAGCGCGGCGACGCGCTCGACGCCGAGGCCGAATGCGAAGCCGGTGTGCAGCTCCGGGTCGTAGCCGTCGACGAAGCCGTAGAGGTTGGGGTCGACCATGCCGGCGCCGAGGATCTCGACCCACCCCTCGCCGTGGCAGACACGGCACGGGGAGCCGTCGCGGGCGCAGTTGAAGCAGGAGACATCCACCTCCACCGACGGTTCGGTGAAGGGGAAGAAATGCGGCCGCAGGCGCACCTCGCGGTCGGCTCCGAAGAGCGCCCGGGCGAAGTTCAGGAGCGTCCCCTTCAGGTGCGCCAGGGTGATCCCGCGATCGACGGCGAGCCCCTCGATCTGGGTGAACATCGCCGTGTGCGTCGTGTCCGGAGTGTCGCGCCGGTAACAGCGGCCGGCGGTGGCGATGTACAGGGGCGGCGGCTGGGCGGCCATCGACCGGATCTGCACCGGTGAGGTGTGCGTGCGCAGGACCGCCTCGTCGTTGATGTAGTAGGTGTCCGTCTCCAGTCGCGTCGGGTGCGTCGGCAGGTGGTTGAGCGCGTCGAAGTTGTTGTAAACGGTGTCCACCTCGGGGCCGTCGACGATCGTGTAGCCGAACCCGACGAAGACGTCCAGGATCTCGCGGGTCGTCCGCTCGATCAGGTGCGGCGTGCCGCGCGGACGGGGCCGCCCGGGCAGGGTGATATCGATGGCGGCCGAGCGCAGGCTGGCGTCCAGCTCCGCTCTGCGCAGCGCCTGCTCGCGGTCGGCGATGGCCTGCTCCAGCGCCCCCCGGACGCGGTTCAGCTCGGCACCGCGGGCACGCCGCTCATCGGGCGGCAGCGAGCCGAGCTCGCGGAGCGCCACCACGACCGGCGCCCGCCGGCCCACCAGCTCGACACGGAGCGACTCCAGGTCGTCGCTGGAGGCGGCCCCGGCGATGCGGTCGAGAGCGTTCGCTAGCACGGCATCGTGGCTCATTGAGCCGAGTAGTGTAACGACGGTGCCCACGCCCTCGGCATACGACCGTCTCGGGCCGTTGTACGACGAGTGGTCGCGATCGGTGACCGAGGACATCGCGTTCTATGTGGACGTCGCGCTGGAGGGATCGGGGCGTGTGCTGGAGGTCGGCTGCGGGTCGGGGCGGGTGGCGATCCCGCTGGTGCTGGCCGGGCTGGAGGTGGTCGGAATCGACAGCTCGCCCGGGATGCTCAGGCTCGCCCGGGAGAAGGCGGCGGTGCACGGGGTGTCTCTCGAGCTGGTGCAGGCCGACATGCGGGCGATCCCGGAGCTGGGCACGTTTGCGACCGCGGTGATCCCGTTCCGAGCGCTGCTCCACCTGCGCGACGACGCCGAGCGCCTGGCCGTGCTCTGCCGCCTGCGCGAGCTGCTCGAGCCTGCGGGGACGCTCGCGTTCGACGTCTTCCATCCCGATCGGCTCGACATCGCCGAGACGCAGGACCGCTGGATCGAGCGCGAGCCGGGGATCCTCGAGCACGCGCACTGGGACGCGGCGTCGCGAGAGCTCGAGCTCTCTGTGCACGCGCGCGGTGTGGAGGCCTGGATGCACCTCTGGTGGGCAGACCCCGAGGACTGGCGGCGCCTGCTCGAGGCGGCCGGCTTCGCCGACATCGAGGGCTTTGGCTGGTTCGACCGGCGGCCGCTCGAACCGGGGTCGACCGACTCGGTCTGGGTCGCTCGTGGGGCCAGGCACCGTTAGGAAACCGTCACGATTTTCATGCCCCGCGGCCCGCGACCGCGGAGAACGGCGGCGCGAGGCTGCGGCGGGCGGCCTTAACGGGGCCAGGCTCCGCTACGAAACCGTCACGGCCGCCCGCTGGCGGACGGCCTCGTAGAGCGCCAGGCCAGCCGCCTGGGCGGCGTTCAGCGATTCCGTGCCCACCGCCTGCGGGATTGCGCAGACGACGTCGCAGGCGTCGACGACCTCCGCCGGCAGGCCGTGCCGCTCTGCGCCGACGGCGAATGTGACCGAGCCGGTCAACTCAGCCTGCCAGAGCGGCGTCGATGCGCCCGCCACGAGCGCCACACGGATGCCTACGGCAGGGAGCGCGGCGCCGATCTCGATCGGAACCCGGAAGACCGCCCCCATCGACGCCCGCACCCCCTTGACGGACAGCGGGTCGGAACAGCCCGGCGAGAGGGCGAGGAAGGCCGGACCGAGGGCGCCCGCCGCCCGCACCACGGTGCCCACGTTCCCCGGGTCGATCACCCGGTGCAGGTAGACGCCCAGGTCGGCGCCGGCAGGCCGCCCGGGAAGCGCCGCGACCGGGAAGATGCCGACCACCCGCGCCGGGTGGCCAAGGCTGCCGATCTCCGCCAGCAAGGGGTCGGCCACGCGGTGCACCGGGCCACCCCGCTCCAGCCGCGCCAGCAACCCCGCCTCCGGGGCGCGCTCGGCACCGACGAACGACTCGACCGGCAGGATGCCGGCCGAGAGCGCCTCCTCGACCAGGTCCTCGCCCTCGGCAAGGAACAACCCGGCTGCCAGCCGGTGTTTCTTCGCCTGCAGCTTCCGCGCATGCTTGAGCCGCGCGTTGGCGCGCGAGGTGATCGCCTCGGAGGTCACGACCTGCCGACCGCTAGGCGGCCGCGAGCGCGTCCTTGGCGGCCTTGGCGAGCACCTCGAACGCGTCCGGGTCGGACACGGCGATGTCGGCCAGAACCTTGCGGTCGAGATCGATCTGGGCCAGCTTCAGGCCGTGGATCAACTGGTTGTAGGAGAGCCCGTGCTGGCGGGCGCCGGCGTTGATGCGCACGATCCACAGCCGGCGGAAGTCGCGCTTGCGAACACGGCGATCGCGATAGGAGTAGGCGAGGGACTTCATCACCTGCTCCTTGGCGCGCTTGTAGGTGTTCTTCTTCAGGCCCCGGTAGCCCTTGGCCGACTCCAGCACCTCGCGGCGCTTCTTTTTGGCATGCACGCTGCGCTTGACGCGAGCCATCCTCGTCTCCTCTCCGCGACTACCGCTTTCCCAGGAGGCGCAGCGCCTCGCGAGTATCCGATCCGTCGAGCCCCGTGTCCCGGCGCTTCTTGCGCAGGCGCTTGGCGCTCTTGTGCTCCAGCAGATGCGACTTGAAGGCGCGCCGCCGCAGCACCTTGCCGCCGGCGGTGATCCGGAAGCGCTTCTTGGCTCCCGAAGATGTCTTCATCTTTGGCATCGCTCTCCCCTACTCCTTGACGGGCTCGGGCTTCGCCTCGTCCTCGGCGGCGTCCGTGGCTGCCGGCGCCTGCGGCGCCTTCACCGGGCCCAGCATCATGACCATGTTGCGGCCGTCCTGGAGCGGCTGCGACTCGATCACTCCCAGATCCTTGACGTCGTCGGCGAGCCGCAGCAGCAGGTCGCGGCCGCGTTCGGGATGGGTCATCTCGCGTCCCCGGAACATGATCGTGACCTTCACCTTGTCGCGGTTTCGCAGAAACCGCTCCACGTGGCCGCGCTTGGTCCCGTAGTCGGCGACGCCGATCTTCGGCCGAAGCTTGATCTCCTTGATCGTGATGGTCGACTGGTGCTTGCGGGCGAGCTTGGCTTTCTGCTCCTGCTCGTACCGGTACTTGGAATAGTCCATCACCCGGCACACCGGAGGCCGGGCCTCTGGTGCCACCTCGACCAGGTCGAGATGACGGTCCCACGCGTACTTCTGGGCCTCGTCCGTCGGCTTGATGCCGATCTGGGTCCCGTCGCTGTCCACCAGCCGCACCTGGGGGACGCGGATCGCCTCGTTGATGCGGGTGGTTGGCTCCTGTGGCCGCTGGTCCAGCTGTCGACGTGGCCTCAAGGCCTGCTACCAGTCACGATCAATTCCCAAACTCGACTCCTCTCGACAACAAAAAAACAGGCACCGTTCGGCACCCGTCTCTGGCGCCCTGGCGCGGGCGCGCACCAATCCTTTTCGATTGAACCCGGGGCCACCGGCCACGCGGGTGAGAAGCGGATGCCTCTGCTTGATGCCAGGGCGGCAGTCTAGCAAAGGCCAAGCGAGGGTCGCGGATACGCCCAACGGGTAATCTCGTGCTTGACCGTCGCCGAACCGTGGGGGATCATCGGCCAATGTTCCGAGACCGCACCCAGGCAGGTGCAGCGCTCGCGGCAGCGCTGCAGGATCTGCGCAAGAAGTCGAACACCACCGTCATCGGCCTGGCCCGCGGCGGAGTTGTCGTGGCCGCCGAGATGGCGCGACTGCTGGAGCTGCCGCTGGATGTCATATGCGTCCGCAAGGTGCCAATGCCGGGGCACCCGGAGCTGGCGATGGGAGCCGTCGCGCCCATGGGCGAGCGCTTCACCAACCGCCGGTTGGCCGGGATTCTCAGCCGCCAGCAGGTCGACGCCGCCTACGACGAGGCGACCGCCGAGGCGCGGGCCATGGACGAGCGCCTGCGCGGTGGCGAGCCGATGGTGCTGGTCGGCCGAACGGCGGTGATCGTCGACGACGGGGCGGCGACCGGAGCCACCATCCGCGCCGCCATGGCAGCGGTGCGCAATGCCGGCGCCCGCCAGATGGTGATCGCCTTGCCGGTGCTGCCGCGTCCACAGGCGGAGCGGCTGGCCCGCGACTGCGACCGCCTGGTCGCCCTACGCGACCCGCAGCGGTTCACCGCCGTCAGCGAGTTCTACGAGCACTTCGAGCCGGTTTCCGAGAAGACCGTGGCCGGCCTGATCGCCGCGGCGGGGCTGATCGGCCTCCCGGCCTGACGTCAGGCCGCCAGCCGGTCACGCCCGGCCGGCCGCTCGCCCCTGCGGGCCGCGCGAGTGGGCCGTTCGAACGACGTAGGTGCCGCGGGCGCGGGTCACCAGCACCGGCTCGTCCAGGTAGTCGGCGGCCGATTCGCCGAGGTCGGGCCGGCCAACGACCTCCTTCCACAGCTCCAGTTGGACGGTGCGGCTGGTTTTGCCCATGCGGACGATCGTGCCCCGCGCCCGGACGTAGTCGCCGGCGTGCATCGGGACCAGGAACTCCACCTTCTCGTAGCCAGCGAAGAGGCCCTCGTCCCCGTCTGTATGGACGGCCAGCTCGGTGACGATGTCGCCGAAGATCTCCAGCCCGTGGGCGCCGTCGACCAGGTTGCCGCCATAATGTGCGTCGGCCGCCGAAAGACGCATTCGCAACTCGACCTCGAGCCCCTCCATGTCACCCCTCCTGTTGCCGGTCCGATGGCGAGATGATACGCGGGCCGCCGCAGGTATCAGCCGGGCGTGACGAGGTGCGCCGGGAAGGCTTCGTGCGGGCGGCCGTCCCGCCTGGTGCCCGGCCTGGCCGCGACCAGGCAGTTGTAGACAGCCTCCTCGGCCGCCTCGTAGGCGGCCGCGAACAGGCCGGACATGCCCGCGAGGGGGTGGTCCTGCCCGCGGACGACGGTGAACGCCAGTCCGATCTCGCCGGAGCCGTTGGATGCGTAGGAGCCTGCCCGCGCCAGACCGAGCAGCGGTCGCAGCGAAAGCCGCTTCAGCTGGAGCGCGCTCAGCGGCGCGTCGGTTGCGCAGACGGCGATGCATGAGCCCTCCGGCGGAGCCGGCCCGGGGGCCGGGTCGAAGCGCAGGCCGCCGACCGTCAGCCGCTCCCGGTCGCCGAAGTTGCACATCAGGAGCACCCCCACGGTGTGCCCCTCGACGAGCCGCGAGGCCGTCCCGATGCCGCCGGCGAAGTCGAAGCAGGTCATCCCGGTGCCGCCACCCACGCCGCCCTCCGGCACGTCTTCGGAGAGGGCGCCGAGCGCCGCCTCGACGTCGGCCACGGCGATCGTCCGCGAGTCGCCCATGTCCGAGTCGTCGCACTCGCCGACGACCGGGATGATCGTCCGGTCGGGGCTGCCTCCCGCGGCAAGCACCGCGGCGTGATAGACGGTGCCGACGGCGTGCGTCCCGCACAGGTAGACCGGCGTCTGGATGATCCCCCACTCTTCGATCTCGAGCTTCTTGGTCAGCTCGCCGACGCCGTTCACGGTCGACGTGCCGGCTCGCGCCGGCAGCTCCGGCGGGGCGATCACCGTCACGCCGGTGGCTTCGCCGCTGGCCGCCTGGGCGTGGCCGACGAGGACGCCGGCAACGTCCGTGATCGCGTTGCGGGGGCCGGTCGGGAGGAGCCCCACCGGCCCGCCGATGTCCCGCCAGCGCGCCATCCCGGGGTCATACCAGATCCCCGGAAGCGGCAACTCACATGCGGATGCAGGCCCCCCGGTGCTCGGCGCCGCCTCCGGGCACCGGCTCCAGCGCTGGATCGGTCGCCCGGCAGTCGTCGATCGCGATCGGGCAGCGCGGATGGAAACGGCAGCCCTCGGGCACGTGCACGGGATTCGGCGTCTCCCCTTGCAGGATCTGCGGCTCTGTGCGGTCGCGCGGGTCGCGCTTCGGCACCACCGAGACGAGCGCCTTCGTGTACGGGTGGCGAGGCGACCGGACGACGTCGCGGGCCGGCCCCTCCTCGACGATCCGGCCGAGATACATGACCGCGATCCGGTCGGCGAAGTGGCTGGCGGTGGACAGGTCGTGGGTGATCATGAGGATGCCCAGGCCGCTCTTTCGCAGCTCGTCCAGGAGGGACAGGATGCCGGCCCGAACGGAGACGTCGAGCATCGAGACCGGCTCGTCTGCGACCAGCAGCTTGGGCTCCAGGACGAGCGCCGCCGCGATCGCCACGCGCTGCCGCTGGCCGCCCGAGAGCTCGTGCGGGAAGCGATTGATGTAGAGGTCGGGCGGGGTCAGCCCGGCCCGCACCAGCGCCTCCGTGATCCGCTCGGTGCGTTGCTTGCCGGAGCCGCCCTCGCTGTGGATGAGGAGCGGCTCCTCGACCGTGTCACGGACGCGGAAGCGAGGATCGAGCGATTCGTAGGGATCCTGGAAGATGATCTGCATCTCTCGCCGGATCGGCCGCAGCTCGCGATGCGACAGGCCGGTGATGTCCCGGCCGCGGAAGCGGATCTGGCCCGAATCCTCCTCGACCATCCGCATCACCGTCTGGGCGGTGGTCGTCTTGCCGCAGCCCGACTCGCCGACCAGCGCCAGCATCTCGCCCGCGCCGACCGTGAAGGTGACCCCCTCGACGGCGTGCACCTGCTGGCGGGGCCGGCGGGCGATGGTGCCGATGAGCCCCCGTGGCACCGGGTAGCGGGTGACCAGGTCGCTCACCTCGAGCAGCGCGCCGTTCTGGCTCATGCGACGGTCGCTGCGGTGGGCAGCTCGTTCAGGTGGCAGGACGCGCGGTGGCCCCCGTCGAACGAGCGCTCCCGCGGCTCCTTTGACGGGCAGGGGTCGAATGCCGAGTCGCAGCGCGGCTGGAACGGGCAGCCGACGAGCTCGCGGTCGAGGCGCGGCGGCGCCCCCGGGATCGAGATCACCGCGTCGTCGCCGTACAGGTCGGGCGTCGCCGCAAAGAGCATGCGCGTATACGGGTGCCGGGGGTCGTGGTAGAGCGTCTGGGTCGGCCCCTCCTCGGCGATCCGTCCGGCGTACATGACGGCCGCCCGCCCGCACACCTGGGCGACCACGGGCAGGTCGTGGGTGACCAGGATCATCGTCAGCCCGAGGTCGTGGGTGAGCGAGATCAGGAGCTCCAGGATCTGCGCCTGCACCATCACGTCCAGCGCGGTCGTCGGCTCGTCGGCCAGCAGCACCTTGGGCTGGCAGGCGAGGGCCATGGCGATCGCCGCTCGCTGCCGCATCCCGCCCGAGAACTCGTGGGGGTAGCGCTTCGCCCGGCTGCCCGAGATGCCCACCAGCTCGAGCAGCTCGCGCACCCGCGCCGAGGCGACAGACTTGCTGGAGGCGGTCCCGTGCAACAGCATCGGCTCGGCGATCTGCTCGCCCACTGTCTTCACGGGGTTGAACGCGTTCATCGCGCCCTGGAAGATCATCGCGACGTCGTGCCAGCGGTGTGGCGCCACCGTCTCCTCGCCCTTCTCGAGCATGTCGACCCCGTCCAGGATGACCTTGCCGGAGACGCTGGCACTCGACGGCAGCAGGCCCATCATGGCCAGGATGGACGTCGTCTTGCCGCAGCCCGACTCGCCGACCAGGCCCATCCGCTCCCCCTCCGCCAGGTCGAAGCTGATCCCCTGCACGGCGTGCAGCTCGCCGCCGCCGTCCAGATCGAACCAGACGTGCAGATCCTCGACGCGCAGCAGGTCCCTGCTCATCGCGTGTCCAGCCTGGCCGAGAAGGGGCGGACGCGGAAGCGGCGGACGGACAGGTGGCCGACCTTGAGCCGCGGGTTCATCGCGTCTTCGAGCGCCTGGCCGACCATCGTGCAGGCGAGGATGACAACGGTCACGGCCAGGCCAGGCGGCACGACCGCCCACCAGGCGTTGTGGAAGATTGCGCCGCCGCTCAGCGAGTTCTGGATCAGGCGGCCCCAGGAAGACTTGGTCGGGTCGCTCAGGCCGAGGAAGGCGATGTACGTCTCGGCGAAGATGGCGGTGGCGATCGTGAGCACCGTGTTGGCCACCAGGAGCGGCACCACCTGCGGCATCACATGCTTCCAGATCAGTCTGTTGTGGCCGGCGCCGAGCGACTGCGCCCGCTTGACATACACCCGCTCGCGCACCGACTTGATCTGGGCCCGGATCAGGCGGGCCGTGCTCGTCCAGTAGATGATCCCGATGATGATGATGATGTTCAGCAGACTGCGCCCGAAGACAGCGGCGAAGACGATCATCAGCGGCACGTCGGGGATGACCAGGAAGTAGTCGGTGATCCGCATCAGGGCGATGTCGGTGCGGCCGCCGAAGTAGCCGGAGACGATCCCGACGCCGCCGCCGATGATCATCGCCACCGCCGCACCCGCGAAACCGACGATCATCGAGATGCGGGCGCCGTAGATCATCTGGCTCAGCATGTCGACACCGCCGTCGTCCAGGCCGAGCCACCACTTGCTGGACGGCGGCGCGTACACCGGCCCGATCTGCTCGGTCGTGCTGTGCGGTGCCAGCACGCCGGCGAAGATGGCGATCAGCGTCGTGACGACCAGGATGATCGTGCCGATCATGGCCGCCCGGTTCTCGAGCAGAACCGTGCGCATGAGGCTACGCGGGCCGACGGCGATCTCGGCCGGCGCGTCCGGGCCGACAACGACATTCGCCTCGTTCAGGGGGACGATCTGATCAGGAGGGCCGCTGCTCACGTCGTCACTCGCGGGTCGAGCTTGAAATAGAGAAGGTCTGCGACGAAGTTCGAGAAGATGACCGCGATCGTCAGCACGAGGAAGATGCCCTGCAGCACCGCGTAGTCGCGGTGGTCGATGGCGTCGATGGTGGCCAGGCCGATGCCCGGGTAGGAGAAGACATCCTCGACGACGATCGCCCCGGCGACGATGTACCCGACCGACAGGGCGAGCAGCGTCACCAGCGGCAGCATGGCATTTCGCAGGCCGTGCTTCCAGATGATCTGCCAATTGGCCAGGCCCTTGGCCCGCGCCGTCAGAACATAATCCTCGCCGAGCGTCTCGAGCATCGACGAGCGGACGACGATCGCGTACTCGCCATAGAGGCCGATGCCCAGCGTCAGCGCCGGCAGGATCAGGTGACGGGCGCGGTCGCTCACGACCTCCCAGGTGCTGGGCGTGGAAAGGATGCCCAGGTCAGGCGAGCGGATGCCGGCGACCGGCAGGCCGAGATTGGCGGCGACGTAGAAGACGACCAGAAGGCCCAGCCACTGCGTTGGCGCGGCGTAGAAGGCGAGCGCCGTCCAGGTGTTCAGCTTGTCTGCCGTCAGCGTGCCCCGCCGCCAGGCGGCCAGGATGCCGCAGAAGACGCCGAGCACGACCGAGATCAGCGTCCCGACGAGCACCATCGGCAGCGTGTTCAGGATCGGCTCCTTGATGGCATCCCAGACCGGAATGTTGTTGACCTGGGAGTAGCCGAGGTCGCCGTGCAGCAGGTTGCCCAGGTAGGTCACGTACTGCTGCCACTTGGACTTGTCGAGGCCGTACTCCTTGATCAGCGCTTCCTTGAACTGCGGGGTGCAGGCCTGGCAGCGCAGCCCGGAGACGGAGCTCCCCGGTAGGAGGCGGAAGAGGATGAAGTTGAGGGTCACCGCCACCCACACCGTCACCAGCGCAAAGATGCTGCGCTTGACGACGTAGTCGGCTCCCCTCATCGCTCCTCCGCCTCCTCCAGGGATCCTCGCTCAGGTCAGCTCTGGTGGGGACTCGTGTAATAGCACTTGCAGTACGCGCCCAGCTGTGGGTAGAAGCCCGTCCAGCTCTTGGCGTTGGCCGTCACCAGCTCCTCGTTCACCAGCTGGATGTATTGCCGCTGGTCGTACGCCTGCTGCTCCATCTTCCAGACCAGCGCCTGGCGCTGCTTGAAGTCAGTGAGCGTGCCCTGCTTGATGTACTCGGCGTCATAGGCCGGATTGCTGTAGCCGGTGTCGCTCCAGCTGAACCACTGCGGCCGGGTGAGCACCGACAGCATGAAGTCGGGGTCGATGTAGCCGACCCAGTCCCAGAGCGCCATGTCGAATTTCGTGTAGTTGCCGGCCGTCTCGATGGCGTACGCCTGCTGGCTATCGCCGCCGTTCTGGAAGTTGATCTTGACCCCGATCTTGGCCCAGTCGTTGGCGATGATGTCGAACTCGCGCTGGCCGGAGAAGTCGAGGCTCGTCGGCACCATCATGTCGTACGACATCTGGTGGGCCGGCTGGGCGTACTTGCCGGTGGTCGCCGGCACCTCGCGGATGCCATTCGAGCCGCGCATGTAGCCGAGGCCGTCCAGGATCTGGTTGGCCTTGGCGATGTCGTAGGGCAGCGGCTTGACCGCCGGGTTGACCCAGCCGGCACCCTGCGACTGCTTGGAGATCAGGTTCGCCCAGGGGAACGCGAAGCCCTGGAAGACCGTCTTTGCGATCTGCTGGCGATTGGTCGCATACTCGAGGGCCTCCTTGACCTTCGGGTCGAGCAGCTCACGGTTCTTCGGCTTGGCCGGGTTGGAGTTGAAGGTGATGTTGGTGACCTCGGCGCCGGCCCCCTCGTCGACGTTGAACGTGCCCGAGTTCTTGACCGAGGAGGCGGCGTCGAACGGCACCTGGTCCACGAAATCCACCGTGCCGGCCTGCAGATCGGCGATCATCGAGGTCGAGTTCGTGTAGTAGGTCAGCGCCACCGCGGCGGCGTTCGACTTGGGTCCGTAGAAGTACGGGTTGGGCTTGAAGACCGTCGTCCCCTTCTCGGCGTAACTGGTGATCGTGTACGGGCCGGCGGCCACCGTCGGCAGGTGCTGCTCTGGCCGGTAGGTCTTGAGATCCTTGCCGTTGTTGCCCACCTGCTTGTCCCAGACGTGCTTGGGCAGCACCCAGAACTGCTCCAGCTGGGGAAGCGCGTTGCCGACGGGCTGGTCGTAGTTGACGACCAGGGTCGTCGGGTTCGGCGCCTGCATGTCCTTGACGTGGGTCAACGCCGCCGCCAGCACCGCGGATGCGCCGTCCTTGTACTTGATGATCGTGTTTCCGGTCCAGGCCGCGTCCTCGGCGGTCAGCGGCACGCCGTCCGACCATTTCCCGCCCGGCTTCAGGTGGAAGGTGTACGTCTTGCCGCCGTTGGAGACCTTCCAACTGGTTGCCCAGTCACCCTCGAGCTTGATGCCCGGTCCGTACTGGACGAGCTGCGGATACTCCATCACGAAAGCGTTGTAGGCCTGGCTCTCGATGGCGATGAACGGATTCAGCGAGTCGATCCCGCTGGTGGTGCCGATGTTCAGGATGCCGCCCTTCTTGACGGTGCCTGCTGACCCGCTGGTGCTGTTGGAAGCGCCGGTTCCACAGCCGGCCGCGGTCATCACGACCAGTGCGGCGGCCACGAGCGCGATTAGCGGCCTGCGTGTGCTCATCTTGCCTCCCTGCTGTCCAGCGCCGACATGACGCCGTCATGGTGATCACGGCCCGGCCGCGGAGCGCGCCGTGCCATCTCGTCGATGTATCCGGCGATCTCGGCAATCGCCTGGTCGAGCCAGATTCTGCCCTTTTCCGATGTGGCGACGGTTGGGTCTCCCATCACTCCCGACTCGGTCCAGCCGCTCCACGGCCCCTTGATCGAGAGCGGCCCGTCGTTCCAGTCCATCCACACGTGCTCGGAGTCCCAGTCGGGGATCTCCCGCACCGCCTTGTCCATCTGCACCCGATCCGGGTCGATCGCCAGGTAGAGCGACGTCTCCAGCTCGCAGGCGTGCGCCATGCCGCCCGGCTGCTCCGAGTCACGCGTCTCGGCGAGCAGGGCGGCCGACTCCGGCGTGCTCAGGTACCAGAACGCAGCCGCGACCGCGTGCGGCTGCTCGACCAGCAGCAGGCGCGCCGCCATCTCCACCAGTGGCACGTTCGAGCCGTGTCCGTTCACGAACAGGATCCGGTTGAACCCGTGGTGGATGAGGCTGCGACCGATGTCCAGCAGATGGTCGACGAAGACCTTCCAGTCGATCGTGATCGACCCCGGAAAATGCATGTGGTGAGGCGTGTAGCCATGGGTGACGGTGGGCAGGAGCAGCGCCGTTTCGCGGCGCGCCAGCACCGCCCCCTCCGCCAACGCCTCGGCGATCACCGCATCGGTGTCGATCGGCAGGTGGTACCCGTGGTCCTCGAGGGTGGCGACCGGGATGACGCAGACCGGATCGCGATGCGCCCACTCTGCCACCTCAGGCCAGGTCAGCTGTGCGTATCGGTGGCTGGTCTCAGGCGAAGGCATAATGCTGCTCCTCAGAGTCGCACGGGTTGCCGCGACCGTAGGTGATCTCTCCTGTTGAGACGTCCGCGACGAGCCAAAAGACGGTCTTCGACTCGGCGCCAGGGCCGAGGTGCCGGCAGAGGGAGTCGGGCGCCCCCGTGTGGTCGGACAGCGCCTCCCGCAGCAGCTCGGGGGTGATCCGCTCCGCCTGAAGCCATTCGAGCGCGCGACGATACCGCACTTCCGAGCGGCGCGCATAGGGAAGGTCGCCCTCGTAGGGGAGCATTCGCTCGCTCACGTAGTGGTTGGTGTGGGCCAGCGTCCCCCGCTCGTCGGGACGGATCAGCTCGGCGTCGGTGGCCGACCCCTCGACGTTCACCACCGACCCGTCTCGGTGGCTGAGCAGGTTGTTGTAGGAGGATGCGCGGGCGGGATGAAGCGCGGCCGCGACCGCCTCCTCGATCGTCCGCCGGCGCATGATGTCGCGCACCTGGAGCAGCCGCGGGATGCCGACGCGGTTGTCGTTGGGGGCGACCTCGTTCCCGGTCAAGGCCAGCCCGGCGGCGTTGAACCCGACGCTGATCCATGGCCCGATACCGATCGTGAAGACGGCCGGGTCGCCGTCCAGCAGCCACTCGATGGCGATCAGTCGTTCCTCGGCGCTCGGCCCCAGGTCGTTGTTGTGGGCAACCCAGAGGTGGCCGTCGGCGGTTGCGCGGGGGCAGGCCACCATGTCCGAGCAGCGGCCTTCGTTGGCGGAGTCCGGCGCCTCCAGCTCCTCGATCGACGCGGCGAAGACGGCCACGCCGTCGACGCCGGCGCCCTCGGCCACGCCGTCCAGCTCCTCGATCAGCCACGGCAGCTCGCGCGCGGTCACCGACCGGTAGGGATCGGCAGCGGCCAGCTGCTCCGGCGTAAGCTCGCCGACGGTGGCACGAACGGCATCAGCCGTCGCCGCGCCGATCTGGTGGCCGATCTGGCGATGCGAGCCGGCAGCGCGGATCACCGGGATGGTCGGCGGCGTCACCCGGCGACCCCGCAGCGGCGCTCGAAGATGGCACGGATGGCTGGGTTCTGGCGCATCAGGCACTGGACGTCGATCGGGATCTCGGCGGGCGGGATGCGCGGGTCGGGGTCGACCTTCCAGGAGAGCTGCTGGAATGCACCGGGCGGCTCGAGCACGCGGCCAAGCCCGTAACGGGCCTGCGGCTTCAGCACCCCGGCGGTCTCCATCTGGGCATCCTGTCCAGGATACCGGTTGTCGACGTGACCCACGGGGCAGGCGGATGCGTGGTATAGACATCTCATGGCCGGCTCCGGGAACCGGACGACGCCGCGCTATCGAGTCGCGGCCGACCAGCTCGCCGAGCGGATCCAGAGCGGCAAGCTGGCGGCGCACTCGCGCCTGCCGAGCGAGCGAACGGTGGCCGAGCAGTTCGGCCTGTCGCGAATGACAGCGCGCCAGGCGGTCGAGCACCTGGTGCGACAGGGACTGGTCTACCGACGGCCCGGCTCCGGGACGTACGTCTCGCCGCCGCGGGTGGTGCACACCCTGCAGCGCCTCGCTGGGTTCTCGGAGCAGATGCGCGCCCAGGGCATCGAGCCCTCGGGGCGGGTGCTCGAGATGGTGCTCTCGGACGCGGTCGATCCGGCCGCCCGCTCGGCGCTTCGCCTGCGGGCCCGGCAGCGTGCCTGGATGATGCGCCGGGTGCGCTTTGGCGACGGCGAGCCGTTGCTCCTGGAGACGTTCTTCGTGCCCGACGCGGTTTGCCCGCAGCTGGGCACGCACGACCTTACCAGCGGGTCGCTGTACGACCTGATGCGCCGCGTCTTCCGGGTCGAGCCGGCGCGCGCCCACGAGCTGATCGAGCCGACCACGTGCGACGCGGCGGACGCGCGGCACCTGGCGACCCGGCCCGGCTCGGCGGCGATCCTGGTCACCCGAACGACCTACGACACCCGCGAACGGCCCGTCGAGTTCGCTCGCGACCTCTACCGCGGCGACCGCGCCCGCTTCGAGGTCGACCTGCGCTCCTGACCCAGCGCGGAATAAAGGGGCCAGGCCCCCATATTTCACGTTACGGTTCCGCAGCCGTTCCGTAACACGCCAATCGCCGGATTCCACGCAACCAGGCCGATTCGCCGGGGTCGGGCCGGCGGCTAACCCCGCCCCGCGCGGAACTTAGGGGCCAGGCCCCCACGTTTCATCGCACGCTTTCGTGGCGCAGTCGTGACGGATCAGGTGGGCTCGAGGGCGCGGCTGGCGCGCTCGGCGACCAGCTCGTCGCGGAGCTCGGCGAGGGGGCGGGCGCCCAGGTTGCCCGCTCCGCGACGGCGCACCGATACCTGGCCCGACTCCGCCTCGCGGTCGCCCACCACCAGGATGTAGGGAATGCGCAGGTGCTCGGCGTCGGCGATCTTCCGACCCACCGACTCCGATCGCAGGTCGGCCTCCGCCCGCAGCCCGGCCGCGGACAGCTCGGCGACCACCCCCTCGGCGTGCTCATTGTGGCGGTCGGCGACCGGCAGCACCGACACCTGGAGCGGCGCCAGCCAGAGCGGGAAGGCGCCGGCGAAGTGCTCGATCAGGATCCCGATGAAGCGCTCGAACGACCCGAAGAGCGCCCGGTGCACCATCGCCGGCCGGTGCTCCGCGTTGTCCTCGCCGGTATACGAGATCTCGAACCGCTCGGGCATCTGGTAGTCGAGCTGAATCGTCCCCATCTGCCACGACCGGCCGATCGAGTCGGTCATGTGGAGGTCGATCTTGGGCCCGTAGAAGGCGCCGTCGCCGGGGTTCAGCTCGTATTCGGCCCCGGCGTGCTCGAGCGCCCCCGTGAGCGCCCCTTCGGCGGCGTCCCAGAGCGCATCGTCGCCGATCCGGTTCTCCGGCCGGGTCGACAGCTCGAGCCGCATCGGCAGGCCGAAGATGTCGTAAATCGTGCGCGCGAGTTCGAGGCAGCCGATCACCTCGCCCTCGACCTGGTCGGCGGTGCAGAAGATGTGCGCGTCGTCCTGGGTGATGTGGATGACCCGCATCAGGCCGTGCAGCGCACCGGACGGCTCGTCGCGGTGCACCAGTCCCTGCTCGGCCAGCCGCAGCGGCAGGTCGCGGTAGCTGCGCCGGTCGGCCGCGAAGATCTCGATGTGGCCGGGGCAGTTCATCGGCTTCAGGCCCAGCAGGCGTTCGTCCTTGTAGGTGGTGAACATGTTTTCGCGGTACTTCTCCCAGTGCCCCGAGCGCTCCCAGACCTCGATCGAATAGAGGATCGGCGTGCGCACCTCGCGATACCCCCGCTCCCGGTTCAGCTCCCGCCAGAGCTCGCTCAGCTCGTTCCACACCACCATCCCGCGGGGGTGCCAGAAGGGCGCGCCCGGCGACACCTCGCTGGTGTGGAAGAGGTCGAGGTCGCGGCCCAGCCGGCGGTGGTCGCGGCGGCGCGCCTCCTCCAGCCGGTGCAGGTGCGCATCCAGGTCGGCCTGGTTGAAGAAGGCCGTCCCGTAGATCCGGGTCAGCATCGGGTTTCGGGAGTCGCCGCGCCAGTAGGCGCCGGCGGTCGAGAGCAGCTTGAAGGCCTTGATCGGCTTCGTCGTCTGGAGATGCGGCCCGCGGCACAGATCCTCGAAGCCGTCCTGGGTGTAGAGACTGATCTCGCCGTCCGGGAGGTCCTGGACGAGCTCCAGCTTGTACGGCTGCTGCTCGCTCGCGAAACGCTCCAGGATCCGGCTCTTGGGCACCCGATCGGCGCGCACGAACGGGTGCTCGCTGCGCAGGATGGCCCGCATCTCGTCCTCGATCTGGCCCAGGTCGTCGGCCGAGATCGGCTCCGGGAACTCGAAGTCGTAGTAGAAGCCGTCGGCGATCGCGGGCCCGATGGCGACCTTCACCCCGGGCCAGAGGTGGGTGACCGCCTCGGCCATGACGTGGGCAGTCGAGTGCCGGAGCACCGCCAGCGCCTCCGGATCGCGATCGGTGAGGACGCGGATCGCCTCGCCGTCGTGGAGGGGCAGGCGCAGGTCGCGGACCTCTCCCCCGACCTCCACCGCGACCGCCGAGCGGGCCAGCCGGGGACCGATCGCGGCGGCCGCGTCGAGCCCGGTTGCGCCGTCCTCGAGATCGAGCTCGTTGCCGTCGGGGAGCGAGATCCGCATCGTCCGCTGGCAGCATACAAACCGCCTGGTACCCTCGGGCCGTGCAGGCGACTGTCGTCACGCTGGCCATCGTTGCGGTCGCCCTCGGGGTGCTCCTGTGGCGGGAACGGCGAGCCCGCCGGCGGGCGGTCGCCGAATCCGACAGGCTACGGCGGGAGAGCGCACCCCGTGAGCTGCTGTCGCGGGCGCTGTGGTCGCGCGACGCGATCATGGCGGCCGTCTCCGGGCCGGTGCTCCTGCTGGACGCCGACGGAGCGGTGGTTCGCGCCAACGCCGCCGCCCGCGCCCAGGCCGAGCTGGTGCAGCGACCGGCGCCGCGCGAGCTGGCCGAGGCGGCCGCGGCCTGCATCGAAAGCGGCCGGCCGCAGACCGCGGACGTCACCGTCTACGCGCCGGAGCGGCGGCGCTACCGGGCCGAGGTACGTCCCTTCCTGAGCGAGAACGGCCCCGGCTGCGCGGTCGTCCTCACCGACACCAGCCACGAGGACGACTACAGGGACGCCCGCCGGCTCTTCTCGGCCGGCGTCTCGCACGAGCTGCGAACGCCGCTCGCCCGCATGCTCGCCCTGGTCGACACGCTGGCGCTGGCAGAGGAGGAGTCGGAGCGGGCGGCGACCATCGACCAGGCCCGCGCCGAGGTCGACGCGATGCGCGAGCTGATCGACGACATGATCCTGCTGGTGCGGCTGGAGAGCCACGAGCTGACCGGGGCGGGCGAGCGCTGCGACCTGACGGCTGCCGTCGAGTCGGCAGTCGAGCGGCACGCCGAGGCTGCCGCCGCGCGCCGCATGACGCTGACGGCGAGCGCCACCCGAGGCCTGCTTGCGGTGGTCACCCCGCGGCTGGTCGACGTCGTCCTCGACAACCTGATCGCCAACGCCATCCGCCACGCCGGGGAGGGCGCCCATGTCGAGGTGCGGGCGCGCGGCCTCGCGGGCGCGGTGGAGCTGGTGGTGGCCGATAACGGCGCCGGTATCGCGCCGGAGCACCTGGAGCGGGTGTTCGAGCGCTTCTACCGGATCGAGCACGCCCGCTCCGGCCCGGGAACCGGCCTCGGCCTGGCGATCGTCAAGCACATCGCCGAGGAGTACGGCGGCCGCGCAACCGCCGAGTCGCGGCTGGGCGGCGGCACGACGATGCGCGTCGTTCTGCCGGCCCCCGCCGGCGTCACGACCCGCTGAGTGCCTCCGGCTCCTTGGGTGTCGGCTCGAAGCGGTAGCCGACACTGTGATGCGTCTGGATATAGGTGTAGCTCGGCGAGCGGCGGTCGAGCTTGGCGCGCAGCTTGCGTATGCAGACGTCGACGGTGCGGTCGCGGTGCCGGTAGGGCGTCCCCCACACTCGCTGCTGCAGCTGGTCGCGGGAGAGCGCCCGCCCCTGCTCGGAGGCCAGCACCTGCAGGAGCCGAAACTCTGTCCGCGTCAGGCCGGCGTCCTCGCCATCCAGCAGCGCCCGGTGCAGATCGGGGTCGATGACGAGCCCCGGCACCTCGATCCGCGGCTGACCGGCGGCCATCGGCTGGCCGCCGGTGCGGCGCAACGCCGCCTCGACGCGGGCAACCAGCTCGCGCATGCCGAACGGCTTGGCCAGGTAGTCGTCGCCGCCGATCTGGAGCGCGTGCACCTTGTCGTGCTCGGAGCCGCGGGCGCTGACGTTGATGATCGGGATCATGATCCCCGCCGCCCGCAGCTCCTCGGTGATCCGCCAGCCGTCGATCCCGGGCAGCATCAGGTCGACGACGGCGATGTCCGGCCGCTCGAAGCGCAGCTTGCGCAGCGCCTTGTCGCCGTCCTCGACAACCTCCACGTCCATTCCGGCCCTGCGAAGGTGCGTGGCCATGGCGTTCGCGACAACCCGGTCGTCCTCGGCGATCAGCACCGTCGGCATCCGAGCACAATCTACTTCCTGCGTCGGCTCGACCCGAACGGTTTAAAAGGATTCGCCGCCCCGGCTTGCCTTTCGTCCCCCGGTCGAACGGACCTTCGAGTCGCCTCTACTGCCCGTCCGCCCGGCTTCAATCTACTCGGCTGCCCTGAGCGGCGCAGCAGCAACGTTACGGATCGCCGACGCCCTCTGCAACCCGAAAAATCCCGCTATTTGCGACATCGCAAGGAAATTTCGGCGATCGCACGCTCGAGAACGCCACGGTCGAGGTCGTAGGTCAGGAGCTCGCGGGCCTCGCCGGCCAAGAGCCAGCGCACCTCGTCGACGTCGTCGGCCGGTGCGCCGACCTCCTCGAGTGCCGTCATCGCGTACCAGCGCACCGTCTTCGGCCGGCCGTCCGGCAGGCGATACTCGACCAGGCCGAGGTCGGCGCCGAGCTCGGCCCGCCAGCCGGTCTCCTCCGCCACCTCTCGGCGGGCCGCCTCCGGCTCCGACTCGCCCGCCTCCAGCTTGCCCTTGGGCAGCGTCCAGTCGGTCCGGTGCGGGCGGTGCACCACCGCCACCCGCTCGCCGCGGCGGACGACCCCGCCAGCCGCCCGGACGACGTCCACCGGCTAGCGGCGCCGGTCGGCGACCATGCCGCCCAGCCAGAAGGCGAGGCCGACGCCGCCTACGAGTACGAGCACGAAGCCGCCGAAGATCCAGATGATGCCCGGGTCGCCGCCGAGAATCGCGCCCAGCACGATCATCGTCAGGCCGAGCACGCCCAGCCCCTGGGTGACCACGAACGGGCCGGGCAGGCCGGCCGGCGTGATCGGCGTCGACGCCGAAAGGCGGGCCGGCTCCAGCTGGTCCTTGCGCCGGCTGCGCGCGGCGGCCACGATGATGCCGCCGAACACCGCGACGAAGTAGACGACCTGCGACCAGAAGTCGCCGATCACGTCCACGAGCTCGGTGAAGACGAGGATGAGGACCACCGCCAGCACCGTGCCGACGGCCGCGAAGGTGAGGCTGGTCTGCCAGTCGTACACCGACGGGGTCCGGTTCTCGCCGCTCACGGACCGGGAGACTACACCGGGCAACGGCCGATCGGCGCCCGTAAGATGGCGCCGCGATGCGCGTCTACTGGCACGACGACTGCCTCCTCCACGACACCGGGACGGGCGTCTTCGGCTCCGGTCCGTCGCCGCTGATCGCGGTCCCCGAGCTGCATCCCGAGAACGTCGAGCGGGTGCGCAACATGCGCTCGGCGCTGGAGCGCGGCCCGCTGGCGGGAGCGCTCGAGTGGCATCCAGGTCGGCACGCCAGCGAGGCCGAGCTGGCGATGATCCATCACGCCGAGCACATCGACCGGGTGCGCGACTTCTGCGCCGCCGGCGGCGGCTTCCTGACCGCTTCGACGCCGGTCGTCCCCGCCTCCTGGCAGGCGGCGCTGGCCGCCGCCGGAACGACGCTCGCCGCTGCCGAGGCGGTGCTGGCCGGCGAGTGCACGACCGCCTACGCGCTCGTCCGCCCGCCCGGCCACCACGCCCAGCCAGACCGGCCGGACGGCTACTGCCTGTTCGCCAACGCGGCGCTGGCCGCCGAGCTGGCGCGGCGCCGGGGCGTCGAGCGGATCGCGATCGTGGACTGGGACGTCCATCACGGCAACGGCACCCAGGAGTGCTTCTACGAGCGCGCCGACGTGCTCACCGTGTCGCTGCACATGGACCACCGCTCGTGGGGCGCCGACCACCCCCAGTCGGGGCTGCCGGAGGAGGTCGGACGCGCCGACGGTGCCGGATTCAACGTCAATGTGGCGTTCCCGATGGGCGTCGGCGACGAGGCCTACCTGGCGGCGATGGACACGGTCGTGGAGCCGCTGGTGCGCGAGTTCGACCCCGGCCTACTGATCGTGACCTGCGGCCAGGACGCGAGCCAGTACGACCCGAACGGCCGCCAGTGCGTGACCATGGCCGGCTTCCACGCGCTCGGGCGCGCCGCCCGGCGCCTGGCCGGCGAGTGCTGCGCGGGGCGCCTCCTGCTCGTCCAGGAGGGCGGCTACGGGCGCACCTACTCCGGCCTCTGCCTGCTGGCGACCGTCGCCGGCGTCCTGGGCGCCGAGACCCGCGTCGACGACCCGCTGGCCTTCCTGCCCGACCCGCCCGGACTGGGCGATTCGGCGGTCGCCGCGACGCGGCAGGCGGTGAGCGGATTCTGGCCGGTTTTCGGCTCCCCCGACGTGGGCTAGCATCGGGGCGATGAGCGAGCTGGCGGGGCAGGTGGCGATCGTCACCGGCGGTGGCCGCGGAATCGGCCGGGCGATCTGCGAGCGGCTGGCCGGCGAGGGGTGTGCGCTGGTCGTGAACTACCACGCCTCGAGGCGGGCTGCGGACGAGCTGGCGGCGGCGATCCGGGCGGGCGCCGGGCAGGCGGTCGCCGTCGGCGGATCGATCGCCGACCCGGCCACCGGGCCGTCACTGGCGGCGGCGGCCCTGGAGCAGTTCGGCCGCATCGACATCCTCGTCAACAACGCCGGCATCACCCGCGACGTGACGGTGCGCAAGATGAGCGACGCCGACTTCACCGAGATCATCGAGACGAACCTGGTCGGCACCCACCGGGTGACGAAAGCGGTGCTCGACCACCTCTGCGAGGCCGGCCACGGCCGCATCGTCACGATCGCCAGCTTCGTCGCCCAGCTCGGGAACTACGGGCAGGCCAACTATGCCGCCAGCAAGGGCGGGCTGATCTCCTGGACGAAGACGCTGGCCTACGAGGTGGCCCGCTTCGGGGTGACCGTGAACTGCGTCTGCCCGGGGTTCATCGACACCGACATGCTGCGCGGGGTGCCCGACCACATCCGCGAGCGGCTGCTCGCCCGCGTCCCGCTGGGCCGCTTCGGCGATCCCGACGAGATCGCCCGCGGCGTCGTCTACCTGGTCCGCGACGGCGCCTACATCACCGGCACCTGCCTGGACGTGAACGGTGGGCTGTACATGTGAGCATCGCCGTCGGAGACCGCTTCCAGCGTGAGTTCGCAGCCGAGGACGCGGTCATCGAGGCGTTCGGCAGCGCCTCCGGCGACCGCAACCCGGTGCACTTCGACGACCGCTACGCCGCCTCGACCCGGTTCGGCGGTCGGATCGCCCACGGCATGCTGACCGCGTCGTTCCTTTCCGCGATCCTCGGCAACGACCTACCCGGGCCGGGCACCGTCTACCTGGGCCAGACGCTCCGCTTCCTGGCTCCCGTTCGACCCGGCGACCGCGTCCGCTGCGAGGTCGAGGTGACCGCCCTCGAACCGCGGCGACGCCGGGTTGTCCTGGCCACCCGCGCCTGGGTCGGCGAGACCCAGGTCGTGGACGGCGAGGCGACGGTGATCGCGCCGGAGGCGGCGTCTCTTGACCCGGCGCCTGCGCCGCGGTAGCCTCGCCCGTGTTAGGAAACTTTCCTAACTCATCTGCAGGGGGATTGCAGTGAGAGGCATGCGCAGACCGGTCGCAGTGGGCATGGCGCTCGTCGCGATCTGCGGGCTCTCCGGCACCGGCGCGGCGGCGGCAACGCCGGCCGCGAGCACGGCGGCGTTCGTGCGTGTGAACCAGCTCGGCTACCCGTCCGGCGCGGTCAAGCGCGCCTATCTGATGTCCGCGACCCCTGCCGCCGGCGCGACCTTCACCGTCCGAAACGCGGCCGACCGGACGCTCGCCTCCGGTCGGGTCGGCGGCGATCTCGGCGCCTGGAGCAGCGGCTTCCCGCACGTCTACCCGATCGACTTCGGGGTGCGCGCGGCGGGCACCTACACGATCGTGGCCGCCGGGGCGACCTCGCCGGCGTTCGTGGTCGCAAGCGGCCGCCGCGTCTATGGGCAGGCGCTTCGAAACGCGCTCTCGTTCTACCAGGACGAGCGCGACGGCCCGGACTTCATCCGCTCGCCGCTGCGCACCGCCCCGGCGCATCTGAACGACGAGCACGCGATGACGTACCTGACGCCCGCCGTCGACCCGAACACCGACTTCGACGGCGACCTGACGCCGCTCGGCAAGCGCATCGACGCCGCCGGCGGCTGGTGGGACGCGGGCGACTATCTGAAGTTCGTCGAGACGACCAGCTACACCGACGCGATGCTGCTGGCGGGCGTCCGCGACTTCCCCCGCCGGCTGGGCGCGGCGGCCGGGCCCTCGGACTTCGGCGCCGAGGCGAAGTTCGGGGCGCGCTGGCTGTTGCACATGTGGGACGGCCGGACGCGAACCCTCTACTACCAGGTCGGGATCGGCGAGGGAAACGATCAGATCATCGGCGATCACGACATCTGGCGCCTCCCCCAGGCCGATGACCACTATCACCCCTCCGACCCCGCCGACCGCTACATCCGCCACCGTCCGGTCTTCCGCGCCGGCCCTTCCGGCTCGCCGATCAGCCCCAACCTGGCCGGACGCGACGCCGCTGCGCTGGCGCTGGCCTTCCAGGTCTACCGAAGGTCAGACCCGCGCTTCGCGGCGCACTGCCTGCGGGCGGCAGAGCACATCTTCGCGCTGGCCGACACCACCCCCCACGGCGACCTGCTGACGGTGCTGCCGTTCGACTTCTATCCCGAGGTCGAGTGGCGTGACGACCTCGAGCTGGGCGCCACCGAGCTGGCGCTGGCGACCGCGCATGGCCGGCTGCCCGGCCATCTCCCCCACACCCGCTCGCGCTTCTACCTGCGCCAGGCGGCGCACTGGGCGCACGCGTACATCACCGGCCCGAACGACGCCGCCGACACCCTCAACCTGTACGACGTGAGCGGGTTTGCTCACTATGACCTGTACCGGGCGATCACGATGTCCGGCCACCCCCGCGGCCTGCAGGTGACGCGCGGCGCGCTCCTCGCCGACCTGCGAAAGCAACTCGACGGCGCGCTCGCCCAGGGCGCCGGCGACCCATTCGGCTTCGGGTTCCCGTGGGACACCTTCGACACCGCCTCGCACGGCTTCGGCCTCTCGGTGATGGCGAGCGAGTACGACCAGCTGACGCACAGCCACCGCTACGCAGCCGCGAGCGGACGCTGGATCGCCAACGTGCTGGGCGCAAACGCCTGGGGCGTGTCGCTCGCGGTGGGCGACGGAACCAGTTTCCCCGACTGCATGCAGCACCAGGTCGCAAACATCGTCGGCTCGCTCGACGGCTCGCCGCCGATCCTGGCCGGCGCGGTCGTTGAGGGGCCGAACCGCACCCGGTCCAGCGGGTTCGTGAACGGCATGCGCCGCTGCCCGGCCGGCGGCGGCGACGCCTACGCGCGGTTCAACTCGGCGACCGCGCGTTTCAAGGACAACGTGCAGTCGTGGTCGACCGTGGAGCCGGCCATCGACCTGACCGCCACCAGCCCGCTCGCATTCGCGCGCCAGGCCAGCGGCCTCTACTGAGGGACACAGGGTGCCCTCCATCCCGCTTCCGGATCCGCCGCTCGCGGATCCGCCCGTGACGCTGCGGCCATTTGCGGACGAGGATGTCGAGCGGGTCTACGAGGCGTGCCAGGACGAGGAGATCGGCCGGTTCACCGCCACCCTGCCATCCCCGTACAGGCGTGCCGATGCCGCGGGCTGGATTGCCGCGCACGGCAGCCTGCGCACGGACGGCACCGGCCTCGATCTTGCGATCGACCTCGATGAGATCGGTCTCGCCGGAGCGATCGCGCTGACGACGTTCGACTGGAACGCCGCCACTGCCCGGATCGGCTACTGGGTCGCACCGTGGGCGCGCGGACGCGGCGCCGCGACGACCGCGCTCCGCCTGCTCTCGGAGTACGGCCTGCAGGCGCTCGGGCTGCGCTCGATCGTGCTCGAGACCGCGCTCGAGAACCACGCCTCGCAGCGAGTCGCCGTCAAGGCCGGCTACGCCGACGTCGGCATTGTCGACGACATGCACGGGAGGTTCCCCGCGGTTCGCCGCTATCACCGTCCGTGAAGCGCCGCCGGCTCAGGCCGAGCGAAGCTCGCCGCTCCGATCGAGCACCGACACCGACACGTCGACGCGGGCTCCGGCCCCGGGAGCGGTGTCGCGGGCGATTCCCGACGTCACGCGAAGCGCCCGCAGGCGGCAGACCGCCTCGAGCGCCGGCTCGGCGAGCGGCGGCTCGTAGTGCGACGGGTAGACGTTGAACGCGCGGTACCCGGCCTGCTCCAGGGCACGCAGCCAGGGCACGGAGGCGTCCACCAGACGTTTCACCTCGGGCGGCTCCTCCGACGGGTCATGGCGCACCTGGATCGACCACGTGCACTCCAGGCCGGGTGCATCGACCGCTGCCATCGTCCGAGTGTACCGGCGCGCTTCCGACAGCCGCCAGCGGATTCACCGGATGGTGACATTCACCCATTTTCGGTTTGCCGGGGCCGTTGTCTGGGTACCGCACCGGTGCGGCAGTACCCCCGGCCCGGGTAAGGCCGCTGCAGTTCTCCATCGCCGCCGCTCCTCTCCCTGGAGCCGACCAACGCGGCGGCGATGGTCTGCCCACGTTTAGGCTTCGCCGAAGGTCATGGTCGACTTCCTGTTCTACGGCGACACCAAGCGCTCGGCGGCAATGCGCCACGAGCTGCCGATCGAGATCATCGACGGGTTCCTGCTCGCCATCGTCGACGGGCGCACGCACGTCATGGTGAACAGCCTGGAACGGGAGCGGGTGGCGGCGACCGCCCCCGACGCGGTGCTCCACGACATCGAGGACCTCGGCCTGCGCGAGTTGATGGAGCGCGGGATGAGCTTCCACGAGATCGATCTGGAGCTCGCCTCGCGGGCGGCCGCAGAGATCGGGATCCGGTCCGCGATCGCCGACCCGGAGTTTCCGGTTGCGGTGGCCGACCGCCTGCGCGCGGACGGCATCACGATCCAGCCCGACCAGCGCGCGATCGCCGCGCTGCGGCGGCAGAAATCGGACGCGGAGCTGGCCGGGATCCGGCGCGCGCAGGTCGCTGCCGAGGCGGGGATGGGCGCGGCGGCGGCGCTGCTCGCCGACGCGCGGCCCGACGGCGACCGCGTGCTGGCCGCGGGCGATCTCGTCACGGCGGAATCGGTCCGGGCCGTCCTCCGCGACGCCTGCCGCGAGCACGGAGCGCCCGCGCCGCCGGACGTGATCGTTTCCTCGGTGCGCCAGGGGTACGGTCACGACCCGGGCTCGGGCCCGCTTCCCCCCGACCTGCCGATCGTCATCGACCTGTGGCCTCAGGACGAAGAATCCGGCTGCTGGGCAGACATGACGCGGACGTTCGTCGTCGGCGAGGTGCCGGCCGCCGTGCGCGACCTGGAGGCGCTGGTTCGGGATGCGCTGGAGCGGGCGCGGGCGGCCGTCCGCCCCGGCATCACCGGCCGCGAGCTGCACGCGATGGCCTGCGACGTGTTCGAGGCAGCCGGGCACCGGACGCAGCGCACCGGCCCCGGCGACGACGCCAATGCGGGGTTCCAGTTCTCGCTCGGACACGGCGTCGGCCTGGAAGTGCACGAGGGACCGGCGCTCGGCATGACGGGCCGGGAGGAGCTGGTCGCCGGAGATGTGATCGCGATGGAGCCGGGCCTCTGGCAGCCCGACATCGGCGAGGTGCGCCTGGAAGACCTGCTGCTGGTCACCGCGGACGGCAGCGAGACGCTGACCCGGTATCCGTACGACCTGACGCCGTAGCGCTCGGCCGCACCCATATGCTGGATCCGTGCGGCGCGTCCTTGTCACGGTGGTCGCGGTGGCCGCAATCTCGCTGGGGCTGGCGGCGGTTGCCACCGCCTTGACCGACCACCACGGGGCGAGCCGCGACGCGGCGATCCGCTACGCCCGCTGCCACTACGACCGCCGCTCGAACCGGGTCATCGCGATGGCGACGCTGACCAATCCCAACGGCTGGGCGGTGTCGTTCACGGTTGGTGCGGAGTACACCGTCGAGATTCCCCAGGGTCATGGCGGGCTCGGCCACCGGCGCTGGAGCATGATCGGCTCTGGCGTCATCCCCGACCGGCGTCACCCACGCTCGCTCAGGATCGACGGCGGGCACCGCCTGTGGTGGGTCGCCCGCACTCGCCCGATCCGCCACCCGCAGGTCTCGGGCGAGCGCGTGCTCTGCCGGTTCTACGCCTTTGCACCGCCACCGAAGAATGCCGGCGAGGACGACTAGGCGTCAGCGGTACCCGAGCTCGGTCGGCGGCCGCCCCGGGTCCTGGATCTCGACCAGATAGCGCCAGCAGTCCGGCTGCGTGCCGTCGACGTCGGTGACGCCGTAGGTGCGGGCGAGCTCGGCGCTCGAAAGGACGCGCCCGGCGTACCGCCGCAGATCGGGATCCGCCGCCAGGGCGGCGACCGCGCGACCGGTGTAGGTCGGCGTCTCGGAGCTGCAGAAGTGCGGCACCCGCTCGAGCGCGTCGCGCCAGTTCGCCTCGCCGACGCCGAAGTTGTCCAGCATCTGCTCCGACCGCATCCAGCCCGGCGTCACCCCGACGGCGGTGCAGCTGGTGTCGGCGAGCTCGGCGGCGAGGCCGATCACGATGCGCTCGACCGCAGCCTTCACCTGGTCGTAATAGAAGCCGACGTCGCGGCGAAAGGCACGGTTGTACTCGGAGGTGCCGTCGGTCATCTCGACGACCAGTCCGGCGTCGCCGCGGAGGATCAGCGGCAGCGCCCGGGCGCTCGTGATCAGGTGCGTGTGGATGCCCATGCGGAGCATCTGCAGACCGCCCTCGATGTCGTGCTCCCAGAGCTTCTTGTCCCACTGGGCGTAGGGATGCCCGCCGAAGATGTCGTTCACGAGCACGTCCAGCCGCCCCTGCTCCGCGTCGATCCGCTCGACGAGCCGGCTGACCTCGGCGATCTCCAGGTGATCGACCCGCAACGCCGACCCCGCACCCCCCGCGGCCGCGATCAGCTCGCCGGTCTCCTCGATCGTCTCTGGCCGGCCCTGGTCGGACGGGCCGGAGACACGACTGCTGCGGCCGGTGGCGTAGACGTACGCGCCGGCGCGGGCGAGCTCGACCGCGATCGCCCGGCCGGCGCCGCGGGTTGCGCCGGCGACCAGTGCCACCTTGCCTGTCAGCGCGGGCTCGGTCACGGTCGCTCGTTCGTTCACGTTCCCCATGCGAGCCAACGCCGAACCTCCGGCGCGCGGCGCTGTTGATGAGCGCTTCGGAGAGCCGGCCGAGGATCTCCCTCCTCGTGGCCATGCTCATCGTGCCTCCATCCGTCAGGCGGGGCGGTCCTCGATAAGCCCGAGGACATTCCCGTCGCGGTCGGTGAAGCTGGCGACCAGGCGGCCGCCACCGACGTCGCTCGCGGGCTCCTTGACGGTGGCACCGGCGGCGGTCACCTCGGCCAGTTTCGCCTCGATGTCCGCCACGTGCCAGTAGGCCACCGGCGAGGTCATGCCCTGCGGGCCACCTCCCGGAAGCAGCCCGATGTGCTGGCCGGCGACGTCGAAGCCGACGTAGTAGGACGACTCGTGCTGCGGTGGGACGCCGAGAAGGGCGGTGTACACCGCCTTGGCCGCCTCGATGTCGGTCACGGGGTGCAGCACCGTCTTGATTCCCTGAGTGGAAGAGCTGGTCATGGGCACTCCCTTAGAGTCGCGGGTCAGATCGACCCGGAGTGTACGGTCGCGTTAAGACGAACGGCGGCGCGCGAAATCGACAGGTGCCTCAGGAGCCGCCGGGGCGATACGCTGGGCGGGTGCCGATCTGCACATCGTGCGGTCACGAGAACCGTGTCGGAGCCCGCTTCTGCGAGTCGTGCGGCGCCCCATTCGCACCGCCGGATGCGGGCCATGAGGTGCGAAAGACCGTCACCATCCTCTTCTGCGACGTCACGGGCTCGACGGCGCTTGGCGAGAGGCTCGACCCGGAGGCTCTGCGGGGGCTCCTCGCCGCGTACTTCGAGCGGATGAAAGCGATCGTCGAGTCGCACGGAGGGACGGTGGAAAAGTTCATCGGCGATGCCGTGATGGCCGTGTTCGGCGTCCCGCAGCTGCACGAGGACGACGCCCTGCGCGCGGTGCGGTCGGCGTTCGAGATGCGAGCGGCGCTGCCCGACCTGGGAGTGCAGGGACGGATCGGCCTGATGACCGGCGAGGTGGTGACGGGCACCTCGGAGCGGCTGGCGACCGGCGACGCGGTCAACGTCGCGGCTCGCCTGCAGCAGGCGGCGCAGCCGGGCGAGATCGTGATCGGCAAGAGGACGCTGGGGTTGGTCCGCGACGCCGTGGCGGTGGAGGCGCTCGAGCCGCTCGTCCTCAGGGGCAAGCGTGACCCCGTCGCCGCGTTTCGCCTGCTCTCGCTGGACACCGGGATGGAGGCGTTCCCGCGCCATCTGGAGGCGCAGCTGGTTGGGCGTTTGCGTGAACAGCAGCGGTTGCGCGCCGAGTTCGAGGCGGTGGTCTCTGAGCAGTCGTGCCATCTGGTCACACTGCTGGGCGCAGCCGGCGTGGGCAAATCGAGGCTCGTGACCGAGTCCCTGGCCGGTGTCGATGCTCGGCTGGTGCGGGGCCGTTGCCTGTCCTACGGAGAGGGGATCACCTACTGGCCGGTGATCGAGGTACTGGAGCAGTTGGCGGTGCGGCCGGCCGATCCGGTTGCCGCACGAGCGATCGCGACGCTGCTGGCCGAGTCAGACGAGCCCGCCACGCCCGAGCAGATCGCCTGGGCAGTGCGCAAGACGCTCGAGGAGTCGGCTGCCGGCGAACCGCTGGTCTGTGTGCTCGATGACATCCACTGGGCGGAGCCGGGATTGCTGGATCTGGTCGAGCACGTGGCGGACTACAGCCGTGGCGCATCCATCCTGCTGCTCTGCGTGGCGCGGCCGGAGCTCCTCGAGCGGCGACCTGGCTGGGCCGGCGGCAAGCTGAACGCCACCACGCTGCTGCTCGAGCCGCTCTCGGACGAGCAGACCGACGAGCTGATCGACCGGCTCGGCAGCGTCGACCAGGACCTTCGAATCCGCATCCGCAGCGCGGCGGAGGGCAATCCCCTCTTCGTCGAGGAGATGCTGGCGATGATCCGCGACTCCGGCGCGGGCGCGGTGATCGTGCCGCCGACGATTCAGGCGCTCCTGGCCTCGCGGCTCGACCAGCTGGACGCCCCCGACCGCGCGGTGCTCGAACGGGGAGCGGTTGAGGGACACGTGTTCCATCGCGGCGCCGTCGAGGCGCTGGCGCCCGACGAAGCGCGGGTATCGCAGCGACTGTTGGAGTTGGTGCGGAAGGAGCTGGTGCGTCCCGATCAGCCCCAGATCCCCGGTCAGGACGCCTACCGGTTCAGGCACCTGTTGATCCGTGATGCCGCCTACGACTCGCTGCCGAAAACCGTCCGTGCCGAGCTTCACGAGCGCTTCGCCGAGTGGCTTGACAGGCACGGAGCGACATTGGCCGAGCAGGACGAGATCGTCGGCTACCACCTCGAGCAGGCGTGCCGGTATCGGCGCGAGCTGGGGCGCGACGACCAGGTGGGAGAGCTCGCGATGGCGGCCCGAACGCGCCTGCTGGCGGCCGGCCGGCACGCCCGGGTGCGTGACGACGTCGCCGCCGCCGTCAAGCTTGTGGAGCGGGCGGCGCAGGTTGCGCCAGACGGGCCGCTGGAGATCGAACTCGAATTCGCGCATGCAGACGCACTCTTCGAAGCCGGGCGGGCGGCTGACGCGATCGACATCGCCCGTGCCCTGGCCATCAGGGGCGCCGACGAGGGCGACCGCGTCGCCGAGCTGACTGGACGGATCCTCGAAGCAAGCTGGGCCACGCATCTCGACCCGGAGGGCGCCGCAGACCGGCTCGAGGCGTTGATCGTTGAAGCCCTACCCGAGCTGGAGGCCGCGGGGGCCGACCTCGCGCTCTACATCGCAGAGAGCGCGCGCGGCGTCATCGAGAACATGAGAGGCCGGGCCCAGGACTGGCTCAGGGCGAGTGAGCTGGCGCTTCAGCATGCGAAGCGGGCCGGCCAACCGCAGCTCGCCGTCAAGCTCATCCCGCAGCTCGGCGCCGCCCAGCTCTTCGGGCCAACCCCGGTCCTCGACCTCCTCGCGTGGCTCGACGCGCAAGACGTCGCCTATCCCGGAAACACCGCGAACCAGGTGCACCGTGCCGGGGCGCTGGCCATGCTCGGCCGCTTCGCCGAGGCGCGCGAACTCATGGACGCCGCTCGCGAGCGTGTCCGCGACCAGGGCGCGACGATCGGCTATGCCCTGATCACGGGTCAGCCGGCCGTGGACCTCGAACTTCTCGCCGATGACCCGGTCCGAGCCGTCGAGCTATCCCGGGAGAGCTGCCGCCTGCTCGAGGAACATGCCGAACGGTCCTGGCTCTCGACGATCCTCGGCCTGCAGGCCGTCGCGCAGTACCGTCTCGACCTGCTGGACGACGCCGACGCCAACGCGCGCCGTGCCGCCGGCCTGGGATCGAGCGACGATCGCCTGACCCAGATGCTGTCGCTCCAGACTCGGGCGAAGGTCTATGCCCGCCGCGGCGACCACAAAGAAGGACAACGGCTCGCCCGAGAGGCCGTCGCCATCGCCGATCAGGTCGATCTGCTCAATTACGTGGGCGATGCGTACGCCGACCTCGCGGAGGTGCTCGTCCTTGCGGGCGAGACCGGGCAGGCCGTCGAGGCACTGACCCGGGCCGTCCAGCACTACTCGCAGAAGGGCGACATCGTCTACCGCGATCGCGCTCTCGATCGACTCGCCGAACTCACGCCGCGTCCGCCGGACGCCTCCGCAATCGCCCCCACCTGACGGGCGGCCGAGACAGTCATCCAGCCTGTCTCCCGGACTGAAGCTCCCACGCGCCGATGACCGCATCCTCGATGGCATGGGCATTCCCGGTCTCGAGGTCGGCCACGATCATCATGTGCCTTGCGAAGCGTCTCGGGATCGAGAATGTCTCGGGGAACGACCGCCGCAGGAAGTCTCTGGAGTCGAAGGACGCGCGAATGACCACGTGCCTGTCGTCGAGCTGTCGGGCCACCAGGCGGCCGCGGTAGCGCCAGTCGAGCAAGCCGCCGCGAGTCCGCTCTGGGACCCCTTCGAGCTGACCGGCGAGACGGCTCAACTCCGCGAGCTTCATCGATGCATTCTTGCTCCTATGACCACTTGGGCGCGGGCGTATCCTTCGTCCCGTGCACGATCACGATCCAACCGAGCGGGGCCAGCGGGCGCGGGCGCTCGGGGTCAACCACATCGCACTTGAGGTCGACAGCGTGGATGCCGCCCTGGAGTGGTGGGCGCGATTCCTCGTGTTCGAGCTTCGCGGTCGGAGGGGCGGAATGGCGTGGATCGACCTCGGCGACCAGTTCATCGCGCTCAGCGAGCCTCGCACACAGCCTGCCGACGGTTCCCGCCATTTCGGCCTCGTGGTCGACGACAAGGAAGCCCTGCGGGGGGCGCTACGCAAGGCAGGCGTGTCGGTGCCGGCAACGGGGTCGCTGCGCTTTCGCGATCCCTGGGGGAACAACATCGAGGTCGTCGATTATCGCGACGTGCAGTTCACGAAGTCCCCCACCGTGCTCGCAGCCATGGGGTCCGGCGAGCTGCGGAAGAGTGAGGCCGCGCTCGCGGAGCTTCGGCAGAAAGGGCTCGCTTGAACCGCCGTTCGCTGTAGTGCCGCGCCCCCTCGTCGCTCGCATCCGAGCCGGCGAGCGTTTACGATCCCGGCGTGGATCCGGCGACGAGATAGCGGTCAGACGCGGCGAGCGCCGCGCGTGATTGGCGCAGGGCCGAGGCTGCCTTCGAAGCGGCCCCGGTCGCTGCGGCCCACCGCTACAAACTGGAGGTCCACGGAATGACTCGTCAGAACCTGCTCTCCAATGAATGGGACGGAGATGACGAAGAGGGGACTCGCAATCGAGTCTTCTGGCGGCCGGACGACGCCAGGATGGGAGCAACGCTCTACGAACTCGCCCCCGGGGCACCTGGGATGTGGATGCATATGCACTTCGGAGCCGAAGAGATGTTCTTCGTCCTGAGTGGTCGTCCCGTCTTTCGGAACCAGCACGGCGAGGAGGAGCTCGCTCCGGGCGATTTCGTCTTCTGCCCCGAGGGGCGTGCCGGACTCCACGCCTTCAGCAACCCCACCGAAGAGCCCGCTCAGATCCTCGCGATCAGTGCCGGGAGCTTCCCGGACGTCGTCGCCTACCCCGAACACGGATATGCATGGGTGGCGACTCGCGATCCCGATCCCGAGCTCCTCGCGAGAGGAGGCGACCCCGGCATCATCGCTCGCTTCGAGATCCCGATCGAGTAGGTAGTCGGCCGCCTGTCGGCCGGCGCCCGAAACGGCGAAGGGGCCGCGAAAGCGGCCCCTTCGCTTCTCGTTGCCTCCGTTATCCGACCTGCCAGGTTCAGACGAGCTGGTCGCAGCCCAGCATACAGCGGCTCGAGTCTGCCCTGGCGTCGACGGATCCGGGCGCCTGACGCCTGACCTCCGGTCAAACTCGTTCGCTATCTCGTGGCAGCAGCCAGCTCGTCCGCTTCCATCCTTGCAGAGATGGCATCGAGGACGGTGTACTCCGCCTCCTCGATCGTCGCGTATGCGTAGTCAATCGCAAACAGCGCATCCCTTTCCGTGTGCTCGGCGCGGCTCTCCGCCCTTCTCGTGTCGTGCTCGGCCTTTCTCGCCTCCATGTCTTGACGCACCTTCGCGAGGTGCGTCGCCCAGGACTTCTGCAGGTCATTCCAGGACGCCGAGACGTGGGCCTCGGTCGCGTTCGCGGTGTCGCGCAACCCGTCCGCCTGCGCCTGTGCAGACAATCTCGCCTTATCTGCAGACTGCTCGACCTCAGCTTTCGCCTGGCTTCGGGCAGCTGCAGTTCGATCCTCGGCCTGCTTGGCGCGCTTCGAGAGCTTCTCCAGCCGGTCCGAGGCGTCCATTAGCTTCTCCGACGTGGTCATCGCGTCCTCCCTCGATGGTCGATGTCTCACTCGGGGACCCCTGCCGAGCACGGATTGTACTCCGCGCCGGCGCACGTGACAAGGCGCCCCCTCGCCTCAGGTGGTGTCAGAGTGTGTGCTTGTATGGGCGTGGATAACTTTTGTTAGTTCGAGGATCTGATTCGACAGATCGAGTAACTCCTTGTTCTGCGTGTCTTCTTCCTTGACCGTCTGCCACTGTTGGTTGGCTACCACTTCACGCTTCGCATCGGCTCGGTTCTGGCTGATCATCACGAAGGTCGACAGGAAAATCGCTTCGAGAGAGACGATCATCGTCAGAAGGCCGTATGGGTATTCCTCGACCCCAAACCCGATCCAGCAGCCGAACCAGATGATGTGAACGTAGACGAACAACATGGACCCGGCGAACAGCGTGATACGGTCCGCTACCCGGTTCTGCCAGCTGTTAGCTCGCTGTTTCGCGTGCTCGACGAGCGCTGGGTTCGGCTCAACCGGGAGGCGAAATCGTGGCTCGGCTGGGATGGGTTGCTTCACGGTCATGCTGCCCCCTGTCCGAAGGTAATACGATCATCCGTCTGGCGGTGCAAAGTCGCGTTGTCCATCCGGATGGGCTTGCGTGGCATTTGAGAGAGGCCGCGATTATGCCACTACGAGCGGAGCGCTTTCCAATCCCAGCGCTGTATAAGCACACTCCCGCGAGCCCGCTATACCATGCGGATCGCCAATCCTGGACGACCGCGCCAGCATAACAGTCGTCCACGATCCGGTGAATGCTTGGTGAATAGCCGCCGATCGCCGGGGTCGGAGGCGCACCGCAGAGGTGGTCGCCGGGATCGTCGGGCCTCTCGGATTTGTTCGATTGTGACGGCGACCGGCTATATCGATGCCGCAATCAGCATGTCTACCAGGCGCTGCGTGCTGAAGCGGCTGGCATCAAGGACGACCGAGAACAACGAATAGTCACCGAGATTCGCGTGGTAGATCGTTTTCACCCACGTCCGGGTCATGTGGTCGTCATGCTTGACGGCGCGTTCCGCGGCGTCGCGATCGACGACATGGTCGCGCTTGTAGGCATCGATGCGCCACTCCAGCGGAGCGTGGATGCGTACATGGATCGCCGAAACGTGGTCGCGTAAACCGAGAAACGCACTCGGGGCAAGAATCACGCAGGACGAGCGCGCAGCTTCCCCCAGGACCGCATGGCCAAGTTCCGGAAGCGTGCGCCGAAACTCGAGCTCTGATACCGCAGCAGCGGAACCGTAACCGATCATGGCGAGGCTGAGCCCGATGGCATTCAGGCGGCCGCCGACCCGTTCTTCCAGGTCTGCCAGGTCGGGAACGTCTCCGAGCAGATCCGGGGCGAGACCCGAGAGCGCCTTGAAATCGAACAGCGACACCCCGGCCGCGGCAGCCAGGTCGGCGGCGATTCGCTCACCCCCTGCACCAGCCTCTGCCGAGATCGTCCAGATCCGCATCGCGCAGGCAGCCTACTTCGCTCAGACGAGGCCAGTCGTGTGATGGGTTCGGCGGTACCATGGTCGTATGCATGTCAAGCGTGTACTCAAGGCACTTGGGTGCAAGGTGCTCCCGCCGGGAAATCGCCGGGCGCTGGACGAGAGCCACCGGCAACCCACTCCGAATCGCGGGGGGACGAATACCACCTCCGAGGTCGGGCGCTGGCGGCCGGGGAGCATGGGCTAGGCCGGAAACCGCGTAACCATGCGGCTTTTCCGGAGAATGGGCGGTACTGGGCTCGAACCAGTGACCCCCAGCTTGTCGAGCTGGTGCTCTCCCAACTGAGCTAACCGCCCCGGAGCGGGAAGGATACCGGCTTCCGCGAAGCGCGGGCGCCGTGGCGGGTTCAGACCCGCTCGAGCGGTGCGTAGCCGAGCACCAGGCGCCGCTCGGAGCGGTCGTCGCGGAAGCGGACGACGACGATCCCGTCGCGATCGAGCCCGGTCACGATCCCCTCCCCCAGCGTTTCGTGGCGAACCTCGTCGCCGACGCTGAGCGACGGCACGTCGCGCTCGACGCGCGGTGGACGCCGGCCGGTGAAGGTCGGCGCGGTCGCCGCTCCCGACGGCGCGCTCCAGGCAGGCGCCTGGCGGTGCTGCTCGACCCCGTCCGCCGGGAGCTCCGAGAGGAAGCGCGACGGCAAGTTATAGGAGCGGGCGCCGAAGATCGTCCGCGAGCGGGCGTGGGTCAGCGTCAGCTGCTCGCGCGCCCGCGTCATGCCCACGTAGCAGAGCCGCCGCTCCTCCTCCTCGTTCTGCTCCTCCAGCGACCGCTGGTGCGGGAAGAGGCCCTCCTCGAGGCCGATCATGAAGACCACCGGGAACTCCAGGCCCTTGGCGTTGTGCAGGGTCATCAGCGTCACCTCGGAGCGCTCG
>DASUHT010000059.1:0-2179 GCA_036273335.1 Gaiellales bacterium | reverse complement strand
CCCAGCATGACCTACTGCGAGGTCACCGAGCGGTACAGCGACACCATCTTCGACCGGGACATCGACTTCCGCGGCGAGCGCTTCACCGAGCGGATCACGCTGGAACGGCCGCACCGGGTCACGTTCACCCGCATCGCCGGGCCGGTGCTCGGCACGATCGCCAACGAGATCGAGGGCCCGGACGACGACCTCAGGCTCCGCTTCAGCTTCGCGCTGATCGTGGAGGGGGTCGAAGGGGGCTCGGCTCAGGAGCAGGAATACGCCGACTCGATGACCGGCGATTACCTCAAGGCCGTGGCCGCCACGCTGAACGCCATGCGCCGCATCGCCGAAGGCGCCAGCGCGGTCTCCGCGTAGGAAAGGAACACCTCCATGTCATCAACGGCCCTCCCTTCGTCTCCTGCTGCCTCGTCGACAATTGACGAGCAGCTGCGACTGCGTATCGCCGAGGAGCTCACCGGCTCGTTCAAGGGCGAGATCATCGGCCCGGACCACGCCGAGTACGAGCAGGCCCGCCAGCTGTGGAACGCCATGGTCGACCGGCGTCCCGGCCTGATCCTGCGCTGTACCAGCACCGAGGACGTGGTGGCCGCGGTCAACGTGGCCCGCGAGCACGGCCTGCCGCCCTCGGTCCGCTGCGGCGGCCATAACGTGGCGGGCAAGGCCATGTCGGACGGCGGCCTGACCATCGACCTGTCCGGGCTGCGCGAGGTCACGGTCGATCCGGAGCGCAAGCTGGTGCACGCGGGCGGCGGCTGCCGGCTCGGCGACGTCGACGCCGCGACCGCGCCGCACCGGCTGATCGTCCCGGCCGGGATCATGTCCGAGACCGGCGTGGCCGGCCTCTCGCTCGGCGGCGGCATCGGCTGGTTCTCCCGCAAGCACGGCCTCACCTGCGACAACTTCGTCTCGCTCGAGCTCGTGCTGGCCAGCGGCGAGGTGATCGAGGTCGGCGCAGGCGAGCACCCCGAGCTGTTCTGGGCGCTGCGCGGCGGCGGCGGCAACTTCGGCATCGTCACCCGCTTCACCTTCCGCGCCCACGACTTCGGCCCGATGATGCGCATCGGCGTCTCGGTCTACGAGCCGGAGCAGGCCAACGCCGCGCTGCGCGAGTACGCCCGCGTGGTACCCACCCTGCCCAGGACCGTCGGCTGGCACGCCGCGCTCAAGCACGACATGCCGGCCCTGCCGTTCGTGCCGCCCGAGTACGTCGGCAAGCGCCTGCTCATGCTCGTCTCGATGTGGCTGGACGACGCCGAGGACCCGGCGGGCGCCGAGCTGATCGGCCGCCTGACCGAGACCGGCGAGCCGTGCATCAAGGCCACCACCGTGCTCCCGTTCGCGGCCGGCGTGCAGCGGCTCATCGACGTCGAGTTCGAAGACGGCCACCGCTATTACACCAAGGAGGCGCACGTCGCCAACCTCGCCGACGAGGCCGTCGACACGCTGGTCGCCTTCTGGCAGGACATGCCGATGGAGGGCGAGGTCGAGATCATCGGCCTCGGCGGCGCCATCGGCGACGTGGCCGAGGCCGACTCCGCGTTCTCCAACCGCGGCTACCTGCTGTGGCTGAACTTCGCCATGCGCTGGGACGACCCGGGCGACGACGAGGACTACATCGACTTCACCCGCAAGACCGTGGCCGGCCTGGCCCCGTGGACCGGCCGCGGGGTCTACGTCAACATGCTCAACTTCGACGAGCAGGACCGCGTGGTCGAGGCCCTCGGCGGCCCGGAGAAGTACGCCGAGCTGGCGCGGCTCAAGGCCCGTTACGACCCGGCGAACCTGTTCCGGATGAACGCCAACATCCTCCCGGCGACGTGAACGCCGTGGCCTGGGCCGCCACTGTTTGGATGGGCCTAGGCCACGGCGCCGGTGTCCTACGGCATCGGCGCCCCGGACTGGTCGGTCGCACCCTGCGGGTAGCGCCAGTACGTCACCCCGGTAGCCGGCGGCGTGTAATTGTGCACATGCACCGTTTCCTGGCCGCCGGCACTCACACGCCGAAAGCTGATGCAGGAAGCCTGAGCGCGTCGACGTTATCACCGATCCAATGGACGGTACGTAGCCGGCTCTCCTCGACCAGATCGTGCTCCCGGACGAAGAAAGCGGTCATCCCCAGCGCGGCGGCCAGCGCCAGCGCCGGAAGATCGTCGTTCTCCAGCCGGGTAAGACTGGA
>DASUHT010000058.1:0-18130 GCA_036273335.1 Gaiellales bacterium | reverse complement strand
CCGAGGCGCTTCTGGCGGCCCGCCGGCCGGGGCTCTGGAGCTACGCGGCGACGGCCGGGGCCGAGCAGCGCTACGACGGTGCGGACTACCGTGACGGCACCGTGTTCGTGCTCGGCGCCGAGGGCCGCGGGCTGCGCCCGCGCGTGCGTGATGCCTGCGACGTGAGCGTGGCGATTCCGATGGGCGGCCGAGTCGAGTCCCTGAACGTGTCCACGGCGGCCGCGGTGCTGCTGTTCGAGGCGGTGCGGCAGCGGAATGGCTGAGCGGTTCATCGTCGACGGTGACAACGTGGTGCACGCGCGCGGACTGGTCGAGGATCACGAGCGGGCGCGAGACGACCTGGTTGCAGATGTCGTCGGTTGGGCGGCCCGGTCGGGGATCGAGGCGGTGGTGGTGTTCGACGGCGGGGGCACCGACCGGCGGCTCGGCGGAACCCAGATCCGCTACTCGCGGCGGGAGACCGCGGACACGGTGATCGAGCGGATGGCGTCCCGCAACCCTGGCGGAGAGTTGACGGTCGTCTCCTCCGACGCGGTCGTGCGCCACGTCGTCCATCGGAGCTCAGTTCATGCGATGAGCGCACGGGAGTTCCTGGACCGCCTGTCGACGGCGCCGGAAACGCCCTCCGAGCGGGCCGGGCCGCCGCTTCGCCACAAGCTTGGCGATGCCCTCGATCCCGCTACCAGAGCCGCGCTCGAGCGCATGCGCCGCGGCCAGTAGGCGCCGCGCTGGAATTTCTCCTTGACACGGCGGGGGGCCCGGATATAGTTCCTAACCTCAAGCTTTACTTGACGGTCATGTTGAAGCTTGTCGAGGCTTTCCCCCCCAAGTCCCGGAGGTCGAGCGTGGCCAGAGCACAGGCACAGGCAGCGCGCCAGTTCCCCGGCCGCGCGGTCCGCGAGCCGACCGAGCTTGCCCTGATCACCGCCGCCCGCAACGGCGACGAGTGGGCGATGGACACGATCCTCCGCCGCTACCAGGGGTTCGTGAGGTTGAAGGCGAGCTCGTACTTCATGGCCGGCGGCGACTCGAACGACCTGATCCAGGAGGGCCTGGTCGGGCTGTACAAGGCGGTGCGCGACTACCGGCCGGACAAGGACACCTCGTTCCGCTCGTTCGCCGAGCTCTGCATCACCCGCCAGATCATCACCGCCATCAAGACGGCGACCCGGTTCAAGCACGTGCCGCTGAACACGTACGTCTCGTTCAGCCACACACCTGCCGGCCAGGAGGCCGACACCGACTGCACGCTGGGCGACGCCCTGCCCGGCCCCTCGGTCGAGGACCCGGCCAGCTGCGTGATCTCGACAGAGGAGCTGCAGAGTTTGCTCGACTGCCTGGGCTCGGCGCTCTCCAAGCTCGAGTCGCAGGTGCTGACGTGCTACCTCGAGGGGCGCAGCTACGAGGAGATCGGCGGCCTGCTCGACTGCGACCCGAAGACGGTCGACAACGCCCTGCAGCGCGTCAAGCGCAAGGTACTGGCGCACCTCCAGGCCCGCCGCTCGATGGCCTGAAGGCGCGGAACAAAGGGGCCAGGCCCCCTTGTTCCACGTGCGCGGATCGTCACCGATTCGTGACCGGCGCGGCGGTCTGAGCCGCTTGGTTATGCGGGAGACGGCCGACCGCCTACCCGCGACCGCGGAACCTAGGGGCCAGGCCCCCACGCTCCACGAGGGTGAGTCGTTGGCCAGTCGTTACGATCCGTGGCGATGCCGGGATAGCTCAGCCGGTAGAGCAACCGCCTTGTAAGCGGTAGGTCAGGGGTTCGACTCCCCTTCCCGGCTCTCCCTCTCTGTGGACCGGAGCATGTCGCGGGAAATCCCCGACGCCCTCGCTTTGCCCGGGAGCGAAAGTCTCCTGTATGACAACGCGCGCGGATTCGGACGGGGACGGCGGGCGAGGCCTGCGAGCGGTGGCCTGGTTCGGGCCGAGCGTCTACCTGGCCGCCATCGTCATGATGGTCGTCGGCATCGGGATGGTCGGCGATCCGCTCGCCCCCGAGACCACGGTGTCCAAGATCGGCTGGTTCCTGGTCTTCGGCGGGGTGATCGCCGGGGTCACCGGGCTTCTCGTCTCGATTGTCGTCGCCTGCGCGGCGCTTCGCTCGGCGATGCTCGGCCGCTGCGGATGGGCCACGGTCGCCTGGAACGCCTTGCCGACGATCTCGGTCGCGCTGACGGTCGCCGGCGCCGAGATCTACTCGCTCAACCAGTAGCGACCGCGGGCGGCATCACGACGAGGCTGCCACCCACGTCTTCGCCTGCTCCAGCTCGTCCTCGTCGAACACCCGGAGCTCGCCGGCGTAGATCCATCCGAACGCGCCGATCGAGTGGCGGATCCAGTCCTTGCCGGTGACGACGGCGAACCGGCCCCAGTGGACTCCTCGCCTGCCCAGGCCGATCGACCCGGCGGTCTTCACGTCCTACCAGAGCGCGGCCATGTCCAGGCCCGAGAAGTCCGGAGCCGTCACGAACAGGTAGTTGACGGTCGTGCCCGCGGCGACCGCCTCGCGCACCGGGTCGACGAACTCGTGGTACTCCGGCCCGGTCACCTTCCCGGACGCCCGGAACGCGATCACGTTGTCGGGGACGTCCGTGATTCGCTCGATCATCACGGCAGAGGGTAGCCTCCATCTCGAGCACTGATGACCCGATCGGGTCATGCGGCCGTCCGCCCCGGCGGGCTACCGTGAAAGAGACCCCGCCGCCCCACAGGAAGTGCCCGATGCCAAACCCCGGCCGAAAGCTCCTTCTGGAGGTGTTGCTCGCCGAGTCGTTCGAGGACGACGGCAGCCGCGCCGCCAGCTGCATCATCAACACCCTGCTGCAAGCTCCCGTGACCGACGCCGAGCGCGTCGGCGAGCGGCTGCTCGTCTTCGGCTGGGAGCGAGATCGCCTCGGCAGCACCATCCGCTGGCGCTACCGCATTGTCGGCGAGACGACAGGCGACACCTATGTCGGCTTCACGCTGGCGCTCGGCCATGACGACGACGACATCCTGCTCTCGGTCTACGGCCTGCAGCTGCAGATCGCGCTGAACGGCATGGAGCGGAGCACCGAGGACGAGATGGACTGTTACCTGGAGCTGGTCACGGCATCGCGGCGGGCGCTCGCCCGAAGCTAGCGGCTACGGCGTTCCATCGCCGGTCGAGATCAGCCAGGCGTGGTCGTCGTCCCAGGTCAGCGAGACGGCCGACCCGGGAGCCGGGGCCTGTCCGGCGCCGCCGGCGGCGGCCGTCAGCTCGCCCAGGCCTGCGGCCTGCAGGCGGACGGTGCGTACCGCACCCTGGAAGGACGCATCGACGACGGTCGCGGTGAGGCCGTTTCGGGTCTCCGTCGGCGCCGCGCGGAGATTCTCGGGGCGCACGACGACGACCACCTCGGTGCCTGACGGGAGCCCGCCCGGCCCGGACACCCGGCGCGATCCGATGCCGGCGATGTCCACGGTGTAGACGCCCGAGCTGCCCTCTTCGATCCGGCCCTGGAAGCGGTTCGCCTTGCCGACGAAGTCGGCCACGAAGAGCGACGCCGGCCGGTGGTAGACGTCCTCCGGCGTGCCTACCTGCTCGAGCAGGCCGAGGTTCATGACCGCGACCCGGTCGGACATCGAGAACGCCTCGCCCTGGTCATGGGTGACGTAGCAGAAGGTGACCCCGACGGTGCGCTGGAGATCCTTGAGCTGGGTCTGCATCTCGGTGCGCAGCTTCAGGTCGAGGGCGCCCAGCGGCTCGTCGAGGAGCAGCACGTCGGGGCGGTTGATGAGGGCGCGGGCGAGCGCCACCCGCTGCTGCTGGCCACCCGAGAGCTTGCGCGGCCGCGATTGCTCCCGGCCCTCGAGTTGGACCAGGCTGATCGCCTCGGCCACCCGTGCTCGCACCTCCGCCTTACCGACGCGGGCCTCGCGCAGCCCGAAGGCGACGTTCTCGAACACGTCCAGGTGGGGGAACAGGGCGTAGCTCTGGAACACCGTGTTGACGGGCCGCCGGTACGGCCGCACGCCGGTCATGTCCCTGCCGCTGACGCTGACCCGGCCGGCCGTCGGATCCTCGAAGCCGGCCACCATCCGAAGCGTTGTCGTCTTGCCGCAGCCGGATGGGCCGATGATCGAGAAGAACTCTCCCGGCTCGATCTCCAGGTCGAGGTGGCGGACGGCGACCAGGTCGCCGAACCGCTTCTCGACGCCGGCCAGGTCGACGGCGGGGGTGGTCATCGGTACATGTCCAGCATCGAGCCTCGGCGGCCGGCCCGGCCAAGCGAGCCGGCCGTGGCGTAGAAGATCACGGCCATGCTCATGATGGTGACGGTGAACAGCATCACGAGCAGGCCGATGGCGTTGATCTCGGGCGTGATGCGGAAGCGGATCATGCCCAGGATGACGACGGGCAGCGGCGAGTTGGATGCCCCCTGGAGAAAGACCGAGGTGACCACATCGTCGAACGAGAACGTGAACGCCAGCAGGCCGGCGGCGATGATCGCCGGCATCAGCGCGGACAGCGTGACCCTCCGGAACGCCCGCCACGGCGTCGCCCCCAGGTCGGCCGCCGCCTCCTCCAGCGCCGGGTCGAGACTGGCCATCCTGGCCTGCACGATGATCGCCGCATAGGCGGAGTTCCACACCGTGTGGCCGATCACGATCGCGGTCAGGCCGAGGCTGAAATGGATCTTCAGGAAGAGGAAGAAGAGGGCGGTGGCGAACACCACCTCGGGCAGGATGATGCGGGCGAAGATCAGCCCGTCGTAGACCGCCCGGGCCTTCGGCGAGGCGCGCCGCCACCAGAGCGCGCCGGTCACTGCCACGAAGAGCGACAGCACCGACGAGGCGACGGCGATGATCAGCGTCGTCTTGAGTCCCGTGCGCACGTCCTGGTTGTGCCACGCCAGCGAGTACCAGTGGGTGGTGAACCCGCCCCAGCCGGCCATGATCGTCTGCGTGTTGAAGGAGTTCACCCCGACGACGATCAGCGGTACCCACATGAAGAGCAGGATCAGGAAGCTGAGCGGAGCGGCAACTGGGTGGCGGCGGATGTTCATTGCACCTCGGCCGCCGGCTGTGCCCGGCGAAGCAGGAACAGGAGCAGCATCAGGACAACCATCACGCTCACTGCCAGGGCGGAGCCGAACGGGTAGTTTCCCGTCTCCAGGAACTGGTCGGCCAGCAGGTTGCCGGCCATCAGCGTCTTGCCGCCGCCCAGGATCTCGGGGATCACGTACTCGCCGAGCGCGGGCACGCCGACGATGATGATGCCGGCGATCAGCCCGGGCACGGCGTGCGGGAGCACCACCCGCCGGAACTGCCGAAACGGCGTCGCCCCGAGGTCGGCGGCCGCGTCGTAGAGGGCCGGTTCGATCCGTTCCAGCGAGACGTAGATGGGCAGGATCATCAGGGGCAGGTAGGAGTAGAGGATGCCGATCGCGATCGAGTACGGCGTGTACAGGATGTCGATGTGCCCGTGCAGGCCGAGTGTGCGGGCGAAGCGGTCGAGCGGCCCCAGGTTCTGGAGCAGGTCGACCCAGGCGTAGGTGCGGACGATGAAGCTGGTCCAGAAGGGGACGATCACGGCGACCAGCAGCAGTTGCTGGGCGCGCGGCGGCTGGCGGCTGATGTAGTAGGCGAAGATGAAGCCGAGGACAGCGCAGGAGAGCGTGGTCGAGAGGGAGAGGAAGACGCTTCGGGCGAGCGTGTGCAGGTACAGCGCCGATGTGAAGTCGTGGTAGTTCTGCGTCGTCCAGCCGAAGTAGACGTCGAAGTTGACCTGGTTGACCGTCCCGAACGAGTAGACCGCGATCAGCCCCAGCGGGATCACGAAGCAGACGGCCGTGATGACCAGGGTCGGCAGCAGCAGCGCCAGCCGGCTCAGCCCGCCGAAGGCAGGCAGCCGCCTCCGCGGGCGTTCCCCGGGAGGCGGCACCGTGACCTGCCGGACGGCTACGCCGCCTTGATCGCTGTCCACGTGTTCGACCAGAGCGTCGTCCCGTCGGCGCCCAGGTACTTATCGAACTCGGTCTTCGCCAGGATGGCGTCGGTGGGAACCAGGATCGGGTTCTGGGAGATCGTCTTCGCGACCAGCGGCGTCGACGCCGGCATCATGTAGGCGGTGCCGGTGGTGTTCACGAAGTCGGCGTACTGCGGCGGAGTCGCCAGGAAGTTCAGGAAGGCCTGGATGACGGCGATCTTGGAGGTGTTCTTGACGGCGGTGAATCCCTCCAGATAGGCGTGCACGCCCTCGTCCGGGAGCACCCACTTGATCTTGTCGTTCTTCTGCTGCAGAAGCGCCACGTCGTAGTCCCAGTCCATCGCCATCGCGACCGAGCCGTTGATCAGGCCGGCGCCGACGTTGGTGTTCAGGAACGCATTCAGGTCCGGCTTCACCTTGACGATGGCGTCCTGTACCTTGGACAGCTCACCCGGGTCGGTCGTGTTCGAGGAGAAGCCGAGGTACTTGCAGGTCGATCCCATGCAGTCGCGCTCGAGGTCGATGAACACGGTCTGGCCGGAGTAGCGAGGGATCAACTCCCACAGGTCGTGCCAGCTGGTGATGGTGGCGTTGCCGACCAGGTCGGGCCGGTAGGCGATGCCCACCTTTCCGTAATCCGTAGGCAGGCCCCAGGGGTAGGCGGTGCGGAACTTCTGCGAGATGTTCTTGATGTTGGGCACCTTCGACCAGTCGAGTTTGGTGATCAGATCGGCGGCATTCGCCTGGCCGGAGTCGGTGGTATCCGCGAGCAGGAAGTCGTACTGCCGGCTCTTGAACTGGAGCACCACCTCGGCGCTCGAAGAGGTGGCGTTGGAGATCATCTTGATCGACGCCTGCGGGTACTTCTGATGGAAGTCGGCCAGGTTGTGCTTGCCCATCCAGCCCGGGTAGTTGCTGAGGATCGCCTGGCCGGCGATCGCTTCCGAGGAGCCGGCCGAGGAGCTCGAGGAGCTCGAGCTGCCGCAGGCGGCGAGTAGCGAAGCCGCGGAGAGCCCGAGCGCGCCGGCGCCCGCCTTCTTGAGCAACGCCCCGCGGGTCAGCGGGTCGATCAACAGATCGGTATCGGTCATTGCGCTTCTCCCGATTGGGCTGGGGCCCGGGGCCCGGGGTCAGGAACGGTAGGGGAGGATTCTATCCAGGTTCTGGGCCGAAGCGATATGCAGTAACTCCAACGCCACAGCCAGATCGCAGATACTCAAACCTCTGTGCCAGAAGAGGCACGTTTCATCGGGACTCTCCCTTCCCGGGCGGGCGCCGCAGGCGATCTCGCCGATCTCCGCGTGAAGCGATTCCCGGGTCAGCCGGCCGCTGTCGACGTGCGCCCGCAGCGCGCCCAGCGGGCCGGACCCGGCCTGGCCCCAGTCGTCGACCACGATCTTGTCCATGACGTCGGTCAGCGAGAGCTCGACGGCGCTCATCGTGCCGTAGGGCACGACCAGCGCCCCCGGCGCGATCCATTCGGTGCGCAGCAGCGGCTCCGGCTCCTGGAGGCGGGTCGCCTCGACAACGACGTCGGCGCCACGCACGGCCTCCTCCCAGGTGGCCACCGCCCGCACGTCCCGGCCGGTTTCCGCCGCCAGCGTCGCCGCCAGCGCCTGGCGGCTCTCCGGCCGCCGCGAGTGGATCCGGATCTCCTCCAGCCCGGGTAGCACCTGGCAGAGCAGGCGCACGTTCCAGTAGGCGGTGCCGCGACTGCCGATGTGGCCCAGCACCCGGCTGTCCGGCCGGGCCAGGTGGCGGGCGCCGACGGCCGTGGTGGCGCCCGTTCGCATGGCGGTGATCGCGGTCGCGTCGAGCACCGCCACCGGTGCTCCCGTCTGGATGTCCATGACCACCTGCAGGGCGAGCTCCGAGGGAAGGCCCAGGAGATGGTTGTGCACGTAGTCGCCGACGATCTTGACGCCGGCCCGGCCGGTTTGCGGGATCGCGCCGCGCAGGACGTTGAAGTGGCCCTCGACGGCCGGGTCGGGGAACAGGTGGACGCGCGGCTCGAGCACCGTCTCGCCCCGTCCCTGGGCGGCCAGCGCCGACTCGACGGCGGCCAGCAGGCGCTCGTCCGGGAGGTCGACGCGGGCGATTGCATCGCCGCTCAGGTAGGTGAGCCTGAGTCCGCTCATCCGACGATCGCGGCGACCTTCTCGATGTCGGCGCCAAGCGGCCGGTCACGGTCGAGGGGCTCGACGTGCTCGCGCACGCGGGCGTGAACGGTCCGGGTACCCGCGCCGAGAACCTGCGGCGCCGCCAGGTCGACCGCCTGCGCGGCCACCACCAGCTCCAGGGCGAGCAGGCGGCCGAACAGGCTGAGCTGGCCGGCCAGCCGGAACACCGCGAGCGCCGAGTTGGTGGCGTCGTCCTCGACCGACTCGGCGTTCACGCTGGAGGCGATCGAGAACGGCGCCGCGGCGTGCCGGATGGCGGCAACCAGCGCCTGTGCAGGCTTCTGCAGCGGCGCCATCCCGGCCGATCCGGCCGGCCGCCGGGTCAGGTTCGCGGGCAGCCCGCTGAGGGCGGCGGAGCAGAGGCGACCGACACGCTCGGCGGCCGGCGCCGCCACCTGGGCGAGTGCGATGGCCATGCCGTCGGCGGCCAGGGCAACGGCCGGCGTGTGAAAGTTCCCGGTGGACAGGATCTCGTCGTCGGCGGCGAGCACGAGCGGGTTGTCGGACGCGCCGTTCAGCTCCGGCTCGACGGTGGCCTCGAGCTGGTCGCAGGCGACGTGCAACGCTCCGTGCACCGACGCCACGCAGCGGAAGCTGATCGGGTCCTGGAGGCGCCTGGCCGCGCCGGGAGCCTCCAGCGCACCGCCCGCCAGCCGCTCCCGCAGACCGGACGCCGCCCACTCCTGACCGGGCGCCGGCCGGGCCGCGACGACGCGCGGGTCGATCGGTGTCAGGCTGGCCCGGAAGCCCTCCATGGAGAGTGCCGCCGCCGACTGCGCCCACTCCAGCAGGCGCCGGCCGCGGACGAGCGCCAGCGCCGCAGCGGCGGCGGTCACCGAGGAGGCGTTGCAGAGCGCCAGACCGTCCTTCAGCTGGAGTCGTGCGGGCGCGATACCGGCGGCGGCCAGCGCCTCACCGCCGGGCAGGCGGCGGCCTTCCAGGTCGGCCTCGCCCTCGCCGGCCACCACCAGCCCGATGTGCGCCAGCAGGCAAAGGTCGGAGGCCCCGATCGACCCGTAGCGCGGCACCACCGGATGGACGCCCGCATTGAGCATCGCCGCCAGGGTCAGTGCCACCTCCTCGCCGGCCCCCGAGCCGCCGGCGCAGACCCCGTTCAGGCGGGTCGCCATGGCCGCCCGGACGACCTCCGCCGGCAGCGCCTCGCCCACGCATACGGCCCGTCCGCGGAGGGTGCGAAGCGCCGGCTCCTCGTCGGCCTGGCGGGGGTCAAGGCGGGTCGTGACGCCGTGGCCCAGTCCGGTCGTCACCCCGTACACCGGCCGTTCCTCGGCCACCGCCCGCTGCACCGTCTGCTGCGCTGCGCGGATCCGCTCGAGCGCATCCTCGGTCACCGAAACGGGCGCCGCCTCGCGCCCGATTGCCTCCAGCATCGCGGGAGTCAGTCCCCGCCCCGAGAGCGCGACGCCGGCCTGCATCGGGCCGATTCTACCGACCGCATCCTCGCCGCTCGGCGGAGTGCTAGCCTCGCCGCGCATGGTGGGCAGGTGACACGTTTGGCCGGCGCCGAGGGGATGATCGTCGAGCGCGACGTCGGCGTCATGGTGCGTGACGGGGTGCGCCTCTCGGTCGACGTCTACCGACCGCCGGGGCCTGGGCGCTACCCCGCCATCCTGGAGCACATCCCGTACCGCAAGGACGACCTGCGAGCGCTCGAGGACCGCTCCCAGAACCGGTTTCTGGTCGACGCCGGCTTCGCCTGCGTGCGGCTGGACGTGCGCGGCACCGGCAGCTCGGGCGGGATCGCCGAGGACGAGTACACCGCTGCCGAGCAGGCGGATGGCGTGGACGTCGTCGCCTGGATGGCGGCCCAGCCCTGGTGCACCGGCCGGGTCGCCTCCTGGGGCGTCTCCTACGGCGGCTTCGCCTGCATCCAGCTGGCCGCCCAGCGGCCACCTGCGCTCGGGGCGGTCGCGCCCGTGTACGCGACCGACGACCGCTACACCGACGACATGCATTTCCACGGCGGTGCACTCAATGCCAGCAGCCTGCCTGCCTATCCGACCTCGATGATCGGCATGAACGCGCTGCCGCCGCTGGGCGAGCGCGACCAGGAGTTCGACGAGCGCTGGCGCCGGCGGATCGAGCAGACACCGGCCTGGGTGGTCGAGTGGATCCGCCGCCAGCACGACGGGCCGTACTGGCGAAACGGCTCGCTGCACCCGGACCATGAGCGTATCCAGTGCCCGGTCCTGATCGTGGCCGGCTGGCGGGATGGCTACCGGACGGCCGCGCTTCGCATGGGACGGCGGCTGCAGGCTCCCTGGCAGCTGCTGGCCGGCCCGTGGTGCCACACGCTGCCCGACCGCGGCGTGCCCGGGCCGCGCTATCCGTTCCTGGCCGAGATGGCCCGGTTCTTCCACTGCCACCTGGACGAGGACCCGCCTGACCAGCCGGCGCGGCCGCGCTCGGTGTTCTTCCTCGGCGGCCCGGACCCGCCGGCCCGGCCGCACGAGGTGGTCAGCGGCGGCTGGCAGGCATCGGAGCGCTGGCCCGAGGAGGGGGAGCCGACCATCCTCCAGCTCGGCGGCCCGGCGGTGGCGCCGGCCAGCGTCACCACGGGCATCATGACCGGCCAGTGGTGCCCGCCGCCGCCGGCCAGTGGCCAGTTCCTCGACCAGCGGCGCGACGATGCCATGAGCGCCACCTTCGACGGCGAGCCGCTGGCAGCGGCGCTGGCGTTCTTCGGCGAGCCGGTCGCCCGGTGCGCGCTGCGCCTTCCCGGTCCCCGCACGCTGGTGTCGGTGAAGCTCCAGAATGTGGCGCCCGACGGCTCCTCCCAGCACGTGACGAGCGGCGCCGTCAACCTCGCCGGGGAGGGCGAGACGACCCTCGAGCTGCCGCTTCTGGCAGCCGCCTGGCGCTTCCCTGCCGGGCACCGGGTGCGGATCGCCGTTGCCGCCAGCGACTGGCCCAACCTGTGGCCGCTGGCGCAGCTGGCGCCGCTCGAGATCACCTCTGCCGTCGAGCTGCGGCTGCCCGCCCTGCCGCCTGATGCGGCTCCGTTCACGCCCCCCGAGGGCCGCCTGGTGGAGATCGCCCAGCCGGGCGCCCAGATCGACGGCGACTCCCGCTGGACGATCGTCACCGAGCTGGAGACGGGGCGATCGGGAATCGCGGTGAGCACCCGCTCGGACGACCACGTGCCGGCCGAGGGCTGGTCGATCAGCGAGTCCCAGGATCGCTCGGTGGTGGCCGCCGACGACGACCCGTTGTCGGCGGAGGCCCGGGGGAACTGGCACTACCGGCTCAGCCGCCCCGGCCTCGATGCCCACGTCCGCGCCGAGTCGCGCTTTCGGGCAACCGCCGACGAGTTCCTGGTCGATCTCGGCCTGGTCGTCGAGGCCGACGGCGAGCCGTTCGCCGAGCGCCGGTGGAGCGAGCGCATCCCGCGGGACGGCGTATGAGCGGCCGCTCGCTGGACGGCGGCAGAGTGGTGCTCGAGCGAGACGTGCGGATCCGCGTGCGCGACGGCGTCGAGCTCTCCGCGGACGTCTACCGCCCGGCAGCGCCCGGCCGCTATCCGGCGATCCTCGAGCACATCCCGTACCGCAAGGACGACCTGCGCGCGCTGCAGGATCGCGGCCAGAACCTGGTGCTGGTGAATGCCGGCTTCGTCTGCGTGCGGCTGGACGTGCGCGGCACCGGTGGCTCGGGCGGGATCGCCGAGGACGAGTACACCGAGGCCGAGCAGCTGGACGGGGTGGAGGTGGTCGACTGGATGTCGCGGCAGGAGTGGTGCAACGGCAGCGTCGGCTCCTGGGGCAAGTCCTACGGCGGCTTTTCCTGCATCCAGCTGGCCGCCCGCCGGCCGCCCGCCCTGCGGGCGATCGCCCCGGTCTATGCCACCGATGACCGCTACACCGACGACATGCACTACGACGGCGGCGCCGTGGCCGCCTTCGAGCTCAGCAACTATCCCGTCCGCATGATCGCCATGAACGCCCTGCCCCCGGGCGAGGGCGAGGGCCCCGAGTTCGACGACCGGTGGCGGCGGCGAATCGACCAGACGCCGCCCTGGATGCTGCGCTGGCTCGGCGAGCAGCAGGACGGGCCGTACTGGCGAAACGGCTCGCTGCGGCCGGACTACGAGCGCATCCAGTGCCCCGTCTTCATCGTCGCCGGCTGGCACGACGGCTACCGCACTGCCGGGCTACGCATGGCCGCTCGCCTGCGCTGCCCCTGGCAGCTGCTGGCCGGGCCGTGGACCCACATCGCCCCCGACCGCGGCCAGCCCGCCCCTCGCTACCCGTTCATGCGCGAGCTGATCGACTTCTTCCGGGCGCACCTGGAGCCTGCGGAGCCGGCCGGCGGCGAGCCAGGAGCTCGTCCGCGGTCGGTCGTCTTCATCGAGGAGCACGACCCACCCGGCGACCGGACGGCGGTCTCGGGGCGCTGGATCGCCAGTGCAGCGTGGCCGGAGTCGGCGCCATCGACGGCGCTCACGCTGGGCGGCCCGGCGGTGGCTCCGGCATCGGCCGCCGTCGGCCTTGCGACCGGCAACTGGTGCCCGCCGCCACCGGACAGCGGCCTGTTCGGCGACCAGCGCACCGACGAGTCGTTGAGCGCCGTCTTCGAAAGCGAGCCGCTGACCGATGCGCTGGAGGTCCTGGGCGCCCCCCGCGTCCGCCTGCAGATCGCGCACCCGGGGCCGCGGGCAATCGTCTCGGTGAAGCTGAACGACGTCTCCCCGGACGGGGAGTCGCAGCCGGTGACGCGGGGGGCGCTCAACATCGCCTGCGCAGGCAGCACGGCGCTCGAGCTCGACCTGATGGCCACCGGCTGGCGGTTCCGGCCGGGCCACCGGATCCGCGTCGCCGTCGCCGGCAACGACTGGCCATGCCTGTGGCCGTTGCCAGTCCTGGCGCCGCTTCGGGTGGAGAGCGCGGTCGACCTCGAGCTGCCCGGCCTGCCGGCCGATGCCCAGCCACACACGGCCGGCGCCGACCTCATCCCGGTCACCTGGACGGAGGCCGAGGTCGACGAGCGCCCGTCGCGCTGGGAGGTGGTCGACGATCCGACGCGGGCCGGCGTGCAGGCCGAGGACTGGTCGGCGTTCGCGTTCCCGGAGGAGGGCCTGCGCTGCGAGGAGGGGCACGTCTACTCGACGGCGGTCGCCGCCGACGATCCACTCGCGGCCCGGGTCGAGGGGCGCACGCGCTTCCAGCTCAGCCGGCCCGGCCTGGACTGCGTCGCTGAGGCGCGGGGCACGGTGGCCTGCACCGAGACCGAGTTCCTGGTCGACCTGGAGCTCTCGGTGACGCGACGCGGTGAGCCGTTTCACGCCCGGCAGTGGCGCGAGCGGATTCCCCGTCGCGGCTGCTAGAGATCGCCCAGAAGACGCCCGGGCACGCTGACCGTGGCAGCGCCCAGGACGTGGTCGCCCAGCGCCGCCAGGGCGGCGGCCGCGCGGTCAGGCTCGCGCGCGTTCCGATCAACCATCTCGAGCAGCGCCTGCGAACCGGCGAGCCGTCCGGCGCTCTTGCTCACCCGGAGGTGGACGTCCAGCCGGGCGAGCGCACGCGATGCGGGGAGCAGCCGGACGGCTGCCGATACGCCTCAACTCTGCCCACGTCGACGGCTCCTGCCTAGCCACCCGTCCGGGTGGTCGCCCGGGGAGCTCCGGAAACCCGCGCTGCTACGCTGCAGGTGTGGCAACGGCCGGGTCGATCACGTACCCGGACGGGATGCCCGGCGCAATTTCGTGATCGACGTTCCCCAGACAACCTTCCGCGAGCTCGGCGTGTCATCGCCGGTGGTCGAAGCGCTGGCCGCCCGCGGCATCGACGCACCTTTCGCCATTCAGACGAAGGTCGTTCCGGACGCCCTGGAGGGCATCGACGTGCTCGCCAAGTCGCCCACCGGGTCGGGCAAGACCCTCGCCTTTGGCATCCCGCTGGTCGACCGGCTGGCCGCCGGGGCGGCCAACCCGGCCGCGCTCGTACTCGTGCCCACGCGCGAGCTGGCGGTACAGGTGGCCGGCGAGATGGAGGACATCGCCGCCGCCCGCGGCCTCAAGGTGGCCGTCGCTTACGGCGGCGTGCCGATTGCCAAGCAGCGCGACTCCATCCGTCAGGCGCACATCCTGGTCGCCACTCCGGGTCGCCTCGAGGACCTCTGCCGGCGTCACATGGTCTCCCTGCGCGAGGTCTCCATGTTCATCCTGGACGAGGCCGACCGGATGCTCGACATGGGCTTCCAGCCGCAGGTGGACGAGATCGTCCGCCGCCTGCCGCGCGCTCGCCAGACGATGTTCTTCTCGGCGACGCTGGACGGCGAGGTGGGCCGGCTGGCACGCGCGTACACCACCGATGCCGCACGTCACGATCTGGCCGATGCGGCCGAGACCGTCGAGGAGGTCGATCACCGCTTCCTGGCCGTGACCAGTGAGACCAAGCTGACGACGCTGATCGAGCTGCTGTCGGCCGAGGAGGGGCTGTCGCTGGTCTTCGTGCGCACCAAGCAGGGCGCCGATCGGCTGGTGGCCCGGCTCCGCGAGCGCGGCGTCGCGGCCCTGGCGATGCACGGCGACATGCAGCAGCGCGCGCGCGAGCGGTCGCTTCAGCGCTTTGACAGCGGCCAGGTGCGGGTGCTGGTGGCCACCGATATCGCCGCTCGCGGCCTCGACCTGGAGAAGATCGGCACGGTCATCAACTACGACCCGCCGGAGGACGGCAAGGGCTACATCCACCGGGTCGGACGCACCGGCCGGGCCGGTCGCACCGGCACCGGCGTCACGCTCGTGCTCGACGACCAGCGGGCCGACGTCAGCAGGATCGCCGCCCGCCTCGACCTGGCCGATGAGTTCACCGACTCGGGCATGGCCATAGCGCCGCCGCGCCTGGTCTACACCTCGCGGCGGTCGCGGCGCTCGCGCTGGTAACTAGGGCAGCGTCGAGGAGTAGGCGGCGTAGCTCGCCTGGGCCTTGCCGCCGAACTTGGTGAAGTAGCCGCCGAAGCCGACGGTGCCACCGCCCGAGGAGACGGTGTAGACGCCATGATTCGAATTCGCACCGGGGTTCCAGGCAAGCAGCTGGTTGGTCGCCACGTCTGCTGCGGCGACATGGTGCCGTGTCGAGCAAGTGGCAAGGGCATTCGGTTTACAGCCGGCTCCGGAGACGTTGAAGTGGCCGCCGTAATAGAGGATCCCCTGGCGAAGCGCACAGCCCGGCGTGTCACCGTCGTCCTGCACGTTGAAGCTGGTGTCCAGAGTGCCGGTTGAGATGTTGAACGCCGAAACGTTGAACGACTGTTTCGTCCCGTTCACCTTCCAGTAGCCGCCGCACGTGTAGACACGGCCGCTCGCCGGGTCGGTGATCAGCGTGTACACCCGGCTCGTCTCGACCGTGGGGCAGACCGGGCAGTTCGCTGCCGCGTAGATGTTCGGGTCCCACCCAGTCAGCCCGCCGGTTTGCGCCGAGACCGCCGCTGCGGTGTTGCGCGATGTGCCGTTGACCAGGCCGAACTGGCCGCCGAAGTAGACGGTGCCCGACGACGCCGTGCCGGTGAAGCCGATGGTATAGACGACCGGCGGACAGCGTGGCGGGCAGGCGAATCCGGTCACCTGGCCGACGTTCACGTTCCACGCCGTGGGCGTGCCGGTGGTGGGATTGAGCTCGGCGATCCGGTGCCGCGCCGCGCCGCCGATGTTGGCGAACAGGCCGCCGGCGTAGAGGTTGCCGTCGGGGCCGAAGCGGAGCGCGTAGACGGTGTCACTGGCGCCCGGGTTCCATGCCGTCGCAGCCCCGGCCGCGGTGAGCTCGCCGAGGTTCTTCCGGGCAGCGCCGGCCAGCGTCGCGAACTTGCCGCCCACGTAGATCGCCGAGCCGTCGCCCACCAGGGTGAACACCTGGCCGTCGGCGCCCGGGTTCCAGGGAAGGACGGCGCCGGTCGACTGTGAGCAGGCGGCGAGGTGGTTTCGCGTCACGGTTCCCGCACCGCCGATCGTGGCGCCGGCCGGCGCCACCTGGGTGAAGTTCCCGCCCAGGTAGGCCACTCCGCCCTGGTAGAGGATCGCCCTGACGACGCCGTTCGCCTGGCAGGTGGGGTCGGGCGGGAACGCGTTCGCCGCCAGGCTGGCGGTGGGGACCATCACGACTCCCAGCATGACGGCAACGGCCAGGCATGGCCGCAACAGCTTGCGCATAGTCCAGTCACTTCCCCCCACTTGCCGGCTGACTATACGAGTTCTCGATCCCCTGGGCAAGGCTTGTTCCCCAAATCAGCCCAAATCCACGCCGGTCTCCCGGCGCGTGCCCGGGCCGGCCTCCGGTAGCGTCCCTCGCGTGCAGGTCGTGACCGAGTATCCGCGCTCCGTGCGCACGATCGAGCACGCCTGGATCACGCTCGCCGACGGCTGCCGCCTGGCCGCCCGGATCTGGCTCCCGGAGGACGCCGAGGAGCATCCGGTGCCGGCGATCTTCGAGCACCTGCCCTACCGCCTGAGCGAGGGGACGGCGGTGCGCGACTCCCGCCACTATCCGTACCTGGCCGGGCACGGCTACGCCTGTGTGCGCACCGACCAGCGCGGCGCCGGCGAGTCGGACGGCCTGCTCCTGGACGAGTACCTGCCCCAGGAGCAGCTGGACGCCTGCGAGGTCATCGCCTGGATCGCCGAACAGCTCTGGTGCACCGGCGCCGTCGGGATGACCGGTATTTCCTGGAGCGGCTTCAACTCGCTGCAGGTGGCCGCTCGCCGCCCGCCCGCTCTGCGGGCCATCGTCACCCTCTGCTCGACCGACGACCGCTACGCCGACGACGTGCACTACGACGGCGGCTGCATCAGCTCCGACATGCTGCAGTGGTCGAGCTCGATGTTCACCTGGAACGCCCGCCCGCCCGATCCCGAGCTGGTCGGCGAGCGGTGGCGCGAGATGTGGCTCGACCGGATGCAAAACGCGCCGCCGTTCGGTGACATCTGGCTCGCCCACCAGCGCCGCGACGGCTACTGGAAGCAGGGCTCGGTGTGCGAGGACTTCGCCGCCATCGAGGCCGCCGTGTACGCGATCGGCGGCTGGGCGGACGGCTACACCAATGCCATCCCCCGGCTCCTGGAGGGGCTGCCGGGACCGCGCAAGGGCCTGATCGGTCCATGGGCCCACGCATGGCCGCAGGCAGGGCCGCCGGAGCCGACGATCGGCTTCCTGCAGGAGACACTGCGCTGGTGGGACCACTGGCTGAAGGGCGAGGACACCGGGATCATGGACGAGCCGATGCGGCGCTCCTGGATCCAGGAGCCGGCCCGGCCGGCGGCCTGCTACCGCGAGCTCCCCGGGCGCTGGGTGGCCGACCCGTCCTGGCCGTCGCCGAACGTCGGCGAGCTGCGGCTCGGCTTCGGCGCGGGCACGCTGGGCGGCGATCCGCCGCCGGCGCCGCCGGTCGAGTTCACCGGCCTGCAGACGGCGGGCTGGGACGCCGGCTCCTGGTGCCCCTACGGCGAGGTGGCCGACTGGCCGGGCGACCAGCGGGCGATGGACGGCATGAGCGTCTGCTTCACCGGCGAGCCGCTGGCCGAGCCGCTGGAGATCCTCGGCTACCCGGAGGTCGACATCGAGCTCGCCAGCGACCGGCCGCTGGCCCTGGTCGCCGTCCGACTTTGCGAGGTCTTCCCGGACGGCGCCTCGGCCGTCGTCTCCCGCGCCATCCAGAACCTCACCCACCGCGAGTCGGACGAGTTCCCGGAGCCCCTGGAACCGGGCAGGCGCTACACCGTGACGGTGAAGCTGGATGCCGCCGGGCATGCGTTCGCCGCCGGGAACCGCCTCCGCCTCGGGATCTCGCCCACCTACTGGCCGTGGGCCTGGCCGTCGCCGGAGCCGGTCACCCTGACCATCCACCCGGGAGGAAGCGCCCTTCGCCTGCCGGTCCGCACGGCCGCCCCGGACGACCAGCGGCTGGCGCCCTTCGGGCCGCCGCAGGAGTCGCCGCGGATGGCCACCGAGCAGTTGCACGGCGGGCCGGCGGGCCGGTCGATGAGCCT
>DASUHT010000057.1:0-19152 GCA_036273335.1 Gaiellales bacterium | reverse complement strand
GTCGCCAGAAGGGATCGGGACGACAGTGCCCGCGTGGACGTAGGCGCCGACCTGATCGGACGCGCGGGGAGCAGCCGCGAAGCCAGCGATCGTCGCCGAGTGCCCGCCCGGTAAGAGGAACTTCACGGGCGGCGCGTGCGGGCGCCCGAACACCAGTGATCCCCCCGGTGCAAACCCGACCGAGGGCGCGCCTCCCTGACCGCCCCAGCCGGCCTGGATCAACCTCCGCCCCCGCACAAGCATGCCCGACGGGGTGGCGGTCGTGGAACTTGACCAGCTGAAGAAATCACCGTTGACCGCGGCCACAAGCCCCGATGGACGGGCGAGCGCCGCCCAACGGGAGATCGGACGAATGTCGACAGAACCATTGACATGACGGGCCCCCATCAACGCGGCATGAAGATGGACATGCGGATCACCCAGCGTCCACGACACCCGGTACACATCCTGCAGGTCAGACACCCCCGACACGCGAGCCCGCCAATGCGTGAAATAGATCCCCGGTGCAATCGCAACGCGCGACCGCAACACCAGCCTCTCGATCGGCTGGGTGGTCGCCGACGCGCCGCCCGCGGTCGTGAGCGGCACCAAGACCACGGAGACAAGCAGTACACGCCGCAGCAAGGACACACACCCAATGTCGGCACCAACCGACCGACACCATCTCCCCCAACCGCGCCACGGCATCCCCCAATCGAGGATCCGTCCCGACCCATGAGCAGCGGGGCGGCACCGGCAGATCGTGCGCTCGGGAACCGACACGGGCGGGCGGCCGTCGTATCGGGTATGCCCGGATCCCGGATCCTCCTACCGCTCGCGCTCGGCCTCGCGGCCCTCACCGCCACTGGCTGCGGATCGGCGACACCGGCCGCGGTCGATCGGTCTGCGGTAAGCGGCCGGGTGTTCGGCTACGGGTGCCCGGCCCAGCGCCCCGGAGAGCGCTGCGGGTCGCCGTTCCGGGGTATCCTCACCTTCCGCCGGGCCGTCGGAGGCGTCGTCGCAAACGTGCACACCGACGGAGCCGGCCGGTTTCACCTCGCCCTGGCCGCCGGCCGTTATGTCGTGATCGCAAACGGACTCGAGAACACGCTGGCCGGCCAGACGTTCCAGGTGGAAGCGGGCCACGCCGCACACCTCGACCTGACGATCCGAAACGGGATCGAGTGAACTGCGCAGTGCCGGCCGGACGCGGCGGGCGAGCCGGGGCGTCCGGCTCGATCCTCGTCGACGAGCACTGTCGAAGTCTGCCTTCCAGGTCAACCACGCGCCGTTCGGCCTAGCGGAGCGGCGCAGGAGTCGAACCTACCAACCGTGGGGCTACCACGGCCTGCCGGTTTTGAAGACCGGATGGGCCACCGGGCCCGTGCCACTCCAGGTCCCCAGATCGTACCGAGCCGCGTTCAGCGGCCTGGCAGCCATCGGTGGAGACATGCGGCCTAGCGGCCGGACTCCTCGTTGGGCGGCGTCGACGCCGAATAGGTGACCGCGGGGTAGGCGGTGTCGGCGACGATCGCCGGGATCTGGCCTGCCAGCGGCTGGCCGGGCGACTTGACCGGGAAGTACTCGGTGCGGTTGGCGTGGTTCAGCACGCTCCAGCGGTTGGTGATCCACAGCGCGTCGTCCGACCGGATCTCCCACTGGAAGCGATCAAGCGGCCTGATCGCCGGCCCGGCGACCCGCGATCCGCGCTCGTCGAACACGCTGCCGTGGCAGGGGCAGCCGAAGCCGGTCAACGTCACGGCGACCGGGCAGCCGACGTGTGTGCAGCGGTTGGAGAAGACCACGAACATCGCATCCGGCGCGAGCCAGTCGCGGCTTGTGCCGCCGGTGTGATGGACGTAGGCAAGGCCGGCCGAGGTCTCGGGATGGGCACGGTCCTCGACGTACGTCGCCGCCGTCGGCGCGAACCCCTTCTCGCCCGTGAACCTGCTGATCGGGCCCAGCGTGACCGGCACGAACGTCGCCTCCTCGGTCACCGGTGCCAGGGCATAGCCGACGGTCGGAACCGCGATCACGCCGCCGATCGCTGCCCCCACGCCAACGGTTGTGACGGCGAGAAACCGCCGCCGGGTGACTGCCTGATCCGTTCCCACGTCCGCCTCCTGACTTGTCTTCCGTCAGGGATACGTGGCGCCGCGCGGGGCGGTTTATGGGAACCGACGCTGCCGGGTCAGCCGGCTGCCGGCGGCTCGTCGTCGGGCTCGATCCGAAGCTCGCCGGTCTCCTCGGCGTCGGTCGCGCCCGCGCGCGCCTTCCGGCGCAGCCGCTCGCGGCCGCTGTCGATCCGCTCGCGCAGCTCGTCGGCCGCCTGGTCGGAATGGGCGGCGGTCACCTCGGGCTCGAGCTCGACCTCGTCCGTGGAGTCGTCGTCCGCCTCGAGCGCGTCGTCCAGCCCGACCGCGGCCGGCAGGTCGTCGTGGGCCTCGCCGCGCAGCCGGTCGCGGAGCGCCGGCACGGCCACCAGCGCGGCCGCCGTCGCCGCCGCACCCGCCAGGAACCATCCGATCCGCCGCACGCCGTAACCTCCGTTGGAAGCCGCTGAGTATACTCGGGGCACAACCGAAGCCGCTTCCTGCTTCGGCGTGGCGCCGTAAACCTGATCGCGGCGCCGCAGTGGCGACGCGTGACGCGCCGCCAGCACGCCGAGGCCGCACAAGTCCGAAGGAGGTGATCAGGATCAACCCGTACGAGATCATGCTGATGATCGAGCCAGAGGTCGCCGAGGAGCGACAGCGCGAGATCACCGACCGCATCAAGGCGACCGTCACCGAGCGCGGCGGCACGTGGGGCGAGGTCGACGCTTGGGGCAAGCGCAAGCTGGCCTACGAGATCGAACACCACGCCGACGCCTGGTACTACGTGCTCACCTTCGATGCGCCCGCAGAGGCCCTCGCCGAGGTGACCCGCGTGCTTGCGATCACCGAGGGCGTCATGCGGCACATGGCCGTGAACCGGCTCAAGGCCGCGCCGGCGCGACCTGCCGAGCCGGCCGCCGAGCCGGCGGAAGCACCCGCCTAGCACACCGTCCGAGCGCCTGCCTACCATAACCGAACACATGTTCGCAATGGAGGCATAGGAGGAACACCCAGTGGCAAACATCAACCGCGTCATCCTGACCGGCAATCTGACCGCCGATCCCGAGCTGTCCACGCTGCCCAGCGGCACGTCCGTGTGCAAGCTGCGGCTGGCCGTCAACCGCCGCTACAAGGACCAGTCGAGCGGCGAGTGGACCGAGAAGCCGAACTACTTCGACATCAAGGTCTGGGGCGCGCAGGGCGAGAACTGCGCCAACTACCTGAGCAAGGGCCGCCCGGTTGCGGTGGACGGCCGGCTCGAGTGGAGCGAGTGGGAGTCGCAGGACGGCTCCAAGCGCTCCAAGGTCGAGGTGGTCGCCGACACCGTCCAGTTCCTGGGCTCGCGCGGCGATTCCGGCGAGTCCGGCGGCGGCTTCAAGCAGACGGCCGAGCTGAAGGCCGAGCCGGTCGAGGCACTGGCCGGCGGCGGAGCCGCGGCCGACGACGACATCCCCTTCTAAACGAGGTATTCATGGCATCCAAGCCCAAGCGCCAGCGGGCGCCCAAACGGGGCCCGGCAACCGGCGGACAGACCCGGCGCAAGTCCTGCTTCTTCTGCAAGGACAAGGTCGAGGAGATCGACTACAAGAACTACAACCAGCTCCGCCGCTACGTGTCGGAGAAGGGCAAGATCCGCTCCCGGCGGATCTCCGGCGCCTGCCGGAGGCATCAGCGCCAGGTCGCGACCGCCGTCAAGCGGGCGCGCGAGATGGCCCTGCTGCCCTACTCGGTCAACTGACCGCAAAGGGCGGCCTTTCCCGCACCGAGCGGGCGAAACGTGGCGGCAGGTCTGGACCCGGAGCGGGCGCCGTGCGACCATCTCCGGGCGGTGGCCGCGCCCCTGACGAGAACGAGGACGTGATGAAGAGCAGCAAGGGAACCCAGGCGATCCTGTTGCAGGACGTCGAGAAGCTGGGTCGCAAGGGCGACGTGGTCAACGTCACGCCCGGCTACTACCGCAACTTCCTCGGCCCGCGAAAGCTGGCCGAGGCGGCAACCGACGCCCGCGTCGCCGAGGTGCAGCGGCAGGAGGAGCGGCGCCGCCGGCACGAGGCGCAGAGCGAGGAGCAGGCGCGCGACATCGCCAACACCCTCAGCCGCACTGTGCTGACGATCAAGCAGCGGGCCGGCGCCGAGGATCGGCTGTACGGCTCGGTCACCAGCTCGGACATCGCCGACGCCGTCTGGAAGGCGCGAAAGATCCGCGTCGACCGGCGCAAGGTGAACCTCGAAGAGCCGATCAAGACGCTCGGCAGCCATCTGGTCAGCGTCGCCGTGTGGGGCGACGTGCGGGCGACCATGAAGGTGATGGTCGTCCCCGGCGCCGCCGGCGAGGAGGGCTCCGTCGAAGCGTTCGAGGGCGAGCCCGCAGAGCCGCTCGACGGTTAAGAGGAACACCGGACCGACCCGATGGCCGTCACCGCCCCCACTCCCGGCAACCTGCCGCCGCAGGACCTCGACGCCGAGGAGTCGGTGCTGGGCTCGATGCTGGTCTCGCCGACTGCGGTGGCGATCGTCTCCGAGCTCCTGCAGCCGGACGACTTCTACCGCGGGTCGCACGCCCAGATCTACCGGACGATCCTGGAGATGTACGGGGCCGGCGAAACGATCGATTCGATCACGCTGGCCAACGCCCTCTCGATGCGCGGCCTGCTCGACCAGGTCGGCGGCAAGGCGGTCGTGCACACGCTGGCGTCGACGGTGCCGGCGGCGGCGAACGCCCGCCACTACGCCCAGATCGTCCGCGACACTGCCACCTACCGCTCGCTGATCCGGGCCGGCACCGAGATCGCCGAGCTCGGCTACGAGCACATCGGCGAGCCGCAGGAGGTGGTCGACAAGGCGGAGCAGATCGTCTTCGGGATCGCCGACAAGCGGATCAGCCACGACTTCACGCCGATCAACACGCTGCTCGTGGAGTCGTTCGAGCGACTGGGCGCGCTGGCCGAATCGGGCAGCGAGATCACCGGCGTCCCCTCCGGATTCCGCGAGCTCGACCGGATCACGGCCGGCTTCCAACCCTCGAACCTGATCATCATGGCCGCCCGCCCGAGCATGGGCAAGACCTCGCTGGCGCTCAACATCGCCGCCCACCTGGGCGTCCACGCCAACGTCCCGGTGGCCGTCTTCTCGCTCGAGATGTCGCAGTCCGAGGTGACCCAGCGGCTCATGTGCTCGGAGGCCAAGGTCGACTCCAAACGCCTGCAGACGGGACGGCTGGATGACGCCGACTGGGTCAAGCTGACCAACGCCTGCGACAAGCTGTCGCGGGCGCCCATCTTCATCGACGACACGGCCGGCGTCTCCCCGATCGAGATCAAGGCCAAGACGCGCCGCCTGCAGTCGCGCCTGGACGGCAGCCTGGGACTGGTCGTGGTCGATTACCTGCAGCTGATGGGTGGTCAGGCCAAGGTCGAGAACCGGGTGCAGGAGATCAGCCAGATCTCCCGCGCCCTGAAGCTGATCGCCCGCGACCTGGACGTGCCGGTGGTCGCCCTGTCCCAGCTCTCGCGGGCGGTCGAGCAGCGCGGCGACAAGCGGCCGCAGCTCTCCGACCTGCGCGAGTCGGGGTCGATCGAGCAGGACGCCGACCTGGTCATGTTCATCTACCGCGACGAGTACTACGAGAAGGACAGCGAGGCCAAGGGCGAGGCCGAGCTGATCGTCGCCAAGCACCGCAACGGCCCGCTGGGCACCGTGCAGCTCACCTACCTCAGCCGGTACACGAGGTTCGACAACTTCGGGCGCACCTGATGCCGCTCTCAGTCGTCGTCGGCGCCCAGTGGGGGGACGAGGGCAAGGGCAAGATCGTCGATCTCCTGGCCGAGCGGGCCGATGTGGTCGCCCGCTACCAGGGCGGCAACAACGCCGGCCACACGCTCGTCATCGGCGACGAGACGTACAAGCTGCGGCTGGTCCCCTCCGGGATCCTCTACCCAGGCACGATCTGCGTGCTCGGCCAGGGCTGCGTGATCGACCCCGAGGTGCTGATCGAGGAGCTGGACGGGCTCGAGCAACGCGGCGTCGACATCGCCGGCCTTCGCATCTCCGGCAACGCCCACCTGATCATGCCCTGGCACCGGATCATCGACGCCGACTCCGAGTTGCAGCTGGGACGCCTGCAGATCGGCACCACCCGACGCGGCATCGGGCCGGCCTACGCCGACAAGGCCCTGCGCGTGGGGATCCGCGTCCAGGACCTGCTGGACGAGAAGATCCTCCGCCTCAAGGTGCAGACGGCGCTCTCGGTCAAGAACGAGCTTCTGCGCAAGCTGCACCGCCACCGGCCGCTGGCCAAGGAGGAGGTGATCGACGGCGTCCGCCGCCACGCCGCGCGCATCTGCCCCTTCATCGCCGACACGTCGCTGCTCGTGAACCAGGCCGTCGACGAGGGCCGGACGGTGCTCTGCGAGGGCGCCCAGGGCACGCTGCTCGACATCGACGCCGGCACCTATCCCTTCGTCACCTCGTCCAACCCGGTGGCCGGAGGCGCCTGCACCGGCCTCGGCATCGGACCGACGCGGATCGACTCGGTGCTCGGCGTCACCAAGGCCTACCTGACCCGGGTCGGCGCCGGCCCCTTCCCGTCCGAGGCCGAGCCCGAGCAGGCGGTCGTCCTCCGCGACCAGGGGGCGGAATACGGCACCGTCACGGGCCGCGACCGGCGCTGTGGCTGGCTCGACCTGGTCGGCCTTCGCTACGCCGTCCGCGTGAACGGTCTGACCAGCCTGGCGGTGACCAAGCTCGACGTGCTCTCGCTGTTCGCGGAGATCCCCGTCTGCACCGGGTACCGGTTGCAGGACGGCACCGTCACCGCCGAGTTCCCGACCCACCAGTCGGACTTCCACCACGCCCAGCCGGTGTACCAGGTGCTCCCGGGCTGGCAGACCGACATCTCCGGGGCAGCCGATCTGGCCGAGCTGCCCGGAAACGCCCGCCGCTACCTGGAGTTCATCGAGGAGCGCCTCGGCGTGCCGGTGGCGTTGGTCGGCGTTGGTCCCCGCCGCGACCAGACGATCAACGTGCGCGAGGTGCTGCGAGCGGCCTGAGCGAGCCGGCTCTCACTGCCGCTGCGGCGACGGTGCCAATCCAAGCTGCATCAGCGCGGACAACCGGTCGGGCACACCCCAATGCTCGACGATCCGGCCGTCGCGGACGCGAACGACGTCGATGACGTCGACTCGGATCGACCGTCCAGTCGGCGGATGGCCCATGAACGAGCCGTGATTCGTTCCGCTGGCGACGTTCCGCGCCCAGACCACGTCACCGTGCACCGCCACGTCCTCGACGACCAGCTGGAAATCCGGAAAGGCGGCGCGAAGTGAGCCGATGACCGAGCGCACCCCCTCCGCCCCCGGGGCATGGCCGGGACCGTAGTTCTGATGTTCGACGCAGTCGTCCGACACCAGCTCGTCTGCCACCTCCAGCCTGCCTTCGCTGAAGCCCTCGTTGATCAGCCGCCGCAAGACTGTCTCGGGCGCGCTGTCCATCGTGTCCGTGATTGCCATCGTCGTCATCCCACTTTCGTCTTAGTTCTACTTTATCGAATACTGCGCTACCTTACCTGAATGGCGGGAGATGTCAACCGCAAGCGGCGGTACCGGTCATCGCGGCGACAGGAGCAGGCGGCGCAGACGCGGCGCAGGATCCTCACGGCCGCCACCGCCTGCTTCGTCGAGCGCGGCTTCGCCGATACCACCGTCGCCGGCGTCGCGGAGCGGGCTGACGTCGCACAGGAGACCGTCTACACCGCCTTCGGAAACAAGCCGACATTGCTCGCGGAGGCGGTGCGAACCGCTGCCAGGGGTTCCGCCGCGGAGCCCATCCTCAGCCAGCCGGGGCCGGCGGCGACCCTGGCCGCAACCGGTCAGCTCGAACAGCTGCGCCTCTTCGCCGCCGACATCGAGCCACGACTGCATCGTGTCGGTCCCCTGATGGCCGTGCTCGAGGCCGCCGCCGCCGGCCACCCTCAACTGGCCGAGCTGCATCGCGATCTGAACGCCGCGCGACTCCGGAACCTGCGCCGGTTCGTCGACGCGCTGGCCGGCAACGGCCCGCTTCGGCTGTCCAACGGCCGGGCAGCGGACACGGTGTGGGCACTGGCGAGCCCACAGCTGCACCGACTCCTGACCGACAACCGGGGGTGGTCGCGGCGCGCCTACCGCGAGTGGCTCGTCGACACCCTCGCCGTGACACTGCTGCCGGGCGGATCCCGCTGACCGAAGCCGACGGGGGCCAGGATCAGGGGCGTGCTCACATCCGGATCCGCTCGCCCCGCGGATCCCAGGGCGACTCGGCGACGACCTCCGCCCCCACCCACTCGCCGAACACCTCGACGTCGACGCGAGCGCCGACATCCGCCGCCACCGGCAGGTAGCCGTAAGCGATCGAGCGGTCGACGGCGAATCCGTAGCCGCCGGTCGTGACCCGGCCGACCACCGCGCCGTCGATGCGCAACGGCTCGGAGCCGAGCGTGACCGCCCGCGGGTCGTCGAGCACCAGACAGCGCAAGCGCCGCTGGAGCCCCCGCTCGCGTCGCTGCTCGAGCGCCGCGCGGCCGACAAACTCGCCCTTGTCGAGCTTCACCGCGAAGCCCAGTCCGGCCTCGAACGGGTCGTCCTCGGGCGTGATGTCGGCGCCCCAGACGCGGTAGCCCTTCTCGACCCGCAGGGCATCGATCGCCCGGTAGCCGCAGGCCAGCATGTCGTGCGGCCGGCCGGCTTCCCAGAGCAGGTCCCACAGGCCGGCGCCGTACTCGGCCGGGCAGTAGAGCTCCCAGCCCAGCTCGCCGACATAGGTGACCCGGGCGGCCAGGCAGGGGATGTGGCCGACCGCCAGCTCCTGCGCCGTCATGTACGGGAAGGCGCCGTTGCCCAGGTCGGCACCGGTCAGCGGCTGCAGGACGTCCCGGGCACGCGGTCCCCAGATCCCCAGACAGGCGTGGGCCGAGGTGACGTCCACCACCTCCACCGAGCCGTCGTCGGACAGGTGCTTGCGCAGCCAGCCCAGGTCGTGGTTGCCAAAGGCGGTGCCGGTGACGATGCGAAAGCGCCGGTCGGCCAGCCGGGTCACCGTGAAGTCGCACTCGATCCCGCCCCGCGAGTTCAGCATCTGGGTGTAGGTGACAGAGCCCACCGGCCGGTCGACGTCGTTCGCACACAGGCGCTGCAGGAACGCGACCGCGCCCGGGCCGCGCACCTCGATCTTGGCAAACGACGTCTCGTCGAAGAGGCCGGCCCGCTCGCGCGTGGCCAGGCTCTCGGCGGCGATCGCCGGCGACCAGTGGTGCCCCGCCCAGCCGCGCGGGCGAAGCTGCTCCGACGCGAGACCGGCATTCGGCTCGAACCAGTTCACGCGCTCCCAGCCGGACTTCTCGCCGAAGCTCGCCCCCAGCTCGCGCAGGCGCTCGTAGGCCGGGCTGAGGCGGAGCGGCCGGCCCGCCTGGCGCTCGTGGTTGGGGTACTTGATGTCGTAGTAGGTCGCATACACCTCGGTCGCCCGGGCAAGCGCGTAGCTGCGGCTGCGGTACTGGGCGCCGAAGCGGCGGATGTCCATGTGCCAGAGGTCGAGGCTGGGCTCGCCCTCGACGATCCACTCCGCCATCTGCCAGCCGATGCCGCCCGCCCCGGCCAGGCCGTGCGCGCAGAACCCGGCCGCCACCCAGAACCCGGGCACCTCCGACTCGCCGAGGATGAACTCGCCGTCCGGCGTGAACGCCTCGGGGCCGTTGAACAGCTTCCGCACCTCGGCCTGCTCCATCGCCGGCACCCGCATGACCGAGTTCTGGAGGATCTCGTCGAACCGCTCCCAGTCCTCCGGCAGCAGCTCCGCGTCGAAGCCGTCCGGCACGCCGTCCAGCGCCCACGCCTGCGGCTGGCGCTCGTAGCCGCCCATGATCAGGCCGCCCACCTCGGTGCGGTAGTAGATCAGGTTGTCCGGGTCACGCAGCGTTGGCAGCGCCGGCAGCGGCGGGTCGAACCCCTCGGTGACCAGGAATTCGTGGGCGTAAGGCACGATCGGCACGGTGACGCCGACCATCCGCGCCACCTGCGGCGTGTACATCCCGGCGGCGCAGACGACGACGTCGGTGCGGATGCTGCCGCGGTCGGTCACCACCTCATGCACGCGGCCGTTTCGGGTGCGGATCTCGAGCACCCGCGTGCGCTGCTCGATCTCGGCGCCGCGCGTGCGGGCGCCGTCGGCCAGGGCGAACGTGAGCTGGCTGGGATCGAGGTAGCCGTCGTGGGGCAGGAAGGCGGCCGCCAGCACGCCGTCAGTGCTCATCGGCGGGAAGCGCTCCTGCGCCTCGGCGGCGGACACGATCTCGATCGGCAGGCCGAAGCTCTTCGCCCAGCCGGCCTGGCGCTGTATCTCCTCCAGCCGCTCCGTCGAGGAGGCCAGGCGAAGGCCGCCCAGCTCGTGCCAGCCGGGATCCTTGCCCGTCTCCTCGCGCAGGTCGGCGTAGAGGCCGACCGAGTACTGCATCATCTTGGTCAGGCTGACCGTCGAGCGGAGCTGGCCGACCAGGCCGGCCGAGTGCCAGGTCGACCCATGGGTGAGCTGGAACTGCTCCACCAGCACCACGTCCGTCCAGCCCATGCGGGTCAGGTGGTAGAGGATGGAGCAGCCGCCCACGCCGCCGCCGATCACGACCGCCCGCGCTTCGTCCTTCACGTCCAGCCCTCCACGAGTGGTATAGACCAGTCGAGGGCCGACACTATCGCATCGGCGGCGGCGACGCGCTCGCGGGGAACGGTGCCGGCCACCACCACGCAGCGCATGCCTGCGCCATGGGCGGCGGCCAGGCCGACCGGCGAGTCCTCGAAGACGAGCACGTCGGCAGCGGCGATCGGCTCCGCGGCGTCCTCGTTGAGGAGCCGCAGCCCGGTCAGGTAGCCCTCCGGGTGGGGCTTTCCCTGCTGCACGTCCTCGGCCGACACGAGCACCCCGAAGAGCTCCCCCAGCCCCGACACCTCGAGCACGGCCGCGACGTCGCGACGCAAGGCACCGGTGACGATGGCCACCGGTACGCGCTCGGCCACCCGGCGGACGAAATCGGCCGCCGCCGGCAGCACCGGCGACTGCTCGGTCACCGCCTCCAGGTAGAGCTCGGAGCGCCGCTCGGCCATCCGCGCCGCCAGAGCCGGCTCGTAGCGGTCGAAGTGGGTCAGCACCCGCTCCACGATCTCGATGTCCGAGTAGCCGGCGAACTCCTGGAAATAGAGGTCCTCGTCGACGTCCACCCCGACCTCGCCGAACATGCGGGCGAAGATCCGCGCCAGCAGGGGCTCGTCATAGGAGAGGGTGCCGTTGAAGTCGAAGATGACCGCGCGCGGTGGCGCCAGGCCGTGCGTGCTCACCGGCCTACCATACGGCATCGGGATGCGATGCTGACCATTCCAGGCACCGGCACGTCGATGGTCGTCGAGCACGACGACGCCGACCCGTTCGCCGCCGTCGAGCGATTCTGCGAGCAGCACCGGGGGCAGACGATCGAGCTCTTCCTGGGCTACCCGATGGCCGCCCATCTGACCGGCTCCCGCCGGCCCCAGCCGGCGCCGCCGTGCCCATTGCCGCTAGCCGCCGGCCGCGTCCGCGACCGCGGGCTCCCGGCACCGCCGCCGGGCGGCTTCACGGTTGGGGCATGGCAGCGCACCTGGTCTGCCGAGGCCCACGCAGCGGCGGTCGGCGAGGTGCGGCGGGCGATCGCCCGCGGCGACGTCTACCAGGTCAACCTGGTCGCCCACTGGCGGGCGCCGTTCCGGGGCGATCCGCGCGCCGTCGGCGCCGCCCTGGCGCCGCTCGACGCCGCCTGGTCGGCGGCGATGCACGAGCCCGGCTGGTCGATCGTGTCGGCCACGCCGGAGCTCTTCCTGCGCACCCGCGGCGACCGCGTCGAGACGATGCCGATCAAGGGCACCCGGCCTGCCGATGCCGCCGACCGGATCGCCGACAGCCCCAAGGACCGGGCCGAGCACGTGATGATCGTCGACCTCGAGCGCAACGACCTGGGGCGCGTGTGCCGGCCCGGCAGCGTGCGCGTGAGCGCATTTCTCGAGGAGCGGCCGATGGCCGGCGTGCGGCACATGGTGTCGACCGTCGAGGGCCGGCTGCGCAGGGATGTCGGCCTGGCCGAGCTGCTGCGGGCGACCTTCCCCGGAGGCTCGATCACCGGCGCCCCGAAGATCGCGGCCATCGACCAGATCGCCCGCCTGGAGCCGGTCGGCCGGGGCGCCGCGATGGGCGCGCTCGGGGTCGTCCGCCCGAACGGCGACCTGGAGCTTGGTCTGACCATTCGTACGCTGGCGATCGCCGACGGGTTCATCCACCTCTGGGTGGGCGGCGGCATCGTCTGGGACTCCGACCCGCTGGCCGAGGTCGAGGAGTCGCTGGTCAAGGCCCGGCCGCTGGCCTCCTTGCTCGGCTCAGCGATCGGCTGAGACGATCCGGCCGACCGCCGCGGCGGCCTCACGGCCGGCCGGCGAGGCCCACCACTCGGCGTGCCCGAGCACGAACGTGTGCCATGCCCAGTCGGCTTTCTCGCGGTCGCCCTCGACCCCCCAGTAGTAGTCGAGAAACGAGATCCCGTACTCGAACTGGCAGGCGGCCAGGACGTCCGGGAAGGCGGCCCGCTCGTCGCCGGCCAGCGGCTCGACGGCGTTGTAGGCGGCGACCAGCACAGCCGCCTGGCGCAGGTCGTACGCCCGGTCGTCGCCCGCCGAGATGCGATTCCAGAAGAAGCAGTTGCGCTCGACCGCCACCGCCAGGTCGAGGATCCGCGGCCCGCAGTCCGCCTGGTGGAAGTCGATCACCCCGGTCAGCCGGTCGCCCTCGAAGAACAGGTTGTTGGTCTGCCAGTCGCCGTGCAGCGGCCGCACCGCCGGCCGTTCGAGCCGCTCGGCGACGCGCGCCAGCAGCCGGTCGTAGGCGGCCGCGGCGGGCCCCCGCCAGTCCTCGCCGCGCAGGTACTCGGCGACCGCCGGGCGCAGCCGGCAGAGCTCCTCGACCGCCGCGACGGCGCCCAGGCCGGCCAGCCCGAGCTGCACGACGAACCCGGCCTGGGGCTGGGGCACGAGCGGCGAGAAGTCCGCTCCGGCCCGGTGCAGCCGTGCCAGCATCTCGCCGGCCGCGGCAGCGTGGACGGCGCGCCGAAAGGGATCCCAGGAATCGGCGCCGGCGTAGGCGTCCGTGCCTGCGGCGGGCTCCAGCAGCTCGTACCAGAAGCCGCCGTGCTCGACCAGCCCGAGCGCCCGCGCCGCCGGCACCCCGCGATCGGCGAGGTGATTGGTCAGCCGATGCTGCCAGCGCAGCTGCTCGATCGACCGGCCCATCGGCGGCTGGCGCTTGAGATAGAGGTCGCGCCCATCCACAGTCCGGCAGCGGGAGACGCCGAAGAGCCAGCGCCGGTGACGCTCCAGCACCCGCGTGCCGGGGCCGAGCACGGCCGCCGCCTCGGCCTCCTCGATCGGGTCCCAGAATCGGTCGTCGATCCCCATGGCGGCGAAAGTACCATCCAGCCCATGCCGAGCCCCCTGATCAGCGCCGGCGAGCTGCGCGAATTGGTGGGCCGCGTGGTCGTCCTGGATGTGCGCGGCGAGGTGGTGGACGGAGAGCCGCGCTACCGCGCCTACCCCGACCGCTATGCCGCCGGCCACATCCCCGGCGCCCTCTTCGTCGACTGGCGGCGGGCCTTCACCGACCGCGATGCCGAGGTGCCGGTGACCGTTGCGGCGCCGGCGGCAGTGGCCGCCGAGGCGACCGCGCTGGGGATCGGCGAGGGGACGCGCGTGGTCACCTACGACGACTACCGAAACGCGCTCGCCGGCCGGATCGCCTGGGTCCTGCGGAGCCACGGCGGCGACGCCCGCATCCTGGACGGCGGCCTCCCTGCCTGGGTCGAGTCGGGGGGCGAGCTCGAGGCCGGCGTGGAGGATCCGGTGCCGGCCACGCGGCCGTTCCCGGTGCATCCCCGGGAACGGCTGATCGACCTGGACGCGATGCGCCGGCGGCTGGACGCCGGGGTGCAGGTCGTGGACGCCCGGCCGACGCCGCAGTACACCGGCGCCGAGACCCACTCGCGGCGGGCCGGCCACATCCCGGGTGCCCGCAGCATGCCCTACACCGACCTGCTGGCGGCGGACGGCCGCTTCCTGCCGCCGCCGGAGCTGCGCGACCGGCTCGAGCGGGCGGGCGTCGACCTGGCGGCGCCGGCCGTCGCCTACTGCAACGGCGGCGTGTCGGCGACGGTGGTCGGAAACGCCATCGAGCTCGCCGGCGGCCGTCCGGCCGAGGTCTACGACGGCTCCTGGAACGAGTGGGGCTCGCGCGACGACCTGCCGCTCGAACACTGAGGGGAACCACCCAACCAGGCTCCCGCCAGTGTTCACGGCAACCGGTTGCGGCGCTCCTATTGTGGTGAGCCAACACTTGTGCCGGCGCCCGCAGGGGGCGTAGCCTAGGCCCGCCGACGGCACAAGCACGGCTGCGCCCGCAGCCGGAAACGTCCTACAGGAGGGGTGGAGTGGCGACCGATCTGGAGCAGTTCGTTGAGGCCGATGGACGCGACACGGCGGTCGCGGACGTGCGCAAGCGCATCGACGCCGAGGGCATCACCTACATCTACTACCAGTTCATCTCGGTCACCGGCCGGATCATGGGCAAAGGCGTGCCGGCGCCGCACGGGGAGTCGATCGCGAAGAAGGGCTTCCAGCTGGTGTACGGGTCGACGGCCAACCTGTTCGTCGATCGCCACGGCGAGTACATCGGCTACGGGCCGGAGGCCTGGGAGCTGGTCGGCATCCCCGAGCCGGAGACGTTCACCGTGCTCCCCTGGGATCCGCGCGTGGCCCGCGTCTGGTGCACCTGCTTCCGCAACCGCGAGGACATGGACGGGCCGGGGTCGTTTCTGACGTCCGACTGCCGCGGCAACCTGCGCCGCATCCAGGCCGAGCTGGAGGAGCGCACCGGCCTGCACCTGCGGGCGGGCATGGAGCCGGAGATGATGTGGCTCAAGCTGAACCCCGACGGATCGCCGTCGGTCGAGGGCCAGACCAAGCCCTACTGCTACCACATCGACCAGTTCTCGGAGCTGCAGCCGATCATCCACAAGGTGGTCGAGTATGGGCAGGCGATGGGCCTGGACATGATCCAGGGCGACCACGAGGACGCGCCCGGGCAGATCGAGCTCAACTTCAACTTCGACCGGGCCGACCTGACCGCCGACAACCTGTCCACCTTCCGCCAGGTGTGCAAGGCGGTGGGGCGAGAGATGGGTGCCTTCCCCTGCTTCATGCCGAAGCCGTTCATGGGTGTGTCGGCGAACGGCTGCCACACCAACATCTCACTCTGGAAGGGGGACGAGAACGTCTTCCTGCCCGACAGCGACGACGTCCACCTGCCCAGCCCGACCGGGCTGAACGCCATCGGCGGCATCCTCGAGCACCTGCGCGCCCTGACCTGCGTGACGGCGCCGACGGTCAACTCCTACCGGCGCTTCTGGGAGACCGGGTTCTGGGCGCCGGTGTTCGCCGACTGGGGCTTCCAGAACCGCACCACCGCCCTCCGCGTGTCGTCGCCGGACCGGTTCGAGTACCGGTCGGTGGACTCCTCGGTCAACCCCTACCTGGCGCTGGCCGGCCTGATCAAGGTGATGGACGACGGCATCCAGCGCAAGGTCGACCCGGGCGAGCCCGAGGAGGGGAACATCTACGAGGCGATCAAGGCCGGGAAGCAGGTGCAGCGGGTGCCGATGACGCTGGGCGAGGCGCTCCAGGCGCTGGAGCAGGACGAGGTGGTGAAGTCGGCGCTGCCCGGCGAGATGTACCGCGTCTTCATGCACTACAAGACGGACGAGTGGGAGCGGTACTGCTCGCAAGTCACCGATTGGGACGTCGCGGAGTACCTCGATGTGCTCCCGTAGCGCACGACAAGTAGTGGGAGGCCCGCGGGGGGAGCCCGCTCCCCCCGCGCAGAAGACGGACGAGTGGGAGCGGTACTGCTCGCAAGTCACCGATTGGGACGTCGCGGAGTACCTGGACGTCCTGCCCTAGGTATATCCGATCGGACATAGTGAGGCTGGCGCTTCGGCCGGTACCATTGGACCGAAATTCGCCGCTGACAGCGGGTTCTTCACCGGTGCCAGGAGGGGCACGCCGATATGTGCGGAATTGCAGGAATCATCTACCGGGACGGCGCTCGTGACGTCGGCCACGACATGACGGCGATGCTGCAGTCGATGAAGCATCGCGGGCCCGACTCGACCGGCTATGCCCTGTTCGCCCCGGCCAGCTCGCAGATCGTCATGCGCTACACGCTGGCCGACGCCAACGACGCCCGCGACTTCGAGTACGAGGACCGGATCGAGCGGCACCGGCACGAGGTGGAGGCGCGGCTGCGCGAGCTGGGCGCCCAGCTGCACGAGGTCGAGGTCGAGACCGACTACGCCTACCGGGCGACCATGACCTACGACGGCGATCTGAAGCGGCTGGCCGACTTCGTCGAGGACGTCCCCGGCGCCGAGGTGCTGTCGCTGGGCAACGCGCTCGAGATCGTCAAAGACCTCGGCGACGCCGAGACGGTGGCCGACCAGTACAAGCTCGAGGGCTTCAACGGCACCCACGCCATCGGCCACGTGCGGATGGCGACCGAGTCCGATGTCGACATCTCGGGCGCCCACCCCTACTGGGCGTACCCGTTCTCGGACGTGGCGGTCGTGCACAACGGCCAGCTGACCAACTACTTCTACTGGCGCCGCCGCCTGGAGCGCTCCGGCCATCGCTTCCAGTCCGAGTGCGACTCCGAGATCATCGCGGTCTACCTCGCCGAGAAGATGAGCGAGGGGCTGACGCTCGACGAGGCCATGCACAAGAGCCTGGAGGAACTGGACGGCGTCTTCACCTACATGTGCGTGACCAAGGACGCGCTGGGGGTGGCCAAGGACGAGATGGCGGCCAAGCCGCTGGTGCTCTACGAGGGCGTGGACATGGTCGCCCTGGCGTCGGAGGAGATCGCCATCCGCGCGATCATCGACCACGAGATCGATACCTACGACCCGTACGAGGGGGAGGTGCTGGTATGGATGCGGTAGGCGAGCGGCGGATCAACTACGACGCGCGGGGGCTCGCCGAGCCGGACGCCGAGGTTCCCAACGTCTCCGAGGTTGACGGCAGCAGCGCGGTCTTCGACGCCGCCGAGCTGACCACCCGCCAGATCAACCTGGAGCTGCGAAACCTGGTCTACGAGCGCGGCGTCAGCGACGTCACGGTCAAGAACCCCGGCTCCAAGCACTCGCTTGGCGTCGGCATCCTGACCCGCTGCCGGATCACCTTCGAGGGCAGCCTCGGCTACTTCGGCTGCGGCGTCATCGACGGCCCGGAGGTGCACATCACCGGCCGCGTCGGCTGGTCGGCCTGCGAGAACATGATGTCCGGCGTCGTCGTCGTCGAGGGCAACGCCGGCTCGCTGACCGGGGCGGCGCTGCGCGGCGGCGATGTGGTCGTCAAGGGACGCGTCGGTGCCCGCTCGGGGATCGACCAGAAGGGCGGCACCATCCTCACCCTGGGATCGGTGGGCTCGATGACCGGGTTCATGATGCAGCGCGGCCACCAGATCATCTGCGGCGACGCCGGCCCCGGCCTGGGCGACTCCATGTACGACGGCACGATCTACGTCGCCGGCAAGGTGAAGGCGCTCGGCATCGACTGCGTGCCGGGCGAGTGGACGGCCGCCGACAGCGAGTTCATCGAGCGCAAGTTCCGCATCTACGAGCTTGGTACGCCGCCCAAGTTCCAGAAGTTCGTCTGCGGCAAGAAGCTCTACAACTACGACAATCTCGAGCCTTCCGAGCGAAAGCTGGTGCTGTGATGAACGCACCGAGCACGCTAGATGGGTTTCTCCCGTGCGAAGCCTGCTTCGCACGGCTGAACTACGACAACCTGGAGCCTTCCGAGCGAAAGCTGGTGCTGTGATGAGTTCCGACAAGACCACCGCCCAGCGAAACGTGCTCGGCCGATCGCGGATCTTCTCGCCCGAGGTCATCAACGACATCCACGTGAAGTCCGAGCTGGGCCGCTACCGGATGCGCGGCTTCTCGATGTTCAAGCCAATCCCGCACTGGGACGAGCTGATGTTCCTGCCCGGGACGCTGACCCGGTTCGTGATCGAGGGGTACCGCGAGAAGTGCGAGACGAAGACCGTGCTGGGCGCCCGCTTCGCCAAGAAGCCGATCGAGCTGGACATCCCGGTCTACATCACCGGCATGAGCTTCGGCGCCCTGTCGCTGGAGGCCAAGATGGCGCTCGCCCGCGGCGCGTCGATGGCCGGCACGGCGACATGTTCCGGCGAGGGCGGGATGATCCCGCCGGAGCGGGACATGAGCACCAAATGGTATTACCAATGTATCCAGAGCCGCTACGGCTTCAACCCGCACCATCTGATGCTCGCCGATGCCTGTGAGTTCTTCATCGGACAGGGCTGCAAGGTCGGCCTGGGCGGCCACCTGATGGGGCAGAAGGTGACCGAACAGGTGGCCGAGATGCGCTCGCTTCCGGCCGGAATCGACCAGCGTTCACCGGCCCGACACCCCGACTGGCTCGGCCCCGACGACCTCTCCCTGAAGATCCAGGAGGTCCGCGAGGCGACGGATTATCAGATCCCGATCCAGCTCAAGCTGGGAGCGTCACGCGTCTACGACGACGTGCGCATGGCGGCCAAGTGCGGGCCGGACATCATCTACCTGGACGGTGCCGAGGGCGGCACCGGCGCCGGGCCGCACATCGCCACCGAGGAGACCGGGATCCCGCTGATGGCGGCCATCCCGGAGGCCCGGCGGGCGCTCGAAGACGTTGGTCTGGCCGATGAGATCGACCTGGTCGTGGCGGGCGGCATCCGAAACGGCGGCGACATCGCCAAGGCGCTCGCGCTAGGCGCCAAGGCGGTTGCGATCGGCCATTCGGCGCTGATGGCGCTCAACTGCAACAAGGAGATCCCCGGCGTCACCGACTACGAGGGCACCGTCGGAGTCCCCGCCGGGCAGTGCTACCACTGCCACACCGGCCGCTGCCCCGTCGGCATCACGACC
>DASUHT010000056.1:0-23720 GCA_036273335.1 Gaiellales bacterium | reverse complement strand
CTCGGGCGGGGTCGCCTGCTCTGTGGGTCGTTTTGCCATCAGACGGAATCCTTCCACGGCGTCCCGGCAGGCTCAAGCCGGAGCCGTTCCTCGAGCGACGCAAGGCCAGACACCGGCTGTCGTAGCCGGCGGGCCAGCGCGCCCCGCCGGACGGCCCGGCGGGCGCAGGCGGGATCCGGGCAGAGATAGGCGCCGCGGCCGCCGGAGCGGCGCTCGCGGTCGATCTCGACCCGGCCACCGCGCACGACGAGCCGCACCAGCTCACGCTGCGCGCGGCGGCTGCCGCAGCCCGCGCACTGGCGCCGGGGTATGGCCTGCACGAGCGGTGTCGTCGCTACCCCTCCTCCACGGTCGCCAGCTCCCGGTGCGCCGGGACGCCGCAGTAGCGGCTGCCCTCGAGTGCCTGGTTGGGGCAGCGCTTGCCGGAGGAGGTGACGGCGATGCAGCGGCCCGGGAACTCGTCCTCCTCGCCCTCGGCGCCGGTGTACGGCACCTCTGCCTCCTCGGCGTAGTACTCGGTCTCGGACACGATGTCGATCCGCCAGCCGGTCAGGCGGTGCGCCAGGCGGGCGTTCAGGCCCTCCTTGCCGATGGCCAGCGAGAGCTGGTCATCGGGCACCACGACCGTCGCCTGGCGGCCGTCGTCGTCCACGTAGACCTCGCGAACCTTGGCCGGCGACAGCGCCTTGGCGACGAACCGCGCGGGCTCGTCGTTCCAGGGGATGATGTCGATCTTCTCGCCCCGCAGCTCGGAGACGACCATGCGCACCCGCGATCCTCGCGGGCCGACACAGGCACCGACCGGGTCAACGCCCTGCACACGCGACTCGACGGCGATCTTCGCGCGGTAGCCCGGCTCGCGAGCCACTGCGCGGATGATCACCAGGCTATCGGCGATCTCGGGAACCTCCAGCTCGAAGAGCTGTCGGATCAGCTCGTCGGAGCGGCGGGAGAGCACGACCTGCGGGCCCTTGCCCTCGCTCCGCACCTCGATGATCACGGCCTTGATGCGGCTTCCCTGCTCGTAGCGCTCGCCGGGGACCTTCTCCGAGCCCGGCAGGATCGCCTCCATCCGCCCCAGGTCGACGAACGCGTAGCGGTTGTCGTCCTGCTGCACGATCCCGGTCACGATCTCGCCGACACGGTCGTGGTACTCCTCGTACATCATCGACCGCTCGGCCTCCTGGATGCGCTGCTTCAGCACCTGCTTGGCGGTCTGGCTCGAGATGCGGCCGAAGTTGTCCGGCGTCACGTCCTCCATCTGGCCGGTCGAGAACCAGTCCCACTCGATCTCCGGCTCCGGCTCCTCCTCGGCGTCGCCCTGCCCGGCCTGGTCGGCCGCGGCCATGTCGTCCTCGGGCGCCGGCGCCTCGGCCAGCTCGTGGTGGTGCGGGTGTGCCTCCAGGTATCCGGTCCAGGCGTCAGGGGTCACCGACCACACGGTGTAGTCGCCGGACTCGGGGTCGAAGTCGACCCGGATCGGGTGGTGGGCGTCCGGCATCTTGCGGTAGGCGGCGGCGACGGCGTCCTCGATCGCGGGCAGCAGTGTGCCCGGCTCGATGCCCTTCTCCTTCTCCAGAAGCTTGATGCCCTCCAGAATCTCCTTGCTCACGCTCTGCCTCCCGGTGGATCGAACACCAGGTTGCTGCGGCGGATCTCCGGATAGGAGAGCCGCACCGTCTGGCCGTCCTGATCGATGTCGATGTGCTCGTCGCCGGCATGCAGGAGCTTGCCGGTAAAGGTCTTGCGGCCGTCCACGGGCTCGTGGGTGCGGACGCTCACGGTCTCCCCCACCACCCGTGCGAAGTGCCGCGGCTTGGTCAGCGGCCGGTCGAGGCCGGGCGAGGACACCTCGAGCGCGTAGCGGTCGCGAAGCGCCGCCAGCTCCCGGGTCACCCGCTCGCACAGCGCCAGGTCGACGGCGCCGGAATCGCGGTCGATGAACACCCGCACGGTGCCCGGTGACGAGCGCTCTGCGAGCACCACCTCGACCTCGGGCATGGTGCGCCCGAGCGTGCGCTCGATCTCCTGCTGAATATCGGGGAATCCTTGGGTCTTGGGCATCGTTTACCGCTTCATCTGGGCGAAAAAAGAGGCGGGCTTGCACCCACCTCGTCGGACCGCCTCGGGACAACTGACTGTGCTCAGTAGTCTAGCAGGATGGGATTTTCAGCTCCATGGCGGCGGCCGTGCGGGCGCTGATCCAGCGTGTCTCGGAAGCGTCCGTGACCGTGGCCGGCCAACGGGTCGCCGAGGTGGGTCGCGGGCTCCTCGTGCTGGCCGCCGCCGGACCCGGCGACGGCGCTCCCGAAGCGGCCCGCCTGGCCGCCAAGATCGCCCGCCTGCGTGTCTTCGCCGACGACGCCGGGAAGATGAACCGCTCGCTCCTCGACGTCGCCGGTGAGGCGTTGGTCGTCTCGCAGTTCACCCTCTACGGCGACGTCTCGCGGGGGAACCGGCCGAGCTTCGTCGGAGCGGCGCCGCCGGAGGACGCGTTGCGAGCGCTGGAGGCGCTGGCCGGCGGCCTTCGCGAGCTGGGCATCCCGGTCAGCACCGGCCGCTTCGGGGCCGACATGCAGGTCGCGCTGGTGAACGACGGGCCGGTGACGATCTGGCTCGACGGCGTCTGACAACGCGGCGCGTTCTAGTCCACAAGCCCGTCGACGGCCTCGCGGTAGTACTCGACGCCCGGGCGCAGCCAGAGCGCCATCTTGTAGTGCCCGAGCGCCGTTCGCCGGTCGCCCAGACGGTCGAGGCAGCGGCCCAGGCAGTAGTGCGCATAGTCGTTCGCGGGCGCCGCCGCGAGGATGTGCTCGAACTCTGCGGCAGCCTCCTGGTAGCGGCGCATGCGCAGGTAGGCGACGCCCAGCGCTTCCCGGATCGAAGCCTTGTCGGGCTCGCGCCGTTTCGCCTTCTCCAGGGGGACGGTGGCCTGTGCGTTGTCGCCGCGCTGGAGGTGCGCCTTCCCCTGCTGGAAGAGCTCATAAGTGTTGTCGCGCTCGCTCGCCATGGGCCGTACCCACAGGGTAGCCCCGGCCTGCCGGAGTGCTAATCCAGCGTCGTCGACTGGGCCAGCGCCGCCCGCATGCGCAGGGCGCCGGAGAGCCGGTCGCGCCGGGAGATCTGGGTGCGGATCTGCTGCTTCAGCCGGCGCAGCGACGAGCGCATCTCGGTCTCCGCTTCGCCGGCTCCGGCCGCCGGCCCGTAGCGGGCGCGGCTGGCCGCCGCGGCGAACTCCGACGCGTCGACGGCATACCAGCGGTCGATCTCATGTGCCAGATCCTCGAACGTGCGGCTCGAAACGGGCACCACTCCCTGGTCGCCGAGGAACGTTGAGAGCTCGTGGTAGGCAGCCGACGCCTGCTGCCGCGGTCCGCGGCGCAGGTAGCGCCAGCGCACGGCCGCGAACTTGACCACGGCCAGGATCGCCGCCACGACAACCGCCAGGATCAGGACTGCGGTCAGGAAGCCGCGGCCGCGGTGACTCGGGGTGGCCGTGGCGCCCAGGCCCTCGCCGGCGACGCCGCGCGGCCCGCGGCCGTGCAGCGGATCCTTGCTGTGCACCTCGCCCAGCCGATGGTTGGGACCGACCTGATCGAGGTTCTCGTGCTTGGTCAGCAGGTTCGGGCTGCCCTGCTTGGCCAGGGCGCCGTCGAGCGGCCCGAGCGCTGCCGCGTTAGAGGTCGAGCTCTGCACCGGCAGCACGTCGCCCGGCGTCGGCTCGAACGGCTGCCAGCCCCAGTGCGGGAAGTACGTCTCCACCCACATGTGGGCGTTGTGGTCGGTGACCAGGTAGGCGCCGCCCTCCTTCGAGGTCGACTGGCCGGTGGTGAATCCGACCGCGACCCGCGTCGGGATCCCGTGCAGGCGAAGCACCAAGGCCATCGCGCCGGCGAACATCTGGCAGTAGCCGTGATGCTTGGTGAGCAGGAACTGGGCCAGCACCGGGCCCTTGGACCGCTTGTAGACGACCTTCTGGTCGTAGACGAACGGCTTGCTGCGCAGATACGCCTCCACCTCGGCCGCCGCGCTCCACTCGTTCTTTGCCTTGATCGCGCCGGAGCGCTTCCACACCTGGTTGGACGCCCGCCGCAGGTCGGGGCCGACCGGCGGCAGCCTGGCCGGCTTCTGACCGGGATGCCACAGCGGCACCGGCTGGCCGTTCACCGCCAGCGACTCGAGTACGGAGGTCGGGAAGCTCGATCCCGCCGCCTCCAGCTGCTGGGCGGATGGGTCGGGCGCGTAGCCCTGCATCGTGTAGGTCGCGTTGCGGTCGAGGTCATGAGTCGCGACCGCGTCGCCGTCGGCCGTCAGCACCGCCAGCACGTTCGACGGCGGGTTCCAGGCGATCGGCTGGCCGGCGCCGACCAGGTGCTGGTCGGCCAGCGCCAGCACCTTCACGGTGATCGTCATCTTGTTGCCACGGCTGGCCCCCTGGGCGCCGGTGGGAAGTGCGGTCTGGGCCACGTGCAGCGACGACCCCGGCGTCAGCGGGACGGATGCCGGTGGCTCGTCCACCTGCCAGGTGTCGCCCTCGAACTGGTTCAGGGTGGCGACCTTCCAGTACATCGGCCGCGGCGCTGTCACGAGCAGCACGGGGGTCTTCTTCTTGGGCCAGATCAGCGGCTGGTAGGTGGGATTCCAGACGTAGCTGACGGCCACCCGGTTCGGCTCGCCGGCCAGCGGGTTCCAGGTGTGCCAGTCGAGGAACGCCCCCTTTGCCACCCCGGGCAGCGTCGCCACCACCAGCCCGGCGACGATCACCGCCGCACCGACCGTCACCGCCTGCATCGCGCCCTCGCCGGCCTCTTCACGCGGCGGCAGCAGGCGCAGTGCGATCAGCGCCAGGCCGAGGAAGATTGCGGCCCGAAAGCCGCTCGCGTGCAGGTGGAGGATCGTGCTCGGCGTGGCGAACAGCGCGAAGGCGACACCGATCGAGGGCAGGGGCGCCCGGCGGTCGACGACCAGCCAGGCGAGCACGACCGCGATACCGAAGTAGGCAAGCCGCACGTCGTGGTCGACCAGGACGAACCGGAAGCGGTCGAACGGCGTCGTCACCCCGAACCAGGCGTGAGCGCCGGAGTCGATGTGCCGCCAGATCGCCCGGGGATAGAGATGCGTGCCGGAGCTGCCCGGCCAGATCCCGCTCACCGACCCGGCCGCCAGCATCGCGCACAGCGGCAGCGTGACCAGGTAGCCCAGGACGCGGCTGTAGGTCGTCGCCACAAGCACGGGCAATCCGGCCAGAACCGAGAGCAGGATCATCGAGCCGGCCGGTGCCGGCGGCGTCTCGACGTGCGCCCAGTGCCAGCCGCCGAAGGCCAGGAAGGCAGCCAGGATCAGCCACGGCGCGGCGGCCGGCTTACGCATTCGCGACCGCCCGCAGTGCCGGCGCCGACAGCGCCACCCGCAGGTCGTCGCCCGACCGCACCCGGGTCAACGCGAATCCCGACCGGGCCAGCCGAAGCGCGGCCGCATCGACCCCGGTCGGCGTCCTGCCGCCGGCGAAGGTTGCCGCGTCGATCCATACCACCGCGACGTCGCGCTGGGCGGAGCGGAGCGTCATCAGACGCTCGGCCAGCGCCGGCGTCAGACCGGCCGTGACGATGAACACGCGGGCGGCGTCGATCGGATCGGCGCCCCCGGACATCGATTCTCCGAGGAAGGCCGAGAGCGGTCGCGGCGCCCGCGCCCGGGCCACCGCCAGCACGCCGAGGGCGTCCGCCCACTCGATCCCCGCCGATCCGACCCGGACGCGCTCGCGGGTCTCGCCGTGCACGATCAGCGAGCAGCGCTGGCCGGCGTCGACCAGCCGCGCAAGCACCGACGCGGCGCTTCGCACGCCGACGTCGAAGGAGCTCTGGCCGGGCTCGCCGACCTCGGCCGAGGAGTCGCCGTCGAGCAGTACGCAGGCCTCGTCGCGGGGGGCGTCGTGCATCTCCTTGACCATCAGCCGGCGGCGCTTGGCGGTGCTCGGCCAGTGCACCCGGCGTAGGCTCTCGCCCTGCTGGAAGTCGCGGATCGAGTGCAGGTCATAGCCCGAGCTGCGATGCAGGAGCGCCCGGTTGACGTCGCCGCCGGCCGACCCGGCGTCGGTGAAGAGCCCCTCCAGCGGCACCACCTGCGGGTACACGATGACGACGTCCACCCGTTCCACCGCTACCTGCGTCTCGGCCAGCCAGAAGGGGTCGCTGATCCGTACCAGCGCGCTCGAGAGGCGGTAGCGGCCGCGCGGCGCGGAGTGGATCAGGTGGCCGCCCCGGGCCACCGCGCCGCGCCGGTAGAGGGGGGTCTCCAGGGGGCGCATCCCGTCCACCTGGTCGACCAGCACCGCCCGTGCCGGCAGCGGTCCGCCGCCTGTTCGCACCTCGATGCCGATGCGCAGGTCGACGCCCTCCACCAGGTCGCCGCGCTGCACCGTTCGCCGCAGCCGAAGCGGCCGCCGCATCGTGCGCACCCAGAGCGACGCCAGCCCAGGAGCCAGGATCAGCCCCACGGCGACCGGATACATGACCGCCGTCCCGAACCCCCAGGCCGCAACGTACAGGCCCACCCCACAAGCCATCACCAGCTTGCCGTTGCGGGTCAGCACGGGCTCACACCGGTACCGGGGTGCGGTCGAGCGCCTCGCGGATTAGCTCGGACGGGACGACGCCGGCCGTCCGCGTCTCGGGCGCCAGGATCACCCGGTGCGAGAGCACGTCGACGGCGACGTCCTTGACGTCGGCGGGGATCACGTAGTCGCGCCCGCGCACCACCGCGTAGGCCTTGGCCACGCGCAGCAGGCTGATCCCGGCCCGCGGGCTGGCGCCCAGTGCGAGCCGGGCGTCGCCGCGTGTCTGGCGCAGGAGCGCGACCACGTAGCGATGCATGCTGTCCTCGACGAACACGCCCTTGACGGCCTCCACCGCGGCGTCGATCTCCGCCGCGTCGACCACCGGCTCGAGATCGTCCAGCGGCTCCGACGTGGAGTGCTGGGCGAGCATCTTGGCCTCGTCGGCCAGTTCCGGATAGCCCAGGGTGAGAAGCATCGTGAAACGGTCGAGCTGGGCCTCGGGCAGCGGAAACGTGCCCTCGTACTCGATCGGGTTCTGGGTTGCGATGACCATGAAGGGGCGGGCCAGGGCGTGGGTTTGGCCGTCCACCGTGACCTGGGCCTCCTGCATGCACTCGAGCAATGCCGACTGCGTCTTTGGCGACGCCCGGTTGATCTCATCCACGAGCACGAGGTTCGCGAACACCGGTCCCGGCCGGAACTGGAACTCGTTGCTCTGGAGATTGAACACGTTGACGCCCGTGATGTCGGACGGCAGCAGGTCGGGCGTGGCCTGAACGCGAGCGAACTCGCCGGCCAGCGAGCGGGCGAGCGACTTCGCGAGCATCGTCTTCCCGACGCCGGGGAAGTCCTCGATGATCACGTGCCCCTCGCAGAGCACCGCCAGAATGCAGCGCTCGATCAGCCCGGTCGGGGCCTGCACCACCCGGGCGACGTTATCGATCACCCGGCGTGCGGTGTCGCCTGCTGCCGCGACGGCGGCTGAAGGCGGTTCGCTTGACAGCTCTGAGGCTTCCACTCCGGAATCCCCCCTGAGTCGGTTGTCGGTCATCGGACAGTCGCCGCCGAAATCCCTGCGAGCATTTCGGCGGCGTCCCATACGGCGGCGGCGCATTCCTGCTTCGAGCGTCGCGACACTGCCTTCTCACCGTGTGACGTCACGATCGTGATTTCGTTCGCGTCCTGGTCGAATCCGATGTCCGATCGGCTGATGTCATTGACCACGATCATGTCCACGTGTTTGCGGACGAGCTTCCCCCGGGCGCGCTCGACTGCCCCGCCTCCGTGCTCGGCTGCAAATCCGATCAGCCGCTGGCCGGAGCTCCGCGTCTCGCCGAGCCTGGCGAGGATATCCGTCGTCGGCTCGAGCTCGATGTGCCAGCGCTCACCGCTCTTCGGGCGCTTGCCGCTCTCCGCCGCGACCGGCCGGTAGTCGGCGACGGCGGCGGCCATCACCACCACGTCGGCGCCCGCGGCCTCCTGGAGCGTCAGCGCCTCCAGCTCGGCCGCCGTCTCCACCTTCAGCACGCGCATCGGCGCCGACGGGCGGGCGGTCGCCGCGGCCAGCAGGAGTGTCACGTTGGCGCCCCGGCGGGCCGCCTCGTCGGCCACCGCGACTCCCATCTTGCCGCTCGAGCGGTTGCCCAGGTAGCGGACGGCGTCGAGCGGCTCGCGGGTGCCGCCGGCAGTCACCAGCACCGCCACCCCGGCCATGCTGCGGGCGCTCTGCAGGCGCCGCTGGACAGCGTCGAAGATCCGTTCCGGCTCGGCCATCCGGCCCTCGCCCAGCTCGCCTTCGGCCGTGTCTCCCGTCTCCGGTCCGATCAGCTCTACGCCCCGGCCGAGGAGGTCGCGCACGGCAGCCCGCGTCGGCTCGGCGGCCCACATTCGCGGGTTCATCGCCGGCGCTGCGACGATCGGCCCGGCGAAGGCCAGCGCGGAGGCGGTGAGGACGGTGGCCGCGTCGCCGTGGGCGATCCGGGAGAGAGAGGTCGCCGTCAGCGGCGCGATCACCATCAGATCGGCGTCGCGGGACGCCTCCAGGTGAGGGAACAGCTCGGCGCCGTCGTCGGTGAGGACGGGGCGGCGGGAGAGGGCGGCAAACGTCGTTGGCCCGACGAAGCCCGTGGCGGCGGGCGTCTGGATGACCTGCACGTCGTGTCCGGCGCGGACGAGCATGCGCACCAGCTCACAGGTCTTGTAGGCGGCGATTCCGCCGCACACCCCGACGAGGATCATCCTCTGTAGTGTGCCCCAGCCGGGGCGCCTCGGCCAGTCCGCGTCCCCGGTCGGCGGCGGATCAGGCGGCCGGCCGGAGCGCGCGCAGGACGAGCTTGCGGTCGGTGTAAACGCCGTCCGAGACGGCGTCGGCAATCAACTCGCGGACGCGCGCGGCGGCCGGGCCAGTGCAGCCGGCGCGGGCGAGCCAGGCGTCCACGTGGTGCTGCTTGGCCAGCACCGCTCGGCGCTCCGGCCGCAGGCCGGCGGCCTCGATCAGCGATTCCCACTCGGCCGCGGTCAGCGAGCGCACGTGGCTCGGGTCGCGTAGCCGCTCGGCCTCCTCGTGAGCCTCCGAGCGGTACAGCGTGTCCTCGATCACCAGCCGCTCCCGGCACACCCGCCCCATCTCCCGCACCGCCCCCGCCACGTCGGGGAAGTGGTGAGCGGCGATCCGGCAGACGACGGCGTCGAACGCCAGGTCGGCGAACGGCATCCGGTCGGCGGGGCAGACCACGTCCGGCCGCATCGCCGGCTCGAGGTCGCAGGTCGTCACGTCGCAGCCCGCCTCGCGCAAGCGGTCGGCGACATGGCCGCCGCCGGTGGCGACGTCGAGGGCGGTCACCCCCGGTCGCGGCCGGCACCACTCGACGACCAGGTCGAGGTCGTCCCCGGCGGCGTGGCCGGGGCTCTCCCGGTACGCCTGGTATCGGTCGCGCCAGCCGGTCACCCGGCGGGCGTCAGCGGGTGACGATCAGCTTGCCCTGGGCGATCTCCTCCAGGGCCATGGTCAGGAAGTTCTTCGAGCGCGACTCCACCAGCGGCGGGGAGAACTGCTCGAAGGTGCCTTCGCCCAGCTGGTGGTGGTAGTCGTTGATCTGGCGTGTCCGCTTGGCGGCGGCGATCACCAGCGCGTACTTGGAGTCGACGTGCTCCAGCAACTCGTCGATCTTGGGGTAGATCATGATGCCTCTCCGATTCTGGTCGCCTTGCGGACCAACTCCGCCAGCTGGCGGGCCGCGCGGTCGACGTCGTCGTTCACGATGGTTTCCTGAAACTCGGGCTGGGCGTCCATCTCATCGCGGGCGATCGCGATCCGGTTGGCGATCGCGTCTGGCGAGTCACTTCCGCGGACTCGCAGCCGTTGCTCCAGATCGGCGAACGTCGGCGGTGCGACGAACACCAGAACCGCCTCCGGCATCCGCCGCTGGATCTCCCGGGCGCCCACGACCTCGATCTCGAGCACCACGCTCTTGCCCTCGGCCAGTCGCCGGTCGACCTCGCTGCGCAGAGTGCCGTACCGATTCCCGGCGTAGCGTACATGCTCCAGGAACTCGCCTGCGGCGACCCGCCGGGCGAACTCGTCGTCGCTCAGGAAGTGATACTCGCGGCCGTCCCGCTCATCCGGCCGCGGCTCCCGGGTGGTGGCGCTGGTCGCCACCTCGAGGTCGGCGACCAGATCGCGGACGCGCGTGATCAGGGTGCCCTTGCCGACTCCAGAGGGACCGGAGATCACGAACAGTCGTGGGCTCACGGGGCGTGCCCGCCGCCCGCGGTCAGGGTCGGAAGAGCTCGAGCAACTCGCTGCGCTGGCGCTCGGAGAGCCCCCCGACCGTCTTCGACTGGCTGATCCGGCACTGGGTCAGAAGCCGCCCCACCTTGACCCTGCCGAGCCGCGGAACGGCCACCAGCATGTCGTACACCTTCGCGGTGAGGACGTACTCCGGGGGGTCGCCGATCACGTCTTCGATGCGGCGCTGCCCGGCCTTCAGATCGCGCTTCAGCTGTGCTCGTCTGACCCTGATCTCGTTCGCTCGATTGAGCGCCTCCATGCGCTGGTCGAGCGAGCGCGTGGGGGCTTGGGTGAGCGTGTCGAGCATCATGGTGAGGGGCGATTATACAGCCTTGAGGGGGGCGCGCAACCGGCTTCAATCGGCTTGAATACGCCAATATTGCCCTCCAGACCCTAAATCTCTTGTAGAGCTTTAGCTTGGGCTTGATGGGCGTATCCGACGAGTTCGGCAACGGATGCGAGCCCGCGGCGGGCGAGCTCGCCGTCGAGTTCGGGCAGGATCCGCGCCGGCAGTCCGGGGTCGCGGAGGAGCGCCGTCCCCAACCCGACTGCAACGGCTCCGGCGGCGTGGTATTCGACGACGTCCTGGGTCGATGCGACGCCCCCCATACCGACGATCGGAAGGCCGGTCCGGGCGAAGCAGTGAAAGACGGCGTGCAGGCCGACCGGCTTCACCGCCGGGCCGGAGAGGCCGCCTCCGCCGCCGCCCAGCAGCGGCCGCAGTGTGTCGCGGTCGATCGCCATGCCGCGCACGGTGTTGATCACGACGAGGCCGGCCGCTCCGCCCTCGGCGGCCGCCTCGCCGATCGCCGCCACATCGGCGACCGACGGCGACAGCTTCACCAGCAGCGGCAGGTCGCTCGCGGCCGAGCAGCGGCGGAGGAGAGCTCGCGTCTCGGCCGGGTCGCTGCCGATCGAGATACAGCCGGTGTCGACGTTGGGACAGGACACGTTCAGCTCCACCGCCGCCACCCCGGGCAGAGCCGAGACCCGGCGCACGGCCTCTGCGTACTCGCGGTGCGACCATCCGCCGACGCTGACGACGAGCGGGACGGCGAGCTCCGCCAGCGCCGGTGCGACCGAGCCGCAGAACGCGTCCAGCCCTGGGTTGGCGAGGCCGATCGAGTTGACCATGCCGGCGGGCGTCTCGGCGATCCGCTGCGGGGCGTTCCCCTCCCGCGGCCGCAGAGTGATCGTCTTGGTCACGTAGGCGGCCAGGCCGAGCGTGCCCGCGACCAGCGCGTCCAGCGTCCCGGAGCCGTTGACGAGCGGGTTCTCGAGGCGGACGCCGCAGAGCTCGCTGACAAGTCGGTCAGACAAGGATCCGCCCCGATTCCAGCACCGGACCCTCGATGCAGAGCCGCCGCCAGGCGCCGTCGATGCGCACCGCGCAGCCGTAGCAGGCGCCGAACCCGCAGGCCATCGCCGCCTCCATTGCCACCTGGCAGCGGACGTTGTGCTCGGCGCAGACGGCGGCCACCGCCTGCAGCATCGGATCCGGGCCACAGGCGTAGACCGTGCCCGGGAAGGGGAGCAGGCGGGCCAGCGGCTCGGTGACCAGCACCGGTTCGAGGACGACGTCGGCTTCCGGGTCGACCAGCGCCGCGCACACGGCGTGCGCCGGCGATCGGAATCCGAGCAGCGTCCGCGGTGCCCGTCCCGCATGGGCGAGCTCGCTGCGCAGCCAGGGCAGCACCGCGGCGCCGATCCCGCCGCCGACGAGGAGGGCCGGCCCTTCGGCGATCCGAAAGCCCTTGCCGAGCGGGCCGAGCAGCGAGATGCGGGCGGCGGCGGCCAGCCCGCGCGTGCCCTCGCCGCGGGTGTCGATCAGAAAGGCGATCTCGCGCTCGTTCGCCCAGGCTGCCGAGAGCGCGCGCGGGAGGTAGGCCGCCGCCGGCTCGGGATCGGCCTGGAGCATGAAGAACTGTCCCGGGCGGCCGGCGTCCCCGCCGTCGTTTCGCAGCCGCAGCAGTGTGTACGCCCCGACCGCCTCGACGGCGGTCACGGGCAGGCTACGCCGGTGCAGCGGCGGCACCGGCCACCTCCCCGCGGTGGATGTCCTGGAGTGCCGGCGGCTCCATCTGGCGGGCCTGGGATATCGACTGCACCGCAGCCGAGGCGCCCGCCAGGGTCGTGATGCAGGGGATCCGGTGGGCGATGGCGGCCGCCCGGATCTCGTAGCCGTCGGTGCGCGCGCCGCGGCCGGCCGGGGTGTTGATGACGAGCGCGATCTCGCCGGCCTGGATCAGGTCGACGACGTTCGGCGAGCCCTCGGTGACCTTCGCCAGGCTGCGTACGGGGATCCCGATCCGCTGCAGGGCGCGGGCGGTCCCGGAGGTCGCCACGAGCTCGAATCCGAGCGACTGCAGAAGCGCTCCCAGCATGGTTGCCGCGGCCTTGTCGGCGTCCCGTACCGACAGGAAGACGACCCCCGAGGCCGGGAGGCGGCGGCCGGCCGCGCGCTCGGCCTTGGCAAACGCGGTCGGGAAGTCCGGGCCGATGCCCATCACCTCGCCGGTCGAGCGCATCTCCGGGCCGAGCGTCGAGTCGGCGCCGGCGAAGCGCTGGAACGGGAGCACCGCCGCCTTCACGCTGACATGGTCGAGCGGTCGGTCGTCGAGCACGATCTCGAGGCCAAGGGAGGCGCGGCAGGCGGCCTCCACGAGCGGCCGGCCGGTCGCCTTGCTGACGAAGGGCACCGTTCGCGAGGCACGGGGATTGGCCTCGATCACGTAGATGTCCGAGCCGCGCACCGCGAACTGGACGTTGATCAGCCCGCGGACGCCGAGCGCCTCGGCGATCGCCGCGGTCTGGCGGCAGATCTCCGCCTCCACGGACTCCCCCAGTGACAGCGGCGGGATGACGCAGGTCGAGTCGCCGGAGTGGATGCCCGCCTCCTCGACGTGCTGCATGACGGCGCCGATCAGGGTCCGCCGGCCGTCGCAGATGGCGTCGACGTCGACCTCCACTGCGTCCTCCACGAAGCGGTCGACGAGCGAGCCCGCCTGCACCGGCCGCTGCTCCAGGCTCGCCCGGTCGTAGCAGATCCGCATCTCCCGGCCGCCGAGGACGTAGGACGGGCGAACGAGCACGGGGTAGCCGATGCGGTCGGCGATGTCGGCGGCCTCGGCGGGGTCGGCCGCGATGCCCCACTCCGGGGCGCGCAGCCCGAGCGCCTTCAGGACGCCGCCGAAGCGCTCCCGGTCCTCGGCGACGTCGATCGCGTTGAACGGTGTCCCCAGCAGGGGCACCCCGGCGTCCTCCAGCCGGCGGGCCAGCCGCAGGGGGGTCTGGCCGCCGAACATGCAGACCACGCCTCGCGGCTGCTCGCGCTCGACCACCTCCAGGACGTCCTCGACGGTCAGCGGCTCGAAGTAGAGGCGGTCAGAAGTCTCGGCGTCGGTGGATACCGTCTCCGGGTTACAGTTGATCATGACCGCGTCGTAGCCGAGCTCGCGGAAGGTCCGCACCGCCTGCACGCAGCAGTAGTCGAACTCGATCCCCTGGCCGATCCGGTTCGGCCCGGCACCCAGGATGACGACGCTCTCGCGCTGCCTGGGCGGCAGCTCGTCCTCCTCCTCGTAGGCCGAGTAGAAGTACGGCGCCTGCGCCTCCACCTCGGCGGCGCAGGAATCGACGGCCTTGTACACCGGGCGCACCCCGTGCGCGTGACGCGCGCGGCGCACCTCCTGCTCGCCGGCGCCCGCCAGCTCGGCGATCCGCGCGTCGCCCAGGCCGAGCGCCTTCAACCGCCGCCATTCGGTCTCGACCAGCCCGTCGATCGGCGTTCGGGCGATCATCCGCTCGGCGTGGGCGATCAGCGCCCACTCGTCCACGAACCAGGGGTGGACACCCGACTCGGTGGCCAGCACCGCCGCCTCCTCGCCGGCGGTCAGCCGGCCCTGGATGCGGTCGAAGCGGTCCCACTCGGGATCGCCGACCGGCCCGTCGCGCCGGGGCGGATGGTCGAGCTCGCGCGAGCGCATCGCCTTCCCCCACGCCTCGGCGAACGTGCGGCCGATGCCCATCACCTCGCCGACCGACTTCATATGGGTGGTCAGTCCCGTGTCGGCGCCGGGGAACTTCTCGAATGCGAACCGCGGCAGCTTCACGACCACGTAGTCCAGCGTCGGCTCGAAGGCGGCCGGCGTCGTTCGCGTGATGTCGTTGGGGATCTCGTCCAGGGTGTAGCCGATCGCCAACTTGGTGGCCACCTTGGCGATCGGATAGCCGGTGGCCTTGGAGGCCAGTGCGGATGACCGGGAGACGCGCGGGTTCATCTCGATCACCACCAGCTCGCCGCTCTCCCGGTTCAGCGCGAACTGGACGTTGGAGCCCCCGGTGTCGACGCCGACTGCCCTGATCACCGCCGCCGAGGCATCGCGCAGCGTCTGGTACTCGCGGTCGCTGAGCGTCTGGGCGGGGGCGACGGTGGCCGAGTCGCCGGTGTGCACGCCCATCGGGTCGACGTTCTCGATCGAGCAGACGATGACGACGTTGTCCGCACGGTCGCGGATCACCTCGAGCTCGAACTCGCCCCAACCGGCGACCGACTCCTCGAGCAGGATCTGCCCGATCGGGCTCTCGCGCAGCCCGCGCGTGACCATCGCATGGAGGTCGTCGGCGCTGTCGGCGAAGCCGCCGCCGTGCCCGCCCAGGGTGAACGCCGGGCGGATCACCAGCGGCAGCCGGAGCTCGCCGGTAGCCAGCGCGGCCTGGGCCTCGCCGAGGTTGGTGGCGATCACGCTGTGCGGCACCCGCAGCCCGATCGAGGCCATGGTCTCGGCGAACCGCTCCCGGTCCTCGGCGCACCGGATGGCTTCGTAGGAGGCGCCGATGAGCTCGATCCCGAGCTCATCGAGGACGCCCTCCTCGGAGAGCTGGGAGGCCAGGTTGAGGGCGGTCTGACCGCCCAGGGTGGGAAGCAGCGCGTCCGGCCGCTCGCGCTCCAGCACCGCCCTCGCCCCCTCCAGGTCGAGCGGCTCCAGGTATGTCCGGTCGGCCCACTCGGGATCGGTCATGATCGTCGCCGGGTTGGAGTTGATGAGCACCGTCCGGTAGCCCTCGTCTCGCAGCACGCGAAGGGCCTGGACGCCGGAGTAGTCGAACTCACAGGCCTGACCGATCACGATCGGCCCGGAGCCGATCAGCGCGACGCTCGAGATGTCCGTGCGCCTAGGCAACGGCCCGCTCCGCGCCCGCTGGGGCGACCCGGTCGACGAAGGCCGGCAGCGCGTCGCGGGCGTCGTGTGGGCCCGGGCTCGCCTCCGGGTGGAACTGCAGCGAAGCGACCGGCAGCCCGTCCAGCTCCAGGCCCTCGACGGTGCCGTCGTAGAGCGAGACGTGGGTCACCCGGCCAGGCCCGAAGTCGGATGCGAATTCGCGCCCCTGCTCCGGTCCACGCACGGCGAAGCCGTGGTTCTGGGCAGTCACGAGCACCCGCCCGCTCGCGAGCTCGAGCACCGGGTGGTTCGCGCCGCGATGCCCGAAACGGAGCTTGAAGGTGTCGAGGCCGAGGGCCAGACCGAGCAGCTGGTGGCCGAGGCAGATGCCGAAGATCGGCGTCCGCCCGACCAGGCTCCGGACCTCACCGACACAGGTCTCGAGGGCGGCCGGGTCGCCGGGGCCGTTGCCCAGAAGGACGCCGTCGGCGGCCAGCTCGAGGACGGCCCGGGCGGGCGTGTCCCAGGGGAGCTGGGTCACCCGTGCCCCCGCTTCCCGGGCGAGCCGGACGATCGACGACTTGATGCCGTAGTCGAGCACCGCCAGGTGGGCGCGCTCCGGCGCCAGCGCAGGCAGCTCGCGAGGGGCGGCCAGGGACACCGATCCGGCCAGCGCCTGGCCGGCCATAGGCGGTGCCGCGCGGACGATCTCCAGCACCTCCTCCACCCCGGCACTGCCGGTCGAGACGGCGCCGCGCAGTGACCCCCCGCTTCGCAGCCGCCGGGTGACCGCGCGCGTGTCCACACCCTGCAGGCCGACCACGCCGTGCTCGGCCAGCCAGTCGGCGAACCCGCTGCGCCCGGCCGGGGCGGCGTTCCGGCCCTCGCGGACGATCACCGCGCCGGCGGCCGGCCGCTCCGACTCGGACGCCTCCGCCTCGACCCCGTAGTTGCCGATCATCGGCTGGGTGAACGTCACCAGCTGGCCGGCGAAGGAGGGATCGGTCACGATCTCCTGGTAGCCGGTCATCGACGTCGTGAACACGACCTCGCCGACCGCCAGCCCGTGCCCGCCGTAGGGCCGGCCGCGATACACCGTGCCGTCCTCGAAGACCAGGAACGAGGCCATCAGCGCTCTCCCACCCCTGCCGCCTCGATCACCCGGTGGGCGACCGTGCCGCCGGCCAGCGTGAGCCGGCAGGTGGCGTGCAGGAGCTGGCCGGCGAAGGCGCAGTTGGTCGAGCGGGAGGCGTAGGGCGGCTGCACCAGCCAGTCCGCCCGCAGGTCCCAGGCGGCCAGGTTGGCCGGCGCCCCCACCCGGATCGCCGGCGCCTCGAGCCCGAACGCAGCTGCCGGGCCTGCCGACATCCGCTCGACGATCGTCCCCAGCGAAACGAGTCCGGGCGCGACCAGGTGCGTGTAGACGGCGCTGAACGCGGTCTCCAGGCCGATCACGCCGTTCGCGGCTTCCTCGAAGGGGACATCCTTCTCCTCCGGCCGGTGGGGGGCGTGGTCGGTTGCGATGCAGTCGAGCGTGCCGTCCGCGAGGGCGTCGATCAGCGCCGCCCGGTCGGCGGCGGAGCGAAGCGGCGGGTTCATCTTTGCGGTGGCCGGGTCGAGCGCCGCGACCGCCCGGTCGGTCAGGCACAGGTGGTGCGGCGTCACCTCGGCGGTAACTGCGATGCCGAGCTCCTTGGCCCGCCGGATCTCGGCCACCGATTCGGCCGCCGAGACATGGCAGAGGTGCAGCGGCGCGTTCTCGTGGCGGGCGATCTGGAGGTCGCGGCCGATCATCACCGACTCGGCGATCGATGGATGGCCGCCCAGCCCGAGCTCAGCAGAGACCGCTCCCTCGTGCATCTGGCCGCCGGCCGCCAGGGACGTGTCCTCCTCGTGCAGCGACAGCTTGAGGCCGGTGATGCGGCTGTACTGAAGCGCCCGCCGGAGCAGGGCCGCGCGCTCGACCGGGTGCCCGTCGTCCGAGAAGCCCACCGCACCGCGGTCGGCCAGCTCGCCCATCTCGACCAGCCGCGCACCGGCCTGGCCGGCACTGATGGCGGCGAAGAACCCGGTTGCCACCACCGCCTGTTCGCGGGCCCGCAGCACCAGCGAGTCGAGCACCTGCACCGAGTCGACGACGGGGCTGGTGTTGGGCATCGCCAGGATCGCCACGAAGCCGCCGGCGGCGGCCGCGCGGGTGCCGGAAGCGATGTCCTCCTCGTCCTCGTCCCCCGGCGTTCGCAGGTGCACGTGGGGGTCGATGAGGCCGGGAAGCAGCGTCAGCCCTCGGGCCTCCACCCGCTCGACGCCGGCGGCTTCGAGCCCCGGACCGATCTCGGCGATCGTCCCCTCGCGCACCAGCACGTCCAGCCGCTGCCCGTCCAGGCCGCTGCCCGGATCGACGACGCGGGCGCCGGCGATCAGGAGCGTCGCCGATGCCGCCGTCGTCTGGTGCAGGCGGTCGACCATCAGGCCACCTCCTGTCCTGCGGCGGTTCGCTCCGGCTGGCCGACGACCCGAAGGGCGCTCTCGCCCGGGGTGCCCGCCGGCTCGGTCAGGAGGTCGTAGAGGACCGCCATCCGCACGACCAGCCCGGCCCGCACCTGGTCGACGATGCGCGAGTTGGGGGCGTCGGCGACGGCGCCCGCGATCTCCACGCCGCGGTTTATCGGTCCCGGGTGCATGACCAGCTGGCCGGGCCGCACCCGGTCCGGGGTGACTCCCCAGCGGGCGCTGTACTCGCGCAGCGACGGCACGAAGTTGGCGCCCTCTTCCATCCGTTCGCGCTGCATCCGAAGCACGTAGACCACGTCCGCCTGGTCGAGATCGGCGATGTCGTGGGAGACCGCGACGCCCATCGCCTCGATGCCGCGCGGGATCAGGGTCGGCGGCCCAATGAGCGTCACGTCGGCGCCCATCATGGTCAGGCCGGCGATGTTCGAGCGGGCGACCCGGGAATGCAGGACGTCGCCCACGATCGCCACATGCAGGCCGGCGATCCGGCCGAGGGCCGTCCGCATCGTGTACAGGTCGAGCAGGCACTGAGTGGGGTGCTGGTGCTTGCCGTCGCCGGCGTTGACCACGTGGGCGTCCGTGTGCCGGGTGATCATCGCCGCCGATCCGATGCCGGCGTGCCGGATCACGATCACATCCGGGTCGTAAGCGGACAGCGTCAGGATGGTGTCCTTGAGCGACTCCCCCTTGTCCACGCTGGAGCCCGAGGCCTTGAGGCTCATGGTGTCTGCCGACAGCCGCTTGGCGGCCAGCTCGAACGAGGAGCTGGTGCGCGTCGAGGACTCGAAGAAGACCGTCATGACGGTGCGCCCGCGCAGGGTCGGCACCTTCTTCACGTCCCGCCGCATGATGCTCTGGAAGCCCTCGGCGGTGTCCAGGATACGCTGGATCCCGACCTGGTCGAGGTCGTCCACCGCGATCAGGTGGCGGCGGTCGGCGGTGAGCGGATGTTGGGTGTCCATGGCCTGCCTCCTATTCCCCCGCCAGCAGGACGACGCGGTCGCAGCCGTCGATCTCGTCGACCTGGACGTTGATTCGCTCGGTCCTCGCCGTGGGCAGGTTCTTGCCCACGTAGTCGGGCCGGATGGGAAGCTCGCGGTGGCCGCGGTCGACCATGACGGCGAGCTGCACCCGTTCCGGGCGGCCGTAGTCGAACACGGCCTCGATGGCGGCGCGGATCGTCCGCCCGGTGTACAGGACGTCGTCCACCAGCACCACCGACTTGCCCTCGACCGGGAAGTCCAGCCGGGTGGCCTTGACCACCGGTTGGGGATGTGCGCGTTGTTCGCCCGCACGGACGGTCACGTCGTCGCGGTAGAACGTGATGTCGAGGGCCCCGGTCGCCACCGAGGCGCCGGTGAACTCCTCGATCAGGTCGTGCAGGCGGCCGGCCAGGTTGACCCCTCGCGTGTAGATGCCGACGAGGGCAAGCGCAGAGAGGTCGTCATGCTTCTCGACAATCTCGTGGGCGATCCGCCGGAGCGTCCGCTGGAAGTGGTCGGCGTCGACCAGTTCGCGCTCGGCGGTTGCGGACGGCACGGTCACAGCTGCTCCTTTCCGGCCTCTCAGGGCGCGGTTTAAAGGTGGCTCGAGGCTGCTTCGGATAATGCCCGAAGCTGACGCGAGGATATCAGCCGGTGCCGACGGAGGCGGCCGGCGGTGCCTGGCGGTCGACCCGCGGCGACCAGGCGCGGCTGCCGCCGCCGGCCGCCTCGACCGCATCCCGGGCTCCCCGCGAGGCGCGCGCCCACTCTTCCAGCGCCGGCTCCCAGCGCCGCCAGCCGGCGATTGCGGCAGCGGCCAGCTCATGGCCTGGAACGGGCCCGCCCGTATTGGAAGGATGCACCACGTCCCTCTCCCGGACGCGCCGGGCGGCCCGCGTCTTCCCGGTGTCAACCACCATCTACAGCGCCCTCCTCGAGCGTCAGCAGCCAGCCCTCGATCCAGTGCAGGAGCTCATCGTGCCCGGTGTCGATCCCGAGCAGGCGCTCCGAGAACAGCCCCTGGTTGAACGTCATGACGAGTGCCACGATCGGCGGCACCGCCCGCGGGCTGAGCCCGTATTCGGCGGCGGCCTTGGAGAACGCCTCGGTCAGCACCGACCGCCACTGCTCGTTCACCCAGACGACCCGCTCGCGCAGGTCGGGGCGGTTCCAGGCCATCGCCTGCAGCTCGTGCCAGATCTTGGGATAGCCGGCGGCCAGGTCGTCCTCAACGAACCCCATCGCCGTCCGCCACTTTTCGATGAACGGCACGTCGAGCGCATACATCATGCGCTGCCGCTCGACCAGGCGTCCCGTGAAGCGCTCGAGCACCGCGAGCATCAGGTTGTCGACGGAGCCGTAGTAGTAATGCACCAGGCCGTGGTTGAGTCCGGCCTCGCGGGCCACCCGGCGGGTGGTGATCCCGTCCCGGCCCTCGTCGATCAGGATTCGCTCGGCGGCGTCCAGGAAACGCTCCTGAGGCGTGGCTTTCGTCAAGTGACTAATACAACTGACTAAACCACATCCCCCCGGGTCTGTCAAGCTCGCGCGATGGATGAGCTGATCCGCGACCTGGCCCGGGCGACCATCGGCGGAACCTTCAACCAGTACCGCGACGCAGGCCCCGATGACCTGCCCGGAGCGGCCGAACGGCGGTGCGCCAACCTTCGCCACTACCTCGCCCAGCGGCGGCGGGCCGGCGTCCTCGCCGTCGGCGAGGCGGGCGGCTACCAGGGCATGCGCTGGTCGGGGATCGCCTTCACCAGCGAGCGTGACCTGGCGGTCTGGGGTGACCCGTTCGCCGCGACCTGTGCCGCCCGTCGCTGGAGCGAGCCCTCCGGGACGATCGTCCACCGGGTGCTCGGCGAGCTTGGCGCGGAGCTCGACGTGGTGCTCTGGAACACGGTCCCCACTCACCCCCACCGGGCCGGCGAGCCGCTCTCCAACCGGCGGCCGACGACCGCCGAGATCGCGGCCGGCGCCGTGTTCGTGGAGCGGGCGGTCGAGATCATCCGGCCCGCCGTCGTGGTCGCCGTTGGCCGGATCGCCGAGTCGGTGCTCGGCGAGCGGGCGAGCTACGTGCGCCATCCCGCGAACGGCGGCGGCGCCGCCTTCGCCGAGGGGCTGCGGGCTATCCTCGCGTCGCGCTGATCAGGCACCACTCCAGGGAGTGGCGAAACTCGCTCCGGCCGCCGGCGATGTCGGCCTCCAGCCGGCCGACTCCGCTCCGGTACTCCTCCTCCGGGATCAGCCGCAGCGACGAGATGTAGCGCCCCCGCACGCGCTCCAGGACATCCTCAGCCCGCGATGCCGCTGGCAGGCTGATCCGGCGCCGCGTCGGGGCTCCAAAGCCGTGACCGGGGAGGTCGCGGATGAGCTGGTCGGGGTCGGGGAAGCGGCCGCGATCGAGCGCCGGGATGGACGGGAAGTACGGGTTCAGGAAGAAGCGGTCGAAGTGGTCGAGTTCGAACGTGACCAAAACCAGCCGTCCATCCCGCCCGACGACTCGCGCGAGCTCGTCAAGTGCAGCGTCACGATCGCCCACCAGGTGCAGCACGAGCTGCATGTGGGCGGCGTCGAACCATCCGTCCCGGAAGGGGAGGTTCTCCGCGACCGCCTGTTTCCAGCCGACGCGGCGGCCGGACGGCCGCCGGCGCGCCTGCCCGAGCATCGCCGCCGATGGGTCGACGCCCCAGACGCGGGCCCCGGTCAGGTCAGCGGCGAGCACTGCGAAGCGGCCGGTGCCGCACCCGACGTCGAGCAGCCGCGCCGGCCGGCCAAGCTCACCGATCGCCAGCTCCGCCAGTTCGCGCCAGTGGCCGCCGGCGGTGCGCAGGCGGTCGTAGTCCGGCGCCAGCCGATCGAAGGTCACTCGGCGACCGGGAGGTCGACGGCCTCGGCGGCGGGGTCGCGGGCCTCCTCGCTCCGCTGCAGGCATGGCCCGCCGCGCTCCGGCAGCGGCAGGTCGATCACATCGAAGTCGCGGGGGACGACGGTGTTCGGAAACTCGCGCTCGGCCTCGCGCCGGATGTCGCGTACCAGGTGCCGCGTCGAAAGGTGGGTGAGCGCCAGCATCGTGACCTGCGCGTCGCGCGCGATCTGTCCGGCCTGGGTTGCGGTGCAGTGGCCCGTCTGGGCCGCCCGCGCCGCCTCCTCGTCGAGGAACGTGGCCTCGTGGACGAGCAGGTCGGCCCCGGCCGCCGCCTCGATCGTCGCCGGGCATGGTCGGGTGTCGCCGGAGAAGACGATCCGCCGGCCCGGCCGGGCGGGGCCGAGCACCATCCCCGGCTCGATCTGCCGGCCTTCCTCCAGGGTGACCGGATCGCCATGCTGGAGGGCGCCGAACATCGGGCCGTCGGGTACGCCCAGGCGGCGGGCCTCATCCAGGTCGAACCGCCCCGGCCGCACGTCCTCGATGACCGCGTAGCCGACGCTGGGGACGCCGTGGTCGGTGGCGAAGGTTTCGACCCGGTAGCCGTCGTGGCCGATCCAGTCGCCGCGTTCCAGCTCGACCAGCTCCAACCGGTAGGGAAGCCGGCCGAACACCTGGTCGAGCGACGCGATCAGGTTGCGCAGGCCCGGCGGCCCATAGATCGCAAGCGGCGCCTCCCGGCCGCGCAGGCCGAACGTCTTGAGCATGCCCGGCAGGCCCAGGAAGTGATCGGCGTGGTAGTGCGTGAGCAGGATCTCGTCGACGTCCACCAGCCCGACTCCGGAGCGGAGCAGTTGCCGCTGGGTGCCCTCGCCGCAGTCGATCAGCAGGCGATCGCCGCCTCGCCGGACGAGAAAGCCGGCCGTGCCGCGCTGGGACGTTGGGACGGATGCGGCGGTGCCGAGGAAGAGGACGCTCAGATCCACGCAGCGATAGTAGAGCGTGGCTGCCGGCGAGTCCGGCCCGGCGGTCAGGCGGGCTGGGCGTGCAGGGGCACGATCGTGCCGCCGTTCCCCGTCGGCGGAGCCTCGGCCATGACGATCCGGGCACGGGCGAGGAACGTCTCGAGGTCGAAGACAGCGGCGTCGCTGCTGCCGTCGACGAGCCGGAGGTGCCGCGGCCGGCCGAGCGCCGCAGGCGGCGGGTCGGGCTGCGGACGCGGCGGCCGCCGCTCGTCGAGGCGGATGACGTTGTCCGGGAGCGGGCTCATGGCAAGAAGAGCACCTGCCCGGGAACGATGGACGCCGACGTCAGGTGATTCGCCTGCTCGATTCGGTCGACCGCGGCGCGCGGGTCGCTGCCTGGATAGCCGGTGGAGGCGATTCCCCACAGGGTCTCCCCGGCCCGCACCCGGTGATGACGCGGGTGACCGGCCCCCGAGGAGGGTACGGCGTGGCCGAGGAAGAGCGCGACCGCAACGAGGAGGGCGCTGGCGAGGAGGCCGCTTCGGCGGCGGTCTGTTGTCGTGGCGAACATGTGTTCGATGATGGTAGACGAACACATGTTCGATGTCAAATCCGCCCACCGAACGGGCTGGAACGGCCGATAGGCTGCGCTCTCGTGAGCCTGACCTTCGCCTCGCGGACGCTTCCAGCCGCTGGCCCGCCGCTGATCATGGGGATCGTCAACGTGACTCCGGACTCGTTCTATGACGAGGGTGCGACCGCGGAGCCCGGAGCTGCGATCGAGCGTGGCCTGGCCCTGCTCGACGCCGGGGCTGCGATTGTCGATGTCGGAGGCATGACCGCCCGCCCCGGCCGCGAGCTCGCCGTCGATGAGGAGC
>DASUHT010000055.1:0-7789 GCA_036273335.1 Gaiellales bacterium | reverse complement strand
GCCGCGAAGGCGCTCGCGGCGGTGCTCGAGACTCCCTGCATCAGGCTCCAGTGCTACGAGGGCATCGACGCCGCCGAGGCGCTCTACGAGTGGAACTACCCGCGCCAGTTGCTCAGCATCCGACTGGCCGACGCCGGCGGCTCCGCCCTGCGCGAGGACGACCTGTTCGGGCCGGAGTACCTCAGCCGGCGCCCGCTGCTGCGCGCAATCGAGCACCCCGGCCCGCGCCCGGCGGTGCTCCTGATCGACGAGATCGACCGCGCCGACGACGAGTTCGAGGCGTTTCTGCTGGAGCTCCTGGGCGAGGCGAGCGTGACCATCCCGGAGCTCGGGCCGGTCGTGGCGACCCACCCGCCGGTGATCCTGCTGACCTCGAACCGCACCCGTGACCTGCACGACGCGGTCAAGCGGCGCTGCCTCTACCACTGGATCGACTATCCCGACCAGCAGCGGGCGGTCGAGATCGTCCGCCGCCGGGTCGCCGGCTCCTCGGAGACGCTCGCGGTGCAGGTGGCCGCGGCCGTGTCCCGGATCCGTGACCAGGACGTGCAGAAGCCGCCCGGGATCGCCGAGGCGATCGACTGGCTGGCCGCGCTGACGCTGCTCGGCGTGTCTCGCCTCGACGCGACGGCGATCGACCGGACGCTCGGCTCGGTGCTCAAGTACGAGGAGGATCACGACGTCGTGCGCGCCGAGGGCCTCGCCAACCTCGCCTCCGGGGATTGAGATGACGCGCCCAGGCTTCCGGGTGGAGACGGTCGAGCTCGACCTGCCGGAGCTCGCAGGCGCCCTCAGCACGCGCCTGCGCGAGGCGGGCCTGCCCGTCACGCCCGAGCGGGCTGCCGGCTTCGCCCGCGCGCTTGCGATCGTGCGCCCGGTCGCGCGCACCCGGCTCTACTGGACGGCGCGGGCGGTCTTCGTGTCCGACCCCGCGCAGGTGGGCGCGTTCGACGCGGTCTTCTTCTCGGTGTTCGGTGGTGCCGTTCAGGCGGCGAGCCCGGCCGACGATCCGGCGAGCCGCGCGGCGGCCGCCGGCGACGAGCGGCCGCCCGGCCGGAGGCGCGAGGGCGACGGGCGGCAAGACTCCGAGCCGGTGCTCGGCTGGTCTTCGCCCTCACCGTCGGGGGCCGGCGACGACCTGCCGCCGATCCCGGTCCCGCTTGCCATGGCCAGCGACGAGGAGCGGCTGGGCGGCAAGCGATTCGACCAGCTCGACGCGCGGGAGCTGGCGCAGCTCTCCCGGCTCCTGTCCCAGCTTCGGCTGGCGACGCCGACCCGGAGGGCGCGCCGGCACCGGCCGGCCGGCGGCGGCCGTCAGGTCGACATGCGGCGCACCCTTCGCGGCAGCCTGCGTACCGGCGGCGACCCGGTGCGGCTGGCCCATCGCCGCCGCCGGGTGGTGCCCCGGCGGCTGGTCATGCTGTGCGACATCTCGGGCTCGATGGAGCCCTACGCCCGCGCCTACCTGCAGTTCCTGACCTGCGCGGCCGCCTGCGGGCCGAACGCCGAGGCCTTCGTCTTCGCCACCCGGCTGACGCGGCTCACCCGCGCGCTCTCGTCGCGCAACCCCGAGCGGGCGATCCAGCGGGCCGCCGAGGCGGCGCCCGACTGGTCGAGCGGGACGCGGATCGGCGATGCGCTGAAGTCGTTCAACGACCTGCACGGGCGGCGAGGCATGGCCCGGGGGGCGGTCGTGGTCATCCTCTCCGACGGCTGGGAGCGTGGCGACCCGGAGCTGGTGGGCAGGGAGATGGCCCGGCTCCGGCGGCTGGCCCACCGCATCGTCTGGGTCAACCCACGGGCCGGCGCGGGCTCCTTCTCGGTGCGCGCGGGCGGCATGGTGGCCGCCCTTCCGCATTGCGACGCGCTGGTCAGCGGCCACAACTTCCGGGCGCTCGGCCAGGTGATCGAGGCGATCGGCGCCAGGTCCTGGGAGGGGCTGGACGAGGCACGCTGGACGGTGCCCGCGGACGGCCCCGGGGAGCCCGAGCCGTGGGCCAGCGCAACGCCGGTGCCCGGCAGCTCGGTGGCGATGCCCAGCGGGCATGGGCCGCGCAAGGGCAACACCACCCCGGGGTGGGTCACCGGGGAGGCCGCCCGAGACGACGGGAGCGCCCGGTGAGCACCGCGTCCGGAAAGACCTGCATCTACCCGGGCTGCAATCGTCCCGCCGTGCCAGCCCATCCCCAGGGCGGCCCCCAGCCGTCCTTCTGCGACCTGGAAGAGCACAACGCGCTGACGGCGCATCTCGAGCGTCAGCGCCTCGCATCCCTTGCCCCCGAGCATGAGGAGTCCGACCGTGGCCAATGAGGCTTACCGCGCAGTGTTCCTGCGAGTCCACCCGACCGGCAAGATGGTGCTCAGCCTGACCACCGAGGCCGACGGCAGGGAGCCCGAGTATGCCGAGCTCGTCGCCGGCGAGCTGGGCGTCCCGCCGCTGGACGTGAAGGTCGTGCCCGCCGACACCGACCGTTTCGGCAACGGCCACGGCTTCAACACCGCCCCCTCGGACGGCACCGCCGCGGCGATCTCCCGTGCGACCGAGAAGATCCGCGAGAAGGGCCGGCTGCTCGCCGGGATGCAGCTGGGAGCGCCGCCGGAACGCCTCACGTGGTCGAACGGGGCGTGGTCGGCCGACGGCAGCGACGCGGCCGGGGTGGCGACGATCGCCGACGTCGCGATGTACGCGCACGGCTCCGGCGAGCTGCCGCCCGGGGTGGAGGGCGGGCTGGACGCCCAGGCCGTGTATCGGGACTAGCTTGCCGAGGCGGAGGCGACAGGGGTGGGCAGCCTGACCGCGATGCTGATCTCCACCTCGTCGACGACCTTGAGCGCCCCGAACAGGGTCGAGTACGGCTTGATGCCGTAGTCGGTCTGCTTGATGACGGTGGAGGCGCTGACCGTCCCGTCGTCCTCGGCCGAGACGTCGAAGGCGATCGGATGGGACGTCCCGTGGAGCGTCAGGTCGCCCTCCACGGTGACCGCGTCCTCGTCCCGCGATCGCGCAGCATGCGTGGAGCGGAAGTTGATCGCGTCCCGCTTCAGGACCTCGTCGTCGATGGTCTGCTCGATCTCCTGCTTGTGTTGCTGCTCGAGCGTTTGCATGCCGCCGGTGCCCTCGCGGACGCGCAACGAGCCGCCGTCGACGTCCAGCTCGACGCGCATGTCGGCGGCCGCCTCGCCCGCCGTCAGGACCGCCTTCCACGATGTCACGTCGATCACCAGGTTGTGCCCTGCCATGGCGGCTGCGCCGGAGCGCTGGGTGCGCACCGTCAGCCGCCCGTCGTCGGGTCCCAGGGCGTAGGTGCCGGGCGGAATCTGCACCCCTCAAGTTTATAATGGCGGCCCGTGGCAGTCGACCTCGACCACACCTTCGCAACGGCCCGCCCGATCGACGACAGCTACGCCACCATCCTCGATCTGGAGAAGGTGGTCCCGTGCGTCCAGGGGGCGACGGTGCGCGAGCGGACCAGCCCTGACTCGGTGAAAGCGGACATCGACGTCAAGATGGGCGCGATGTCGATGGTGTTCGCGGGGACGCTCGACATCACCGAGAAGGATCCGGATGCACACCGGGTGGTGATGACGGTCAAGTCGCGAGAGGCCGGCGGCCAGGGCTACGCCAATGCCACGATCACGTTCACGCTGAAGGACGGTGGCGGGGACATCCAGACGCACGCCCAGATCACCGGCAAGGCGGCGTCGATGGGGGAGGGGGTCGTGTCGGGGGTGCTGGACGCCCTGGTCACCGACTTCGCCGCCAAGCTCGGCGGGCTCTGATCGCCTCATGGCCACGATCGTCATGCGCGAGACGCGGCCGGGGGAGGTACCGAAGGACGGCGCCACCGCCCGCCAGGAGGATCCCGACCGGCCCGTCTTCAACGGCAACGGACCGGACGACTACGTGTGCGTGACGTGCGGCAATCTGCTGGCGACGGGGATGGGCGCCGACTACATGACCCGGCGGGTGCGCGTTCGCTGTGGCCGCTGCTCGACGGTGAACGTGGCCGTCCACGATCCGGGCGACCCGCGGCTCAGGAAGCGCTGAGCCCGGCCAGCAACGCGCGGTGCCGCTGGTAGAGTGCCGCGCCGTCCTCGTCGATGGCCACGATCCGGACGAGCGGCGGGTGTCCCATCGCCGGCGTCGCCAGGTCGCGCAGCGCGTCCTGGTACGCGCGCTGGCGCTGCACTCCGCCGAAGCCGAATCCCTTGGCGGGCAGCCCGCGCCCGATCCCGTCACTGCGCGCGGCCCAGGCGTCGCAGAGAGCAGCGTGCTCCCGGACGTCGAATGCCACCGGGACGTCGTTCGGGTAGAGGGCGAGCGCCGCCGCCCGGAACGACGTGAAGTGCTCGGGCCCGGTCAGCTCGACCACGGTGCCGGTCGGGTCGTGCACGAGATCGACCGGCAGGAGCAGATTCTCGCGAGCGGCGCGGAGCACCGACTCGTCGCCCCGGAGCCGGGCGTAGATCGACTTCAGGAGCGCGATCGCCGCCTTCGCCGGGGCCACCAGCGCCGGGTCGCGCCGGGCCTGGGCGACGCGCTCCAGTCCGATGTGACCCTGCTCGCCGAGCCAGTCGAATGTGCGGCCCTGGAAGACGATCCCGTCGGCGGCGGCGGCCGCCGCGAACGCCGCATGCGTGTCGTCGGGCGCCACCGCGGGGGATCGTAGACCCGCCGGCGATGTGGGCTGGGCTACCACCTGGGCCCATTCGCCGCCAGGCCGGGCATAATGTGTCCGATGCAGAGGGGGGCATACGTCCGGCGAGCGCTGCTCGTTTTCGCCGCCGTCCTGGCGGCGGCGGTCACCGGCTGGGCGGCGACGCCTGCCCGGGCCGACCAGGTGACCCAGGCGCTGGCGCAGGTGCAGGCGCAGCGCGGCGTCCTGCACGGGGCGATCCACGCCCTTCAAAAGGCCGAGCGGCGGCATCAGCACCAGCTTGGGTCGCACCGCTGGTTCAGCGGCCGGCTGGCCCAGGTCGTCCACCTGCACGGCCATGCCGGGCTCGTCCGGGTGAACCGGATCCGCTCCCGGATCCGCTACGACGAGCGGCTGCTGGAGCGCTATCCGCACAGGCGCAAGGTGCTCCGCCGCGACATCCGCAAGGCGCGCGACGAGCTGCGCCAGCTCGAGGCCGACGCACATGCGCTGATCCTGCGCCAGGCCCGTGCCCAGGCGAAGCTGGCCGACCGCGCCCTGCGCCAGCTCAAGCACCACAAGCTGAAGATGCTCAAGGGGAACAAGCTGGGTGTCCGGGCGGTGCGGCTGGCGCTGACCAGGCTGGGCACTCCGTACGTCTGGGGCGGCGCCTCGCCGCGCAACGGGTTTGACTGCTCCGGTCTGGTCATGTGGGCGTATGGCAAGCTCGGCATCAGCCTGCCGCACTTCGCGGCCAGCCAGGCCGAGCTGGGCCACCACGTTTCGATCAAACATCTGCAGCCCGGCGACCTGGTCTTCTTCGAGTCGCCGATCGGGCACGTCGCGATGTACGTGGCGGACGGCCTCCTGATCGAGGCTCCGCACTCCGGTGACGTTGTCCGCATCACTCGCCTGGACGACCCCTGGCACGTGGCGAACTTCCAGGGAGCGGTGCGGATCGCACCGCCGACGAAGACCGCAGCGGCGGGCTCGTCATCCTCGTCGGCGTCATAAGGAACTACATCTGGGCTGCTCGGGGCGACGGCCGGGTAGCTCACCCGCCGGGTGGTGCGGGCAGCTGCATAAAGGGGTCTGGCCTCTTTTATTCACGCAGCTCCTGCGCGTGCCGCTGCACCTTGGTGAGGGCCTCGACGGCCTGCTCGACGCCGCGGCGTCCGGAACGGAAGACGCACTCGTCCAGGTATACCGCCTGCCATTCCCCGGCGCGCTCGGCGACCGGGAAGCTCATCCGCGACGGATCCAGGCGGTCGGCATGCTCGACGCATACGGGCAGCCGTGAGAGCGACGGCTGGAAGAGGTCGTAGCGGCTCATCGGCGGGTACTGCACCTCGGCCGGAATCCCCTCGGCCTCGAGCGCCTCTGCGACGACGTGGTTCGGCGCACCGCCGAACTCGTCGTTCGAGATGGTGAAGATGTAGCGGTAGAAGCTCCACCGGGTCACCCGCTCGTCGCGCCGGTTGATGCGCACGCCGGGGATGCCGTCCGCCAGCTCCTCGAAGTACTCGCCCAGCTCCGCCCGTTGCGCCTGCTGGGCCGGGAAGCGCTCGATTGCCCGCTCCAGGAGCGCCGCGTGGAGCTCGCCCAGGCGGTAGTTGGCGCCGAACGTGTACTCGCTCTCGCCCGCGTCCTTTGGCCGCCCGCAGTCGATCAGCGAGTGGGCGAGCCGGGCCAACCGCTCGTCGCCGGTGGTCAGGGTGCCGCCCTCGCCGGCGGTCAGGATCTTGGTCGACTGGTGGCTGAACGAGCCGAAGTCGCCCAGGCAGCCTGCCCCGCGGCCCCGCCACTGCTGGCCGTGCGCGTGCGCGCAGTCCTCCACCACGTGCAGGCCGTTGCGCCCGGCGATGTCCATCACCCGGTCCATGTCGCACATCTGCTGGCCGAGGTGGACCGGCATGATCGCCCGCGTCCGCGGGGTGATCGCCGCCTCGAGCTGCTCGCAGTCGATCGTGTAGCGGCGAGGCTCGACGTCCACGAACACTGGCAGCGCGCCCGCCGCCACCGCCGCGTAGGGGGTGGCAGCGAAGGTCAGCGCGGGCACGATCACCTCGTCGCCCCAGCCGATGCCGAGCGCCTTCAGCGCCACCTCCATGGTCACCGTCCCGTTGGCCATGACGACCGCGTGCTCGGCCCCCTGGTATGCGGCGAAGTGTGCGGCGAAGGCCTCGGCGTGAGGCCCCGGCTCTGGGAAGCCGCCGACCTGCCCACCCCGGACGACGTCGGCGACCGCCTGTGCATCGTCCTCCTCGAGCTGCGGCCAGGCGGGCCACGGCTCGCTCCGGACCCTCGATCCGCCGGTTATCGCGAGCTGTCCGATGCTGTGCCTCCGTCCCTTGACTTCCGTCCGCCGGCGGGCATATGTTTGCCCAGTACTGTCAGGAAAGTTTCCTTACTATACAGTGGAGCCTCCGACGAACAGCATCCGCCAGACGCCGGGAACGCCGAGCCTCCTGCGGGCGATCAACGAGCGCACGGTGCTCGAGCTGATCCGGGCCGAGGGGGCGCTCTCCCGGGCGCAGGTGGCGCGGCGGAGCGGGCTTTCCAAGCCGACGGTGTCGCAGGCGCTGACCGGGCTCGAGGAGTCGGGGCTGGTGCGCGAGGTGGGCAGGTCGACAGGTCGCAAGGGGCCGGGGGCGCTGCTCTACGAGCTGAACCCGCGCAGCGGCCTGGTGGTCGGCCTGGACGTCGGCCGCAACTGGGTACGCGGCGCCATCGCCGACATCGCCGGCCACGTCGTCTGCCGGCGCCAGGAGCGCACCGCACGCACCGCGCCTGCCCTGGTCGAGCAGGTCGCGGGGCTGGGCCGGCTGCTGGCCGGCGACGCCGACCTCAAGTGGCGTGCCGTCACCCACACGACGATCGGCATCCCGGGGGCCCTCGACCCGGTGCAGGGCACGGTCGCGCTGGCGCCGAATCTGCCCCGCTGGAGCAGCCGCGGCCTGCTCGAGGCGATCCGCCACCAGCTCGGGGACGCTGTCAGCTTCGAGAACGACGTCAACCTGGCCGCGCTCGGCGAGCAGGCTGCTGGATGCGCCGTCGGCGTCGACAACTTCGTCTTCCTCTCGGTGGGCACCGGCGTCGGGTTGGGCATCGTGATCGAAGGGCGGCTGTACCGGGGAGCCCGGGGCGCCGCC
>DASUHT010000054.1:0-30355 GCA_036273335.1 Gaiellales bacterium | reverse complement strand
GCGGTGTTGCTGGCCGGTCTGGGCGTGCTCGCGATCGGGTACGTGCTCGCGCTCTACGCGCGCCGCTACGCCGGCGCCGGCGCCGTCTACGAATACCTGACTCACGGCACGCACCCGGCGGTCGGCGTGTTCACCGCGGGCGTGTTCTTCGTCGGTACGCTGTTCCTCGGCGGCGGCGGCATCTACCTCGGCGTTGGCATTCTGGCCAATGGGTTCTGGAGCGAGCACATCTCGTCCTCGAATGCCCCCGCCTGGTGGGTGTTCGGGTTCATCGCCCTCGCCATCGTGCTCGTGCTCAACTACCTCGGCGTCCGGATCGCGATCCGGGCGATGCTGACGTTCGCAGCGATCTCGTTCCTGCCCATGCTGTTCCTGGCGGTCGCCATCATCGTCCAGGGCGGCGACTCCGGGAACACCCTGCAGGTCTTCAATCCCAACCAGACGTCGTGGCTCGGCGTTACCGGGGGCGGCGTGCTGGGAGGCATCCTCGTCGGCATCCTGCTCTTCGTGGGATTCGAGGCGGCGGCGTCGATCGGCGAGGAGTCGAGCGACCCCCACCGGTCGATCCCGCGTGCCGTGCTCGCCACCATCACCGCATCGGCGATCTTTTTCGTGATCATGGCCTACGCGATCACCATCGGCTACGGCAAGGACGCGGTCGCCTCCGGCAAGTGGGTGAGCGATCCGGCGTACCTGGACACCATGGCAACCCGCTACGTCGGCTCCTGGCTGGCGACCATCATCGACCTGGTCGTGATCCTGGATGCGATGGGGCTGGCACTCGCCATCTGCGTCACCATCGGGCGCGGCTACTTCGCGCTCGGCCGGGACGGCCTGCTGCCGTCGTTCTTTGCCAAGACGTCCCGGCACGACACGCCCTGGGTCGGCAACCTGGTGATCGTCGTCGGCTGGATGTTCCTGTTCATCGTGGCCAAGTTCACCGGCTGGATGGACACGCTGGCCCAGTTCCTGGGAACCAAGGAGTTCGCCGCATTCATCGTCTCGGCGACCGCCGGATCGTTCGCGATCGAGATCGTGTATCTGATCCTCTCGCTGGGCGCCATCTACCTGCTCCTGCGAAGCGGCGGCAAACCCTGGCAGTACCTGGTGGTGCTGGTGGCGGTGGCCACCCCGCTGCTCGGCTTCTACGGCGCCCTCAAGCCCGCGCCGCACAACTCGGACAACCCGAACTGGCTGGCGCTCTACTGGGCGCTCGCAGTGCTGGCGATCGCCGCGGTGTGGTTCCTGGTCGTCCAGCTGACCCGACCCGACCGCGTCCGCAACGCCGCGTCGCACGCGGCGGAGCATCGCGGTGTCCCGGCGCTCGACGAGAACCTCGACTTCTCGCCGGCGCCGCCTGACACGACCGTCTAGGTCTCGATGGGCGGGTGGCGGCGGATGTGCTCGCGGGTCAGCAGCTCGGCCAGCTCGCCGTCAGCTGCGGCGACCGCGTCGGCGATCGCCTCGTGCTCACCCGCCCAGCCGGCCGATCCGTCGGCCTGGGCAGCCTGGGCGGTGTAGATGGCGACGCTGATCCGGGCCACCCAGAGGAGCTCGGCGAAGTGCCTCAGGTGCGGGCTTCCCGAGGCGTCGACCAGCGCCAGGTGGAACTCCCGGTTGGCGTCCAGGCTGCCCGCCGGGTCGGGCTGGGCGCGCTGGCGGGCGATCGCTTCCCGCATCGGCTCCAGATCGGCTGCCGGGGACCGGCCTGCAGCCAGACGGGCCGCCGCGGGCTCGATCACCAGCCGTGCCGTCCAGGCGTCCCGCATGTCGCCGAAGTCGAGGTCGGCGACGCTCGCCCCGTGGTTGGGCTGGAGCACGACGAGGCCCTCGCCGGCGAGCCGGCGGAGCGCTTCTCGAAGCGGCGTCCGGGAGACGCCCAGCTCGGCGGCCAGGGTCTCCTGGGGCAGCCGGGCGCCGCGCGGCAGCTCACCGGACAGGATCTGCACCCGAAGCGCCGCGTGCACCTGATCGACGACGCTCGAGATCTGTATCCGCGGCACGCTCACGGCCGGCTCCGATCGTTGGACACTGGATACAGTACGCACTCGCCAATCCGCCGGTCAAGCCGTCCCACCTGGCCCGACGTTCGGCGTTTACCGGCCAGGGTGGGTCGCCGTGCCGAGCATTCGCTCGACGCCCCGCTTCTCCAGGCCGCGCGCGACGATCAGCCGCTGTACCTCTGAGGTGCCCTCCCAGATCCGGTCCACCCGCAGCTCGCGCAGGAACCGCTCGGACGCCGTCGTCCGCATGTAGCCGCGGCCGCCGAACACCTGCACCGCCCGGTCGGCGCAACGGTAGGCAACCTCGGAGGCGAACAGCTTGGCCATCGCCGCCCGTCCGTGCACCAGTTTGGGATCGGCACCGTCGTCGACCATCTGGGCGACCTGATACGTCAGCAGCCGGGCCGCCGCGCAGTCAGCCGCCGAGTCGGCCAGCGGGAAGCTGACGCCCTGGTGGTCGTAGATGCGGCTGCCGAACTGCTCACGCTCGATCGCCCAGGCGACCGACTCGGCGAGCAGCCGCCGCATCGCCCCGACGCAGCGGGCGGCGATATGCATCCGCTCCTCGACGAACCACTCGTTCTGCAGCTCGTTGCCGCGGCCGATCATCTCCGGTCCGCCCAGCACCGCATCCTCGTCGACGACGCAGTCGTAGCGGACGACCGGGTGCCCGTGCGGGAAGGTGTGCGTGAACGGTGGGTCGTCGACGATCTCGATCCCGGGCCGGTCGCGATCGACCAGGAAGAGCGTCGGCAGCCGCTGCTCGCCGTCGACCACGTTCACCATCAGAATGTCGTAGTCGCAGACGTCGCCGGAGGTGACGAACCACTTCTCGCCGCGGATCCGCCAACCGCCGTCGACCCGCTCGGCCGTCGTCGCGATCCCCGACGGGTCGGAGCCCGCGCCAGCCTCGGTGACCGCATAGGAGTCGGCCCGCTCGCCGCGCAGCGTCGGCAGCAGGTAGCGCTCGATCTGCTCCGGCGTCCCCCGCGAGAGCACGTTGTAGCCGCCCCCGATCACCCACCAGATGCCGTTGGTGTTGCGGCCCAGCTCCTCGTGCACGAGCACCTGCTCGAGCGCCGACCAGCCCTGCCCGCCGTGCTCGACGGCGTGGTTTCCGGAGTCCAGCCGCAGTTCCCTGGCGCGCCGGCGCACGCGCTCGGCGGCCGCCGGGTCGATCCGGCCGCCGGCCAGCTCGGCGTCCACCTCGAGCGGGATCAGCACCTCGTCGACGAATCTCGCCGCCCGCTCGCGAAGCTGCCGCTGCTCCTCGGTCAGCTCGAAATCCATCGCGAGAAGCTAGCCGATGGCGTCAGCAGCGGCGGCAATGCCGACCGACCCGGTTCCTATCATCGCCGCCATGGTCGGCGAGGCAACGCAACTCGCCTCTCCGCGAGCGCTGATCTGGCCGGTCGCGGTCCTGCTCCTGGCAGGAGCCGCGCATCTGACCGCGCACGTCTCGGATGCGCTTGCCGTCACGCTCGGGCTGGTGGTCACCGGGGCCGTGCCCGGGTTCGCAGTGCTCCGGGTGACCCGGCTCGATGAGCTCCTGGCGGTTCCCGAGCAGCTGGCCGTGCTGCCGATTGCCGGACTGGCTGCCTGGGTGCCCGCTCTGGCGCTGGCGTTCGCGATCCATCTGTCGCTGGCGACGGCGACCGTCGGCCTGGTCGCGATCTCGACGGCGATGCTGGCGGCCGTCCCCGGTGTCACCGTCTCGTGGCGTCCGGCCCTGCCCGCGGCAGCCGCCGGCCTCTTCATGGCTGCCCTGGTGGCCCGAGTCGAGCGCCCGCTTTCCGGCGACGGGCTCTTCCACGCCGGCCGTGTCCGCAAGCTGATGGAGCTGCCCCACCTGTCGATCTCGGACGTCTCGTCCTATCTGAACGGCGCTCCGCACGCCGGCTACGGATTCCCGGTCCTGCACGCGGCCGAGGCGGCGGCGATCAGCCTGACCCGGCTCGACCCTGCAACCGGCTATGTCGTCCTCGGCCCCGCTGCCGGGATCGCCGTCGGGATGGCCGCATATGGAGTCGGCTGGCGCGTGGCCGGGGTGCCCGGCGGCGCCGTGGCGGCGCTGCTCGTCGCCTGGGATGGGCTCGCCCGGCCGGGCGAGACGCTGTCCCTCGTCCAGCAACCGCCCGGCTTCACGACTGCCGTGCTCTACCCCGGCCTGATCATCCTGGTGCTGGCGTGGCAGCGGGACATCCGCGACCGCCGCCTCAGCTGGGCGGTCGTGGCGGCGACGCTGGTCATCACGCTCACCCACCCGACATACGGCATCGCCGCGGCCGGCCTGGTCGTCGGGGCGGCCGCCCTGCAGCGCCGGGGCGCCCGCACCGCCGCGGCGGCAGCGGCCACGTTCATGATGGTGGCTGCCGTCATCTGGTGGTTCGCGTTGCACGGCGCCCCGCGGCTTCCCGTGCACCAGGCGGCGCTGGCGACGCTTACGCGGTTCGACGGACACGCGATCGCCCTGCGCGGCGGCACGATCGTGCACGGCCGCTTCGAGCCGCTGGCGGCGCTCATTGCCGCCCCGCTCCTTGCGCTCGCCGCGCGCCGCCGATACCTGGCCGCCGCCGGCCTGGCGGCGGTGCCGCTGGCCCTGGTGGCGCTGCCAGGCGTGGCCACGGCGGTGGCGCCGATCGTCGGGCCGGGCCAGTTTCGCCGGATGTGGTTCGCGATCCCCTGGGTGATGCTCGTCGCGCTCGTGCTGGCGGTCGCCGTGGAACGGCTCGATCGCAAGCAGATCCCGGTGCTGGCGGCGGTGCTGCCGCTCGCCGCCGCCTCGATCATCGTCGAGGGGATGCACGGGATCTGGGGCTGGCAGATGACCACCCTCGTCACCCTGACAGCCGTCGCGATGGCGGCGATCGTCGCCGTCGTGCTTGTCCGCGGGCCGTGCGCGCCGGCGTTCCGGGCTCCCGAGGTGACGCTGGCGCCGATGCTCCTGCTCACCGTCGCGCTGATCGCCGGCCCACTCCTGCGGTACGGCCCGAACGCCATGGCCGCGCTCCGTCAGGGTCCGTCCGCGAACGCCGGCGCCGACATCTCGCCTCCGCTCGTGCGGGCGCTTCGGGACCGCACGACCACGGGCCCGGTTGTGGTGCTGGCGCCGCCCGCGCTGGCCTACGGCATCGTCGCCGAGGCCGACGTGTACGCCGTCGCGCTGCCGCTGCCGCGGTCGCGGGCCGACCTGCAAAACCGGCCGCTGGCACGGGTGGACGCCGTTCATCGCTTCTTCTCGCCGGGGACGCCGCCCGCCCGGCGGGCCGCGATCCTCCGCCGCTACCGGGTCAACCTGGTCGTTGCCCGGGGCTCGAACGCACGCATGGCATCGCTGACGCCGGGCGTGGAGATGGCAGCCCGGGTAGGCGGCTACATCCTGTTCCAGGTGCACTGAGCATCCGGCGTCAGCCGCCCGACCGGGCGCGGCCCACCGCCTCCCGCCAGGCGGCGAGCAGCTCGCCGGCCCGGCCCACCGGCATCGAAGGCTCGTAGCGCGCCGACCGGCGCCAGGCTCCCGCGAGCTCGGCCGCATCGGCCCAGACTCCGATTGCCAGGCCGGCCAGGCCGGCCGCGCCGAACGCCGTCATCTCGCGCTCTGCGGCAACCTCGACCGGGACGCCCAGAAGGTCGGCCTGGAACTGCATCAGCCAGACGTTGGCCGCCGCGCCGCCGTCGGCGCGGAGGATCGCCGGGCGGATGCCGCCCGCCTCGACCACGTCGACGACCTGGAAGGCGATCGCCTCCAGCGCCGCCCGCACCAGCTCGGCGCGGCCGGTGCCACGGGTGAGGCCGGAGATCAGCCCGCGGGCGTCGGGATCCCAGTACGGCGAACCGAGCCCGGTCATCGCCGGCACCAGGTGGACGCCGCCGGTGGACGCCACCGACCGGGCCAGCGCCTCGCTCTCGGCCGCGTCGGCGAGGATGCCAAGCCCGTCCCGCAGCCACTGCAGCGTCGCGCCGGCCATGAAGACCGCGCCCTCGAGCGCGAAGACCCCGGGCTGGGCGGCCGCGGTCAGCAGCAGCCCCGGCGGCGGCTGCGGAAGCATCGTGCCGGCATTGACCAGGATGAAGCTGCCCGTTCCGTAGGTCGCCTTGGCCTGGCCGGGGGCGAGGCACGCCTGCCCGAAGAGCGCCGACTGCTGGTCGCCGGCCAGCGCGGCCAGCGGCACCCGGGCGCCGGCGAGCTCGGCCTCGCCGACCACCCCGCTCGACGGCACGATCCGGGGAAGCAGACCCTCGTCGATCCCGAACAGCTCGAGCAGCTCGCCGTCCCAGTCGCCGGCGGCCAGCCCGTAGAGCATCGTCCGGGCGGCATTCGAATGGTCGGTGACGTGCTCGCCGCCGGTCAGCCGCCAGGCCAGCCAGCTGTCGATGGTCCCGAAGGCCGCCCCCGCCGGCCGGCCGGTGTGCTCGAGCAGCCAGGCCAGCTTGGTGGCCGAGAAGTAGGGGTCGGGAATGAGGCCCGTGCGATCGCGGATCAGGTCTGCCGGAAGCCGCCGGCAGTGCTCCGCCGTGCGCCGGTCCTGCCAGACGATCGCCGGGGCGAGCGGGCGCCCGCTCCGCCGGTCCCAGAGCACCGTCGTCTCGCGCTGGTTGGTGATACCGACCGCGCGCAGGTCGCCGGCGGAGATGCCCGCCTCGGCAAGGGCGGCGGCGGCGGCATGCTGCACCGTCTGCCAGATCTCCTCGGGGTCGTGCTCGACCCAGCCGGGTTTCGGATAGCTCTGGCGGAGCTCCCGGTAGCCCCTGCCGGCCACCCGCAGCGAGTCGTCGACGACGAGGCAGGTGGTGCCGGTGGTACCCTGGTCGATCGCCAGGATCACGGCGTCACCGCCACCGCGACCGGCTCGCGGGCGGCGGCGCGAAGCAGCCAGAGGGCGACGCCGAGCGTGTACAGGAAGAGGCATGCATAGGCGGTGCGGTCGCCGGCCGCCCCGGCGATCAGCCCGGCGACCGGCGGGCCGATGAAGTTGGCGCCGCCCCAGGCGATGCCCAGGAACCCGTTGACCGTGCCGATGCGAATGCCCCGCCGGTGGGCGCCGGCCGCCGCCAGCGGCAGCCCGACGGCATACGGCCAGGCGGCGAACGGCGCCCGTATGAGCACGGTCGCGATCACCGGCACGACCGCCAGCGAGACGAGCACCGGGACGAGGGCGCCCGCCTGGGCGAGCGCCGCGATCCCGCACGAGCGCACCGAGACTGCGCGGTTGCCGGCCCGGGCGACGAGCGCGCTGACGCAGATGAAGATCGCCGCCGCCGTCGAGAAGACCAGGCCGGTAGCCGCCACCGAGAGGCCGCCGGCCGAGAGCTCGAGCGATGCCAGCAGGTTGATCACCCCGTCGGCCAGCCCGCCCAGCGTCATCACGGCCAGACCGGCCGCGATCATCGGCTCCGACCGGGTAATGCCGAGGAGCGCCCGCAGCGGCTGATGCTCGTGCGGCGACGACCGCCCGCGCGGCGCCGTTGCCAGGAGCACGGTGACCATCGCGGCGGCGATCCCGACGCCGGTGAACCACGCCTCCACCGACACGTGATCGGCCACAACCCCGGCCAGTACCGGTCCGAGCATCCCGCCCACCCCGGCAACGGCAATCACGCCGCTCAGCGCGGACGCCTGGCGGCGCGGTCCGGCGGTGTCCGAGAGCCAGGCCAGGGTCGCGGTCCAGACAGCGGCCGAGCCGACCCCGAAGAGCGCCCGGGAGGCGAGCAGGCCGCCGTAGGAGCCCGCCACCGCCGTCGCCAGGTTGGCCAGCGAGACGATGGCCGCCGCGGCCAGGGTGACACCCCGGGCGCCGAAGCGGTCTGACAGCATGCCGGCAGGCACCGATGCGAAGACGATGGCCAGGCTGAACGCCGCCAGCAACCCGCCCGCCTCAGCCTTGGAGAGGTCGAGGCGGTCGCTGTACACCGGTACCAGTGGCACCAGCGACAACAGCCCAACCTCGTCGATGAAGAAGAGGACGTAGATGAGGACGATCAGCCGCCGCATGGCCGGCACAGCGTAGACTCGGGCCCCACATGGCCGAACGGATCGACGAGTGCCTGAGCGTGCACGACGGACACCTGTGGATGGAAGGCTGTGACGTGGTCGAGTTGGCGGCGGAGTTCGGAACGCCCCTCTACGCCATGTCGGAGGATCAGCTCGGCCGCAACCTGCGGCGGATCGCGACGGCCTTCCAGGAGGCCTGGCCGCACGGCGACGTGCGCCTGCTGCCGTCGCTCAAGGCGAACCTCTCGATCGCCCTGCGGCGGATCTTGAGCAGGGCCGGCGCCGGCTGCGACACGTTCGGACCGGGCGAGCTGCACGCGGCGCTGGCGGCCGGCGTTGCGCCACGCCTGATCTCGGTGAACGGCAGCGCCAAGGACGCCGCGCTGATCGACCGGGCGGTGGCCGCCGGCGCCCGGGTGACCCTGGACAGCGCGCGCGAGCTCGATCTCGTCGCCGACGCCGCCCGCCGGACCGGCAGGAGGGCGCCCGTCAGGCTTCGCCTGCGCCCCGACTACGACGGGCTGGGCCAGCCCAGCGACTTCTTCCCGGAGCTGGACGTCCGCACCGCCGCCCAGCGCTACAAGCCGGGCATTCCCGCCGAGCAGGCGGTCGAGCTGGGCCACCGGGCGCTGGCCGCCGGCGAGCTGGACCTGACCGGGCTGATGGCCCACCTGGGACGGCACAGCGCGGATCCCGAGGTCTGGCGGGGGATGGCGGCGAGCTTCGCCGACCTCGTCGGCCGCTGCTGCCGGGCGTGGGACTGGCGGCCGGCCGAACTGGACGTTGGCGGCGGGCTGCCGGCGCTTCGCGACCCGACCTCACCGACCGGCGACTCGCCGGCGCCGACCGCCGTCTACGCGGAGGCGATCGCCGGCACGCTCGGGGCCGAGCTGACGCGCCGCGGCGTCGACCCGGCCGGGATCGCCCTCGAGGTCGAGCCCGGCCGCAGCCTCTACGCGGACGCCGGCATCCACCTCACCCGCGTGCGAAACGTCAAGCAGCAGCAGTCGCCGATCGCCTGGCGGTGGGTGGAGTGCGACACGACCGAGATGTTCGTCGCCGACCTCCTGATCGAGCACGCCCACTTCCCCGTCCGGGTTGCCTCGCGGGCCGCCGAGGCGCCGGCGCTCCGGGCCGACCTGGTCGGCATCTCGTGCGGCTTCGACGTCCTGGCGGCGCAGGTGGAGATGCCCGCGGTCGGCGCCGGCGACGTCGTGGCGCTGCTCGACACCGGCGCCTACCAGGACGCCTGCGCATCCAACTTCAACGCGCTCCCCCGCCCCGGGACCATCCTCATCTCGGGCGACCGGGCGGAGTGGATCAAGCAGCCGGAGACGGTCGAGCAGGTGTTCGCCCGGGACGTCATCCCGGAACGTCTGCGCTGAGCGCGCGGACGATCGCGCCGGCATCGGCGACGGCGCCATGGTCGGCGTGCTCGAAGATGGGCGCGTCCGGGTCGGTGTTGACCGCGATCACCGTCCCGCTCCCGGCCATGCCGACGACGTGCGGGAGCGCGCCCGAGACGCCGAACCCCACGTAGAGCGAGGGAGCGACCGTCTCCGACGACGCCCCCACCAGCTCCAGCCGGGTCGCCCGCCCCGCCTCGACGTGCGGCCGGGTGACGGCGAAGCGGGCGCCGTGCCGCTCGGCCAGCCGGCGGTAGGGCTCGAGGTCGCTGCCGGCGCCCCGGCCGGCCGCCACGACGGCGTCCGGGCCGGCCTCGGCCATCGCCGCCGCGATGCGCCCTGCAAGCTCGTCCGTGGTCCCCGACCAGCGCTCGACCCGGCGCCGGCGCGGCGACGCCGCCGTCACCGGCGCAGGCTCGCCGGCGATCGCCGTCGAGGGCCGGTCGCCGACCGGGCGCTCGCGCAGGTAGGGCAGGGCAACCAGCGGGTCGCCGCTCTCCAGCTCACGGGCGAACCGGTGGCCGTCGAAGATGGCGTCGGCGAGCAGGCGCGGTGCCACGCAATCCCCGACCCGGTAGATCCCAGGCGTGTCCTCGAGCTCGCGCCAGAGCGCGTCGTCGGACACCCGCTGGGTGACCAGGACGACGCCGTCGCACTCGATGCGCCGCGGCTCGGAGAACTCGTCCTCGGCGACCAGCCCGTCCGGCTCGATCGCGGTGACGGTCGTCGACCGCTGGACGGCCACGCCCAGCTCGTGCAACCGCCGCCGGGTCAGCTGGTCCTCGAGCGTCTCGGCGGCGAACGGCGATACCTGCTCGTGGCAGGTGACGAAGTCGACCTGGTAGCCCTCGCCGGCCAGGAGCTCGGCCAGCGCCGGCGCGGTGAAGTAGCCGTCGGCGTCGTAGACGGCGACCCTGCGGCCGGGCGGCCGCAGGCCGTCCAGCACGACCTGCTCGGGGGTCAGCACGTGGGCAGCGGCGGCGCCGGGAAGCGGCCCCCGCGTCGCCGGGTTGAGGCCGTCCGCCGCCCACTGCGAGCCGGTGGCGAGGACGACCACATCGGCCCCCGCGCTTCGGATGTCGGCGGCATCCAGCCGCGTCCCCGTCTCGAGCTCCAGGCTCTCGAGCTTTCGCAGCTGCACCGTCCGCCAGGCGACCAGGCGGCCCCACTCGCCGAGGCCGGGCAGGCGCGAGATCAGACGCAGGCAGCCGCCGGTCAGCGGCTCCGCCTCGACCAGCCGGACGCGCCGCAGGCCGCGCCGGGCGAGCGTGATGGCACACTCCAGGCCGGCCGGGCCGGCGCCCACGACCAGCGCCTCGCGATCGCGCTCGCGCGCCGCCGGCAGCCGCTCCGGATGCCAGCCCCGGCGGTGCTCCTCGCCCGCGGTCGGGTTCTGGGTGCAGCCCAGGTGGCGGCGGCTGTCGGCCTTGGAGATGCAGATGTTGCAGCCGATGCACTCGCGGATCTCGTCCAGCCGCCCGTCCCGGATCTTGGCCGGCAGAAACGGGTCGGCGATCGACGGCCGGGCGGCTCCGATCAGGTCCCAGGCGCCGCCGCGGACGATCCGCTCCATCAGGTAGGGGTCGGTGATCCTGCCGACCCCGACGATCGGCTTGGCAGTCGCCTCGCGGACGCGGCCGGTCAGCTCGAGCTGCCAGCCCTCCGGGAAGAAGCGGCTGGGGCCAGAGTCGAACGACCACTCGGCGATGGAGCCGATGTTCACGTCCCAGAGGTCGACCAGATCGTCGGCCATGCGGACGAACTCGAGCCCCTCCTCGAGGTCGATCCCGGCCTCGGCGCCGCCGCCGGCGACCGCGACCCGGCAGGCCACCGCGCAGTCGGCCCCGACGGCGCCGCGCACGCGCTCCAGCGTCTCCAGCCAGAATCGGGCCCGGTTTCGCAGCGACCCGCCGTACTCGTCGTCGCGCCGGTTGTAGTAGGGCGACAGGAACTGGCCGGGCAGATAGGTGTGGGCGCCGTAGACGTAGACGATGTCGAATCCGGCTTCCCGGGAGAGCTCGGCCGCCCGCACCCAGTCTTCCTGGACGCGGCGGATGTCCTGCCGGGTCATCGCCTTGGGGACGACCCCGACGGCAAAGTCGCCGGCCACCTGCGAGGGCGCCAGGGACGGCAGCCGCGACTCGGAGTTCTCGCCGTGGACGCCGGTGTGGGAGAGCTCGATGCCGGCCAGCGCACCGTGCGCGTGGACGGCATCGGTCATCATCTGCAGCGCCTCTGCGTCGGCCTCGTCCCACATCCGGGCGGAGACGTACGGCGTCTCGTCGGAATCGCGCGAGACGGCGCAGTACTCGGTGCACACGCCGCCCCAGCCGCCCTCCGCCTTGACCGCCCGGTGGGCGGCCTGTGTCCACGGCTTCTCGACTCCGAAACCCGTGCAGTGCGGCACCTGGTAGAAGCGGTTTGGCAGCGTCACCGGGCCGATGCGCAGCGGCTCGAAGAGCACGTCGAAGCGGGGATCGCGGGCCATCAACGGTCGCGCCGCGAGGCGAAGTCCTCGCCGGCCCGGCGTGCATCGCCGGTCTGGGCGAGGGCGGCGTAGGCCAGGCGCTCGATCATGATCGCCGCCTCGCGCGACGAGTCGGCCATCGCGTCGGCCGCCTGCTTGGCCACCTGTGCGGCCAGCCGGGGCAGCCCGGCCAGGCGTTCCGCCCACTCCAGGGCGCGTGGCAGCGGATCGCCGTCGATGACCTCGGCAACGACACCGAAGCGGAGCGCCTCGGCGGCCGAGAAGCGCGGCCGCAGCAGCATCAGCTCCTTCGCCCGGGCGGCGCCCACCGCCCGCACCAGGCGCAGGGTGCCCCCGGAGCTGGGCAGGATGCCGATCTCGACCTCGGGCAGGCCGAAGACGGCGTCGCCTCCGGCGACCCGGAAGTCGCAGGCCAGCGCCAGCTCCAGGCCGCCGCCCAGGCACCAGCCGCGGATCGCCGCGACGGTCGGCTGCGGGAGCGCGGCGATCCGCTCGTAGACGTCGCCCGTGGCCGCGTAGTAGGACAACACCTGCTCCACCTCGACGCTGCGCATCTCGGTGCGATCGGCGCCGGCCGAGAACGCCCGCTCGCCGCCGGCGAAGACAACGCAGCCGGCGCTGCGCACCGCCTCGGAGGCGATCGCCTGCTCCAACTCGCGCTCCAGCTCGGTCGAGAGGGCGTTCAGCTTCCGCTCCCGGTTCAGGCGGACGATGCAGGCGGCGCCCTGCGTGCTGACGTCGATCAGCTCGCTCATGCGGCCTGGTGCACGATCGCGCCGTCGACGACGGTCAGGGTGACGGGCAGCTCCGGCAGCTCGTCCGGATCGCAGGCCACGGGGTCGGATGCAAACGCCGTCAGGTCGGCCCGGTAGCCGACGCGGATCCGCCCCGCCACCGACTCCTCGCCGACGGCCAGCGCCGCCTGGGTCGTGTATCCCTCGAGCGCCTCCAGGGCCGTCAGCTCCTGGCCCGGGTTGAAGCGTGCGCCGCGCTGCCGGTGCGGCGGTCGGCGAAGGCGCGCCCAGGCCATCCCCAGCCGCGGGTCGTAGGCGGCCACCGGCCAGTCCGACCCGAGCGGGAGGACGGCGCCGGAGCGGCGGATGTCGGCCAGGCGGAAGCCCCGCGCCGTGCGCTCCCGGCCCAGCGAGCGCGACCACGGGTCGTGACCATCGGCGCTGATCCACTGCATGTGGATCGGCTGCTGGCTGGCAATCACGTGCTCGGCGACGAGGCGGCCCAGGTCAGCGTCTCCAAGCGTCTCCAGGTGCTCGATCCGGTGCCGGCGGTCGCGTGGTCCGTTCTCGGCGGCCGCATCCCGGTAGGCGTTCAGCACCTCGTGCACCGCGCGGTCGCCGATGGCATGGGTGACGCACTGGAAGCCGGCCGCGTCGAACACCCGCACCGCCTCCCGGTACGCCTCCAGGTCGGGCCAGAAGGGCGCCGTGCCGCCGCCGCTCGAGTCCGGCTCGAAGAGCCAGGCGGTACCCGACTCGACGACACCGTCCAGGAAGAACTTGATCGTCCCCGCCCGCCACAGCCGCCCCCGCCGGTTGCGCTCGGCGACCAGCGCCGGATACTCCGGCGCCGGAGTCCCGGGATCGACGTTGAAGGGCACGCGCACGCGCACGGTCAGCTCACCCGACGCCTCCAGCGCCCGGTAGTCCTCGAGCGCCTGTGGCGACCCGTCCATCGCGTGCACGCCGGTCAGCCCGGCGGCGTTCTGCTCGCGCAGTGACCGGGCCACCAGCGACCGGCGCTCGGCCGGCGAGCGCTCCGGCGCGGTCGCCTCGACGAGCGCCCACGCCGACACCTCGCGGAGCTCCCCGGTGGGCCTGCCGTCGACGCAGACGATCTCGGAGGTGTCCTCGAAGGCGAGCGGGCCGGTGATCGACGCCGCCGCCAGCGCCGCCCGGCTGGCCAGCGCCGTATGCTGGTCGAAGAACGTCAGAAGCGCCGGCGCGCCGTCCACCGCCGGCTCGATCAGGTCGGCCGACGCTGCCTGGTCGGCGAACACCTCGTAGGCCAGGCTGTGGCCGCGCAGCCATTCGCCGTTTCGCAGCGCAGATCGGGCGGCGCGCAGCACCTCCTGCAGCTGCTGCACGGTGTGGACGTCGGAGAGGTCGAGACCGCTGTGTGTGAGCGCCCCATCGATCGGATGCTGGTGGGCGTCGACGAGCCCTGGCACAACCGCCATGCCGGCGCCGTCCACGACCCGGGTGCCACCGTCGGCGAAGGCCCGGATCTGGTGGTCGTCGCCGACGGCGACGATCGTCCCGCCGGCGACGGCGACCGCGGTTGCGGCCGGCCGCTCGGGATCGAGGGTACGCACGCGCGCGTTGACGATGACGAGGCTTGCGGCGGGCATGTGCCGGCGACATGGTAACCGGCCGCGGCCGTCCGCGATTGTCGCGGATCGGTTAGCGGCACGTGAGGATCCGCGACCGATCGCCTACGCGGTCGCGCGCCGCGCTATGGTCACTCCGTGCGAGGGGGGCTGACCATTGCGGCGCTGCTGGCGCTGGCGTGCGTGTCGTGGGGGGCGCCGGCCTCGGCCGCTGCGGCGCCGGCGTTCGCACGCCCGGCACCGTGCGGCGGGCTCGGCCACCACCGGCCGGACATCCGGCACGTGATCGTCATCGTCTTCGAAAACGCGTCGGAGCCGGACGTCATCGGCCATGCCAGGTACATGACCGCGCTGGCCCACGCCTGCGGCCTGGCCACCAACTACCACGGCATCAGCCACCCCAGCCTGCCCAACTACCTGGCCATGACCAGCGGCGGCACGCATGGGATAACCACCGATTGCCTGCCCCGGTCATGCGCGACCAACGCGCGCAGCATCTTCGAACAGCTCGGGCGCCACCACAAGCGCTGGCAGGCGTTCGCCGAGTCGATGCCGCACCGCTGCGCGCTGACCCCGACCCAGCTGTATGCGCCGCGGCACAACCCGGCGGTCTACTACCGGCGGATCCGGCGGGGCTGCCTGCGCTACGACCGGCGCCTCGGGTCGCCGACCAGGGGGCCGTTCCACAAAGCCCTGCGCGGCCGGCTGGGGAGCTACGTGTTCGTCACCCCGAACATGTGCAACGACGCCCACGACTGCCCGCTCTCGGTCGCCGACCACTGGCTCTCGAGATGGATCCCCGCCATCCGCCACAGCCGCTCATATGGCAAGCGCCACACGGCGATCGTGATCACCTTCGACGAGGGCGGGGGCGACAATCACGTCGCGACGATCGTCGTCAGCCCCTACACCCGGGCCGGGACGAGCAGCGGCGCGCGGTTCAACCACTACTCGCTGCTGCACATGTCCGAGTCGGTGCTGGGCGTCGGCTATCTGGGCAAGGCGAGCGCCGCCGGCGGCTTCGGCCGGGCCTTCCGCCTGGCCGGCTGAGCGCTCCGGGCGGGGTCTATGCTGCCGCGCCGTGAGCGAACCGCCCGACTTCCCCGACCGCAACCCCGACCTGCGCGAGGCGGAGCGGCTGTCTCCGATGCCGCCGCCCGTCGAGGCGGGCAGCCGGTCGCGCCTGCGCGGCCTGGCGGTGGACGTCTCGCCGCTCCGCCGGCACCGCGACTTCCGGCTGCTCTGGTTCGGGCAGGGCGTGTCCTTCCTGGGCGGCATGGTCACCTACGTGGCCATCCCCTACCAGGTCTATCACCTGACCGGATCCTCGCTTGCGGTCGGCCTCCTGGGGCTGGTGGAGCTGGTGCCCCTCCTGGCCGCGGCGCTGGTCGGCGGCGCACTCGCTGACGCGCTCGACCGGCGGCTCATGGTGCGGCTGACAGAGGCAGCGCTGGCCGCATGCTCCGCCTGCCTGCTGGCAAACTCGCTGCTCCCGCATCCCGCGGTCTGGCCGCTCTACCTCCTGTCGGCCGCCTCGGCGGTCATGGACGGGTTCCAGCGCCCGTCGCTGGACGCCCTCGTGCCGCGGCTGGTCGAGCGGGACGAGGTGCCGGCGGCGGCGGCGCTCCAGACCGTCCGCTTCGAGCTTGCCGCGATCGGCGGCCCGGCGCTCGGCGGCGTCCTGATCGCGACGGTCGGGCTTCCGGCGACCTACGGCTTCGACCTGATCACCTTCGCCGCCTCGCTGGGACTGCTCTCGATGATGCGCGCCGTCCCGCCGGCGCCGGACGCCGAGCGCCCCAGCCTGCGCCGGATTCGCGAGGGCTGGGACTACGCCCGCAGCCGGCCGGAGCTGATCGGCACCTACGTGGTCGACATCGTGGCCATGTTCTTCGGGATGCCGATGGCACTCTTCCCGGCCGCGGCGACGGCGCTCGGCGGACCGGGGGTGCTCGGCCTGCTGTACGCGGCGCCGGCGGTCGGCTCGCTGATCACCACCGCCACCAGCGGCTGGTCGTCGCGGGTGCACCGGCACGGAGCGGCGGTCTGCGTGGCGGCGGCGGTGTGGGGCGCCGGGGTCGTGACCTTCGGCCTGGCCTCCGACCTCTGGCTGGCGCTGGCCGGCCTGGTCATCGCCGGCGGCGGGGACATGGTCAGCGGACTCTTCCGAAGCACGATCTGGAACCAGACCATCCCCGACAACCTGCGCGGCCGGCTGGCCGGGATCGAGCAGGTCAGCTACTCGACCGGCCCGCTCCTGGGGAACGTCGAGTCGGGCGCGGCGGCCAGCCTGGTCGGCGTCCGCGGTGCGATCGTGTCCGGGGGCGTCCTGTGCGTGGTCGGAGTCGGCGTCGCGGCGCTGATGCTGCCCGCGTTCTGGCGCTACGACAACCGGGCGCCGGCGCCCGGCGAGACGGCCGGGCGATCGGTGGCATGATCCCTGCCGTGAGCGCTCAAGCACTGCTCGACGTCCGCCACCCCGAGAGCCCCCGCTTCTCGCCGGACGGATCGCGCATCGCGTTCGCCGCCTCCGCCTCCTACACCACGCCCGGCGCCGGCGCGCGCTCCGACATCTGGGTCGCCGCCGCCGACGGCTCGGGCGCGAAACAGGCGACCCGCGGCGGTGGCGTCGACTCGCTGCCCGCGTGGTCGCCGGACGGAACGCGGCTGGCGTTCACCTCCGACCGCGGCCACCCCGGCCGGATGACGCCGCACCTGCTGGAGACCGGCGCCGAGGCGCGGCCGGTCGGCGACATCCCGGGATCGGTCGAGGAGCTCGCCTGGTCGTCCGACGGCCGCCGCCTGATGGCGCTGGCCGCCGATCCGGGAAGCGACCGCGCCGGCGCCGAGTCGGCGACCCGGATCGACGAGAAGGACGCCGACCCGCTGGTCACTCGACCCGGCGTCCACCGTCGCCGGCTGTTTCGGATCGACGTCGAGAGCGGCGAGACGACGGTCGTCCCGCTGGACGGCCTGAACGTGTGGGAGTTCGACTGGCGCGGCGGTCTGATCGCCGCCATCGTCTCGGAGGACCCGTCCGAGAGCGGCTGGTACGTGGCGCATGTGGCCGCGATCGATGCCGACACCGGCGTCGCCCAGCCGGTGCACACGCCCCGACAGCAGCTGGGCAGCGTACGGATCTCACCGGATGAGAAGCGAATTGCGTTCGTGGAGGGCTTCTGCTCCGACCGCGGGATCCTCTGCGGCGTCCCGACAGTCGCCGAGATCGGTGGCGAGGCGCGGCCGCTGGCGCCGGCAATCGACGTCGGCAGGCTGGACTGGCGCGATGCGTCGAGCCTCTGGTTCGCGGCCGTCAGCGGCATCCACAACTCCTGCGGCTGGATCGGCCTGGACGGCGAGGCGACGACGATCTGGTCGGGGCCGGCGTCGCTGGCGTCGGGCTGGCTTCCGGAGATCGCCGCCGCGCCCGACGGCACGTTGCTGGCCGCCGCCCACAGCTCCTGGCAGGAGCCGCCGGAGCTGCGGACGCTGGACGTCCGCTCGCCGGCCGCATGGCGCGGCGCGTCGGCGCTGAACGACGAGCTGGAGCTGCCGCAGCCGCCGGAGTGCCGGGAGGTGTCGTGGCGGGCGGCGGACGGCCTGGAGATCGAGGGGCTGGTCGTCCTGCCGGCCGGGGAGGGCCCGCATCCGGCCGTCGTCAAGGTGCACGGCGGCCCCACGGCGGCGTACTGGTGTGAGTTCGCGCACACCGGCGACATCAGCCTCGCCGAAGCCGGGTATGCGGTCTTCCTACCCAACCCGCGCGGATCGTCGGGGCGCGGCCAGGAGTTCGCGACGGCCAACCTCGGCGACATGGGCGGCGGCGATCTGGGCGACATCCTGGCAGGCATCGACGAGCTCGTCTCGCAGGGTCTGGTCGACGACGACCGGGTGGCGGTCATGGGCGGCAGCTACGGCGGCTTCATGGCCGCCTGGGCGGTATCCCAGACCGACCGCTTCCGGGCGTCGGTGGCGATGGCCGCGGTCACCAACTGGCTGTCGTTCCACAACACCACCAACATCGGCCGCTTCGACGCGCTGTTCCTGGATGCCGACCCCTACACCGAGGGCTCGGACTACTGGCACCGCTCACCGGTCGTGCACGCAAGACGGGTGCGCACGCCGACGCTGGTCATGCACGGAGCGCTCGACCTGTGTGTCCCCGTCTCGCAGGGACAGGAGATGTACCAGGCGCTGGTCGACGCCGGCGTCGAGACCGAGCTCGTCGTCTATCCCCGAGAGGGCCATGGCTGGCGCGAGCGCGAGCACCAGATCGACGGCAATCGGCGGATCCGCGAATGGCTCGACCGGCACCTTCAGGCGAGAACGCGGGAGCCGGTCAGTCAGGCCCAAACCCGGTCGGCGTGAGCACCGCCCGGTGGGTCAGGCCGAAGCGCCGGCGCCGCCGCAGCTCGACCTCGTAGCGCCAGGCCATCATCCGCCCCTCGAACGCCGGCGGAAGGCCCTCGGGGAGGTGGAAGGCAAAGGGCGCCCAGGTGCCGGGCTGCGACCAGTCGATCGGAACCGCCTCCTCCCAGAGGACGCCGATGTGCCAGGTCGGCGGCCGGTTGGGCTTGAGCGAGCGGTCGAGCCGCCAGCTCTCCATGCAGCGGACGACCGCGGCCTGCGGATGCAGCTCGTGGCCCGGCTGGAGGTGCGCACGGCCGCTCACCGTCCCGCCGCCGGCGAGTGTGCCCTGCGCCAGCTCGACGCGGAAGTGGCGGCCATCGAAGTTGGCGATCAGCCGGTCGTACAGGTGCATCGGCGCGGAGGCCGGGGGGATCCGCGCGCGCACTGCGAACTCGGCCGAGCCGACACGCTCGCGCCGGCCTCGGGGGCCGCGGCGGGCCACCGCCAGGTAGCTGACCGTGCACGGGTCGCATTCCCATGTGGGCACAGCGCCGGCCGGAAGTTCGACGGCGAAGGTGTCAGCCCCGGCGAGGTCGAGCCCCGCCACGTGGAACGTGAAGCTGCCGGTGGGGGTGCGCTCGCGGCGCAGCACCTGCACCTCCCGGGCGCCCCCCGGGATGCGACCCAGGAGGAGCTCGCCGGAGTCCACGAACGGCTCCTCCAGGAGCACCTCGACGTCGGCCGTGACGGCCATCCGGCCATCGTAGCCAGGAGAGGCGGACCGTACTTGTATTTCGCCCTGCAAAGGTATATGACCACCTGGACGCGGGGTGTCCCCGCGACGGGGAAGGAGGGTCCGTGAAGCGGAACGTGACCATCACCGTGAACGGCGAGGCGCGCGGTGCGGAGGTCGAGCCCCGAACGCTGCTCGTGCACTTCCTGCGCGAGCACCTCAACCTCACCGGGACGCACGTCGGCTGCGACACGTCCAACTGCGGCGCGTGCACCGTCTGGCTGGACGGCGACGCCGTCAAGTCGTGCACCGTGCTCGCGGTGCAGGCGGACGGCGGCGAGGTGACCACCATCGAGGGGATCTCCGCGGACGGGCGGCTGCATCCCATGCAGCGCGCCTTCCACGAGCAGCACGGCCTGCAGTGCGGCTACTGCACGCCCGGCATGGTGATGGCCGCGATCAAGCTCCTGGAGGCCAATCCGAACCCGACGGAGGACGAGATCCGGACCGGGCTCGAGGGCAACCTCTGCCGCTGCACCGGCTACCAGAACATCGTCGGCGCCGTGCAGGCCGCCGCGGCGGTGGTGGCGTGATGGCGATCGCGACCGACACCCGAAACGGCATCGGCGAATCGCCGCTGCGCAAGGAGGACGCCCGGCTGCTGGTCGGCCGGGCGCGCTTCGTCGATGACGTCAAGCTCCCGGGGATGCTGCACATGGCCCTCGTCCGCAGCCCCTACGCACACGCAGACATCGTCTCGATCGACAAGCAGGCGGCACTCGCGTCGCCCGGCGTCACGGCCGTCTTCACGGGCGACGACCTGAAGTTCGCCGCGGGTGTCCCCTGCGCATCCAACCCGACAGGCGAGATGGTGCATCCGGCGCGGCCGCCGCTGGCCAGGGGCCGGGTGCGGCACGCCGGCGAGCCGGTGGCGGTGGTGATCGCCGCCGATCGCTACGCGGCCCGCGACGGCGCCGACCAGGTGGTCGTCGAGTACACCCCGCGACCGGCCGCGATCGGCGTCGACGCGGCGCTCCGGGACGACGCGCCGCGCATCCACGAGGAGCTGGACTCGAACGTGGCGCTGGTGCTCACCCACCGCACGGACGGCGTCGACGCCGCGTTCGCGGATGCCGACGTCGTGGTCGAGCACACCCTGCACAATCAGCGGTTGATCCACGTCCCGATCGAGACGCGCGGGGTGGTCGCCGACTGGAATCCCGCGTCCGACGACCTGGTCGTCTACAGCTCAACGCAGGTGCCGCACTTCCTGCGCACGTTCCTGGCGATCGTCTGCGGGGTCAGCGAGGCCAAGGTGCGGGCGATCGCACCGGACGTCGGCGGCGGCTTCGGGGCGAAGCTGAACACCTACGCCGAGGAGTTCATCGCCGCAGCCGCCTCGCGCGCAGTCGGAGCGCCCGTGAAGTGGATCGAGGAGCGCTCGGAGGCCATGCTCGCGACCTGCCACGGACGGGCACAGGACGCGCACGTGCAACTCGCGGCCAACCGGGACGGCAAGGTGCTCGCGATGCGGGTGCACTACGTCCAGGACTACGGCTCCTACCTGCAGATGCTGACGCCGCTGATCTCGCAGCTCACCCTGCTGATGGCGCCTGGGCCATACGCCATCCCCGAGCTGGACGTGAAGGTGACCAACGTCTACACCAACACGGTGCCGACCGATGCGCTGCGCGGCGCCGGGCGTCCGGAGGCCACCTACGCGATCGAGCGGATGATGGACATCCTGGCCGGGGAGCTCGGCATGTCTCGCACCGAGGTGCGGCGCCGGAACTTCCCGACCGAGTTCCCGTTCACGACTGCGGTCGGGCTGCTCTACGACTCCGGTGACTACCACGGCGCCCTCGACCGGCTGCTCGAGCTCTCCGACGACCAGGAGACGTTCGAGCGCCGGCGGGAGGAGGCCAGGTCGCGCGGAAAGCTGCTCGGCCGCGGCCTCTCGACCTATGTCGAGGTGTGCGGGTTCGTCCCCTCGGACGTCGCCCGGACGGTGCTCGGCCTCACGCCGGGTGGCTGGGAGAGCTCGACGGTGCGCATGCACCCAACCGGCACGGTGACCGTGATCACCGGCACCTCGCCGCACGGCCAGGGACATGCCACGTCGTGGTCGCAGATCATCGAAAGCGAACTGGGTGTCCCGTTCGCCGACGTCGAGGTGATCCACGGCGACACCGCGTTCGCCCCCTACGGGCTGGGCACGTACGGCAGCCGCAGCATCGCCGTCGGAGGCACCGCGGTGCACCTGGCGGCGACCAGGGTGCGCGAGAAGGCTCAGCAGGTGGCCGCGCAGATGCTGGAGGCCGCGGCGGCGGACATCGAGTTCAAGGACGGCGCCTTCTCGGTCGCCGGCAGCCCGGGCAAGCAGGTGACGATCCAGGAGGTCGCATTCCGCGCCTGGCAGGCCTTCGACATGCCCGAGGGGGTGACGCCGGGGCTGGACGAGACCGTGTTCTTCGACCCACCCAACTGCACGTTCCCGTTCGGCGCCCACGGCTGCGAGGTCGAGGTCGACCGGGAGACGGGAAAGGTCAAGATCACCGGCTACATCGCGGTCGACGACTGCGGCAACGTCGTCAACCCGATGATCGTCGACGGCCAGGTGCACGGCGGCATCGCCCACGGGATCGGCCAGGCGCTGTACGAGGGCGCGGTCTACAACGACGACGGCCAGCTCCTGAACGGCACGCTGGTCGACTACCTGATCCCATCGGCGGCCGAGGTGCCGACCATCCGCACCGAGCGCACCATCACGCCGTCCCCGACCAACCCGCTGGGGGTGAAGGGCATTGGCGAGGCGGGCACGATCGCGTCCACCCCGGCCGTTGTCTCGGCGGTCTGTAACGCGGTCGGCGCAGCCGACCTCGACATGCCGCTGCAGCCGGAAACGGTCTGGCGGGCGATCGAGGAAAGGGGTGCGGGATGATCCCGCACGCGTTCGAGTACGAGCGGCCGGAGACGGTCGCCGACGCCGTCGGTCTCCTGGCCGGGAGCGGCGACGGCGCCCGCGTCCTGGCCGGCGGGCACTCGCTGCTGCCGATGATGAAGCTGCGCCTGGCGTCCCCCGGCCTGCTGGTCGACATCGGGCGGATCCCGGAGCTGCGCGGCATCCGCGAGACGGCTGACGGGATCGCCATCGGCGCGATGACGACGCACGCCGAGGTGGCCGCCTCCGAGATCGTGCGCCGCGACTGCCCGCTGCTGGCCGCAGCGGCCGCCGGGATCGGGGACATGCAGGTGCGCGCCCGGGGGACGATCGGCGGCGCCCTGGCGCAGGCCGACTCGCATGCCGACCTGCCTGCCGTGTTGCTGGCGCTGGACGGAGAGGTGACCGCCGAGGGTCCCAGCGGCAGCCGCACGATCGCCGCCGGCGACCTCTTCGTCGGCTATCTGACAACCAGCCTCGCGCCGGACGAGATCCTGACCGGGGTCCGCGTGCCGAAGACCGCGGGCGGCGCCTACCTGAAATTCAACCGGCGTGCGCAGGACTGGGCGATCGTCGGGGTGGCGGCGATCGTCGACGGCCCCGGCGCCCGTATCGGCATCACCGGCGCCGGGCCGAAGGCGGTACGGGCCACCGCGGCCGAGGAGGCCTTCGCATCCGGCGGCGCCGAGGCGGCCGCCGCGCATGCGGCGGACGGGCTGCGGCCGGTGTCGGACACCGCCGGATCGGATGAGTACCGCAAGCACCTGGCCGGCGTCCTCACCCGGCGTGCCCTCGAGCAGGCGGCCGGGTAGGGAGACGCGTGCCGCTCGACACCACGATTCCGCAGTTCGCCACCTGCCCGGGCGCGCGGTTCGTAGAGCAGACCTCGGCCGCGCCGGCAGGAGCGAACGGGGGCGCCGGTGCCAACCTCCGGCGTCCCCGACTCCGCCCCTGAACGACACCGCTCCCGGCAGGCGGCCGTGACGGCGGCGGTGCAGGAGGTTGCCGAGTTCCTGCGCGCGGTGCCGCCGTTCGAGACGCTCGCCGCGGACGAGCTCGACCGGGTCGCCGATGCCTGCCGGATCGAGTTCTTCGCGGCCGGAGCCATCATCCTCACCGAGGCCACCGGCCCTGCCGACTCGGCCTGGGTGGTGCGGCGCGGCGCCGTCGAGCTGATCGCCGACGGCCGGATGGTCGACCTGCTGGGTGAGGGCGAGATGTTCGGCCACCGCTCGCTCTTGACCGATGACCCGTTGAGCTTCACCGTGCGTGCCCACGAGGACACGCTCTGCTACGCGATCCCGGCGGCCGTGATGCTGCCGATCCTCACCCGGCCGGCGGCGCTGCGCTATGTCGTCCGCTCGGTCGGCGGGCGGATGGACATGCTCGTCCGGGATGCGCGGGCGACCGAGGGCGCCGACCCGGCCGGCGGGCCGGTGGCCGGCCTGCTCGCGGCGCCGCCGCTGATCTGCCCGCCGCAGATGACGGTCCGTGAGACGGCCGGCCTGATGGCCGAGCAGGGATACTCGTGCGCGCTCGTCGACCTCGGCGACCGGCTGGGGATCGTCACCGACCGCGACCTGCGCACCCGCGTGGTGGCCGCCGGCGCTCCCTCGGAGACGCCCATCTCGGCAGTCATGACCGAGCCCGCCCGCACGGTGTCCGACGACCGGACGGGCACCGATGCGCTGTTCGAGATGCTCGACCAGGGAGTTCGCCACCTGCCCGTCCTGGACTCGCAGGGAACCGTGCTGGGCGTGATCTCCGACACCGACCTGCTGGCAGTCGAGGCGCGCAACCCGTTTCGCCTTCGTATGGCGATCGACCACGCGGACAGCGTCGACGAGCTGGCCCGGCTCGCCGGCGGCCTCCCCGCGACCGTACTCGGGCTGGACGACGCCCGTGCCGATCCTTCTGCGATCAGCCGGGTCATGAGCAGCGTCCACGACGCGCTCACCCGCAAGCTGCTGGAGCTGGGCGAGGCCTCCCTCGGGCCGCCGCCCGTGCCCTACACCTGGTTTGCGCTCGGCAGCTTCGCCCGCCGCGAGCCGGTGCCGAGCTCGGACGCCGACAATGCGCTGGCCTGGGCCGGCCCCGACGACGATCCGGAGATCGGGGGGTGGATGCGATCGCTGGGGCAGTTCGTGGTCGATGGGCTCGCCCGTTCCGGGATCGACCACTGCGGCGAGGGGGTGCTCGCCTCCCGGCCGCTATTCGCTCGCTCGGCCGCCGCCTGGGAGGAGGCTGCGCGGTCGTGGCTGAACGACCCCGACCAGGAGAAGGCGCTGATCCTGATCAGCGTGATAGCGGATGCACGGGTGGTGTGGGCGCCGGCGGCGGCCGGCGATCGCCTCCAGGCAGCCTTCGCCGAGGCGCGCGACCGCCCCCGTCTGCTTCGCCGCCTGGAATCGCTGGCCCTCGCCTACCGGCCGCCGACGGGATTTGTCCGCGACCTGGTTGTCGAGTACGACGGCGCCCGCCGCCCCCGTCTGGACATCAAGCGCGGCGGCATCCTGCCTGTCGTCGACCTGGCCCGGGCGGCGGGCATCGCGGCCGGCGCGACGGCGTCGTCCACCAGCCAGCGACTGCAGGCGGCGGCGGCCGCCGGGACGCTCCGGGAGCGTGACGCGCGTCTGCTCGGCGACACCTTCGAGCTCTTCACGGAGCTGCGGATGACCCACCAGGTGCAGCAGCTTCGCTCCGGCGACCGCCCCGACGACCTGCTCCGGGTGGACGAGCTGACCACGCTCACACGCAGCTACCTGAAGGACGCCCTGCGGGCGGTGGCGTCGGTGCAGCGGGGAGTCGCCTCGATGCTGGCGCTCAACCGCTGATGTTCGGCCGCGAGAGCTGGCGAACGGCCGACCTGGTGGTGATCGACGTCGAGACCACCGGCCTCGACCCGGGCAGCGACCGGGTCATCTCGTACGGCGCGGTGCCCATCGAGCAGGCCCAGATCCGGGCCGGGGGCACCGTCTACCGGCTCGTCAACCCCGGCCGTCCGCTGGGCGAGGAGTCGGTGCGGATCCACGGCATCCTGGCCGCCGACCTGGCGGGCGCGCCGAGTGGCAAGGAGGCGTTCGCGCCCCTCGCCGCGGTACTTCGCGGCCGCCTCCCGGTGGCCCACGCCGCCTGGGTCGAACGGGCGTTCCTGGGCCGGGCGCTGCGCGCGCACCGCGTCCGGCTGCCGCGGCGGATGCTCGACACGGCGGCTCTCTACCGGCTGCTGGTGATCGCCCGCGACGGCCGCGACCCGGGACCGCCGGCGCTCGGCGCCCTCGCGGCCGAGCTCGGCCTGCCCGTGCACGCCCCGCATCATGCGCGCGGGGACGCGCTGACGACGGCGCAGGCATTCCTCGCCCTGGCCACCCACCTGGAGGCGCTCGGCCGCGGGAGCATCCGCTCTCTGCGCGGGGCGGAGCGGATCATCCAGAATCAGCGCGGACTCCGCGGCCCCTGAGGCGGGGCGGCCGGTCAGGCGGCGGAGCCGATGGCGCAGTTGTTGGCACCGACCTCGAGCCGCGGCGCGTCCACTCCGGGGCCGCCCCGGCCCAGGTTGACGGCGACGATCTGCTCGTGGTTCGCCGGCCGCGGCGGCATCGCAGCGGTCACCCGAGCGGCGAACTCGGACTCCTCCAGCCGGAGCTCGGGCACCGCCGCCCGTACCTCGGCCAACGTCGGCGCCAGCGGTCCGTCCCGGCGGCCACCCGGGTAGTGGCAGGGGAGCAGCCGGACGGTGCCCGGGAGGGCCAGAATGCGCTCCTGGATCGTGCGGTGGAGGACGCGCGCGGCCGCCACGGCACCGACGTCCCCCGCCTCCAGATCGGGCCGGGCCACCGAGTCGGCGAAGAGCGAGTCGCCGCCGATCAGCGCCCCGCCGTCGACGAGCAGCCCGGCCATGTCGGTGGTGTGCCCGGGCAGGGCGATCATCCGCACATCGGCGTTCCCGAGCGTGATCGGCGCGCCGTCGGCGAGTGGAGTGAACGCCTCCGGGTCGGCCATCCCACGGCGCATGGCCGCGCGGGACATGAGCAGCCGCGCCGCGGTGTCGCGCGCCAGCTCCCGCCCGCCCGAGAGGTGATCGGCGTGCACGTGGGTGTCGAAGACGGCAACGATCCGCGCCTCCGACCGAGCCGCCACGTCGCGGTAGGGCTCGACGTCCGGCGCCGGGTCGACGACCAGCGCGGCGCCCTCCGACTCGACCAGATACGACAGGCAGCCTCGGGCCTCGCGGCGGAACTGGACGACGCGGGCCGGACCGGGAAGCGGCACCTCGTCGTGGACCAGCAGGCGCGACCAGCCGATCATGCCGCCCCGGATGCTGGCGGCGCCCGGCCGCAGGCGGGCGGCCGCACCGACCCGCTCCAGCGAGGTGCGGCCGGCGGCGCAGATCAGCCGCACCCGGGCCTCCCGGGGGATGCCGGCCAGCACCGCCTCCATGGCGGAGGAGAACTCGGCGTCCGGCACGTTCCGTACGACCCCCGGGGCGGCGTCGACGTGCCAGGCGGCGAACGACGCCTCGTCGCGCAGGTCGATCAGCGCCAGTGGGACACCCGCGGCGATCTCCCGCTCCAGCGCCTGGGGATCGATCTCGTGGGACTCCGCCACCTCCCTATCCTACCCGTCATGCAGCCGCCCGAACTCGCCGCAGCGCTGGCCCGGATCGCCGGCGAGCAGGCCGTGCTCGCCCCGCCGCCGGTCGCCTACGAGACCGACTCCACCGAGCCGATGGGTCTGCGCGGAACGCCCGACGCCGTCGTCGTGCCGGCCGACGCGGAGGCGGTGCGGGCGGTTGTCGCCTGGTGCTACGAGCAGGGAGTGGCCATCGTGCCCCGGGGCGGCGGGACGGGGTTTGCCGGGGGCGCCGTGCCGTCCGCCGGCGGCATCGTCGTCGACCTCTCGCGGATGACGGCGGTGCGCAGCTTCGACCCGCTGCTCTGGCGGATCCACGTCGAGGCAGGGATGCCGACGGCAGCGCTTCGCCGACTGGTGCGCGGGAGCGGGCTCTGGTTCCCACCCGACCCCGGGGCCGCCGAGCAGAGCCAGATCGGCGGCAACATCGCGACCAATGCCGGCGGCCCGCACGCCTTCCGCTACGGGACAACCGGCGCCTGGGTGACCGGCCTGGAGGCGGTGATCCCGCCGGGCGACCTGATCACGGTCGGCGGCGCCATCCGCAAGGACGTCGCCGGATACGACGTGAAGCGGCTGCTGATCGGCTCCGAGGGCACGCTGGGCATCGTCACCTCCGCCTGGCTGCGTCTGATCCCCGCGCCCGAGTTGGCGATCCCGGTGATCGCGACCTACGCCTCGCCGGAGGCAGGCTGCGCCGCCATCGAGGCGGTGCTCGGAAACGGCCTCGAGGCGGCGGCGATCGAGTACGCGGACGGCGGTGCGCTGGCGATCGCCGGCCGGGCCCTGGGCGACATCGCAGACGGCGCCGGCTTCCTGGTGCTGGCGGAGGCCGACGGCGATGCCGAGAGGGCGCGGGAGCTGGCCGGGCAGCTCAGCAGGGTGCTCGGCGAGAACGCGCTGGCGGTGCGCCGGCTCGCGCCCGGCGACGAGTCGGCGGCGGTCTGGCGCTGGCGCGAGGGGGTGTCCGGCACGGTGACGGCAGCCCGCGGCGGGCGCCTCTCGGAGGACATCGCGGTGCCCCTCGACCGGCTGGCCGAGGCGGTCCTTGGCACCATCGAGATCGGCCGCCGGCACGGCCTGGACGCCTGCTCCTGGGGGCATGCCGGAGACGGAAACCTGCACTCGTCGTTCCTCTTCGACCCGGGGGACAGCGGCCTCGCCACCGCCCGCGCCGCAGCCGAGGAGCTCTTCGCGCTCGCCGCCGCGCTCGGCGGCACCATCTCCGGCGAGCACGGCCTGGGCCTGCTCAAGGCCGGCCGCCTGGGACTGCAGTGGACGCCGGCGGCGGTGGGGCTGCACGAGCGCATCAAGCACGCGTTCGACCCGCGAAACCTGATGAATCCAGGCAAGAAAGTGTGACGTGAATACGAGGGGTCAGACCCCTTTATGCGGTCCGGTGCATAAAGGGTCTGACCCCTTTTATGCACGCACCGGGTGCGAGCTCATGGCGAGCAGCCTGCCGGCCCGCTTGCGGCGGGCGAGCAGCCGGGCGCGAGTGAGCGCCCGGTGAGCGCGCTGGACGGCGAGCTCGGCGGCGCCGACGACCTGCACCCCGGGTGGAACCTGCCCCGGCGCCAGGCCGACGGTCGCCGAGGCCAGGGCGAGCGCCCCCGCCGACGGGAGCGGGTCGGCCGGCCCGATCACGGGCAGGCCGCCGGCGCGTACCCGCTTCAGGGCCGCGGTGAGCTGGGCGGGCCGCACCGAGCCGGGCGCGACGACGACCGTCAGCGGCCCGCCGCGAGCGATCGCCGTGGCCTGCATGACGAGCGGCTCGAGCTCGAACCCGAGCACCTGCACCGGGACCAACCGGCGCACGTCCTCGAGGCCGTCCAACGTACCCTGCAGCGACGCCAGGACGATCAGCTTGGCGCCGCCGGCGGCCAGCTCGCCGGCCAGCGCGACGCACCGCGCGGCGACCGTCCGGCCCGGCCGGCGGGCCCACGGCGCCCAGCCCTCGTCGCTGATCAGGAGTACGTCCTCGCGCGGCATCAGGCGGGCCAGGCCGCCCGCAACCAGCCGGCCGCCGGGACCGCCCGCCAGCACCCCGATTGGCCCGTCGGAGTCCACGCCCAGGCCCACGCTCAGGCGCGCGGGCGGGTCTTCCCCGGGTCGTAGATCGGGAAGCTGTCGACGACCGCCGGCACCCCTCGGCCATCCGGCAGCGTCACCTCGACCGCCGTCCCGAGCGCAGTCAGCTCGACCTCGATGCTGGCGATCGCGATCAGCTTGTCGACGGTCGGCGAGCGGCCGGCCGAGGGCGACGTGAGCTTCCCCACCGAGCGCCCGCGCTGGAGCACCGGGGTGCCATAGTCGGGTGGTTCCTCACCGGCGATGACGAGCGTGACCATGCGATGGGTGATGCCCGCAGCCTCCTCCGCGCGCAGCGCCTCCTGGCCGTAGAAGCCCGGCTTGTCCAGCTTGATCATGCGGTCGAGATTGACGTGGAAGGGCGACGTCACGGCCTGGAAGTAGTCGTAGCCGAGGAAGATCAGGCCGGCCTCGATGCGCAGCGACTCGACCGCCGCCAGGCCGTAGGGTCGGATGCCCACGGACGCTCCCTGGTCGAGCAGGCCCTGCCACAACCTCTCGGCGCCGGCCGGCGGGCAGAACACCTCGAACCCCAGCTCGCCGGAGTAGCCCGTGCGCGAGATCCGGCAGCCCTCCACTCCGGCCACCGTCACCGGCTCCGGAATGTGCCGGAAGTACTTGAGACCGGCCACATCGGCATCCGTCAGCGCGGCCAGGAGCTCCCGCGAGCGCGGGCCCTGGACCTGCAGGTGCGGCATCTCCAGCGTCCGCTCCTCGATCTCCAGGTCCATGTCCGCGCAGACACGTCGGAAGTGGTCGGCATCCGACTCCAGCGCCGTCACCACCAGGACGTCGCCGTCCTCGCCGTTGCGGTAGACGACGCCGTCGCCCAGCATCCGCCCGTGCTCGTCGCAGAACGGGCCGTAACGGCACTGGCCGACGGCCAGCGCGGCCATGTCCGAGGTGAAGCAGCGGTCGGCTGCCGCCAGTGCGTCCGGCCCCCTGAACAGCCACTTGCGAAGCGGGGACTCGTCCCAGATCCCGACCGACTCGCGAACCGCGTGATGCTCGGCGACGGCGTCGCCGAAGTCCGAGATCCAGTCCCAGCCCTCCCACTCGGCGAAGGTCGCGGCCAGCCGCCGCTGGACCGAGTCGAAGGCGGTGCGCAGGAGCCCATCCGGATAGACGCCGGAAGGTGCCGGCTCGTCGACCTGGAGCGCTGCGGCGGCGGCGAGGTCAAAAGGGGCAGGCGGCGGTGCGCCGTCCAGGATCGGCATCGGCACCTCGACCGGCATGATCGTGGTCGAGGCCGAGCGCCGGGTCAGCTCCTGATGGCCGGGCGGAAGCACCGACGTGACGCCCAGGAGGGCGCGGGCGGCGGCCGGGTTGGCCAGCGTCCGGTAGCTCTCCACCGGCTGCTTCTCCTCCCGGTCGA
>DASUHT010000053.1:0-22754 GCA_036273335.1 Gaiellales bacterium | reverse complement strand
CTACGCGTACGTGTCGTTCACGAACGCGCTCGCGTTCAGCCCGACCGACGCCATGCCGCTCAGCCACCGCGCCAAGTCGCTGATGCTGGTCGAGTCCGCGGCCTCCGCCATGACGGTACTCGTGATCGCCGCCCGGGCGGTCAATATCCTGCGCTGAGTGACCCGTTACGTCGTACTGCTGCGCGGGATCAATGTCGGCCGGGCAAAGCGGATCGGAATGGCCGATCTGCGGGCGCTCTGCGACCGTCAGGGGTTCGAAAACATCCGCAGCCAGGGACAGAGCGGAAACCTGATCCTGGACTCGTCGCTCGCCCCGCGGACGGTGGCGTCACGGCTCACGAAGGCGGTGCGATCGGAGCTGGGACTGGAGGTCAGCGTCGTCGTCCGCACGGCTGACGAGCTGCGGGCGGTGCTGGAGCGAAACCCATTCGGCGAGATCGCCGACCCACCCAAGAACTCGAGTGTCAGCTTCCTGGACGGCGACCCCGCGCCGGCTGCGCTGGACGGCATCGACCCCGACGAGTTCGCGCCCGAGCGATTCCTGCTCGAGGGCCGGGAGCTCTATCTGTGGCTGCCCGCAGGCCAGACCGAGAGCCCGCTGCGCAAGGTGCTGACCGAGAAGCGCCTGGGCACCGCGGCCACCAATCGCAACTGGAACACGGTGGCCAAGCTCGGCGACATGCTCGACGACTAGTCCCCGGCTCCGCCCGTGGCGCTAGTGCTCTCGCCGAGCAGGCGTATGGCGACCGCCACCGCCGCCGACGCGCCGGCCAGCACCAGCCCAGCCACCGGGCTCCCGGTCGCGGCCAGGGCTCCGCCAACCAGCGCAAAGATCACGAACTCCAGTATCAGCCGGCTCGGGTCCGGCCAGCGCCGGCGTGCACGAGGAGCGACCGCCAGGCCCCACACGACGGCGACGACCGCCATCGCGAGGATCAGCAGCAGCGCGCCGGCTATACCGCCGCCGCCGACCCGCCAGCCGGCCACCGCAGCACCGCCCAGGAGTGCCAGCTCGAGGAGAAAGCGCGCGGTGAGCGCAGATGCCCACACCACACTCATGAGTACCACGCCGGCGGGTCGGTGCCCGGCGCCGGTGGCTCGGCCGGCTCGCCGCAGGCGTACTCTGCCCGGCCGGTCGTCGCGCACCACACCGAGACTGCCTCGAACCGCTCGGCCAGCAGGCGGGCGGTTACATCCTGCATCGCCGCGTCGGCGACCGACGCCCGGCCGTCGGTCTCGACGATCAGGAGCCCCTCCCCGCCGTCGGGGAAGTAGGTCGCCCGGACGCCGCTCCCCGAGAGCGGCTGCTTCGACCAGTGAAACCCGATGCCGTCCAGCTCCGGGCCCCAGTCGAAGCGGTACCCGATCGGCTCCAGGAACGCGCGCAGCGCCTCCACCGGAACGGCCTGGAATCGGACTTCGAGGCGCACTCCGGCCAGTGTATGCATAAAGGGGGTCAGACCCCTTTATTCACCGGACCGCATAAAGGGGTCTGACCCCCGTTATTCAATTCACCGGACCGCATAAAGGGGTCTGACCCCCGTTATTCACGGCACGGTCTGGTGACGGTTCAGTGACGACCGCCGCGCTCGTGGTCGCGGAGGGCTCGCTCGATCTGGCGGCGGGCGTCCCGCTCGGCGATCGCATGCCGCTTGTCGATGCCCTCCTTGCCCTTGGCCAGGCCCAGCTCGACCTTCACCCGGCCGTGCGTCAGGTACATCGAGAGCGGTACCAGCGTCATCCCCCGCTCCGCCACCCGCGAGCCCAGCTTGGCGATCTCGCGGCGGTGCAGGAGCAGCTTGCGATCGCGGTCGGGCTCGTGGTTCATGATGTTCCCCTGGCGGTAGGGCGCGATGTTGGCGCCGACCAGGAACACCTCGCCGCCGCGCAGCATCGCGTACGCCTCGCGCAGGTTGCCGCCGCCGTCGCGCAGCGACTTCACTTCCGTCCCGGTGAGGGCGATCCCCGCCTCGATCCGTTCCAGGATGTGGTAGTCGTGGCGCGCCCGACGGTTCTCGACGATCGGCTTCCTGGTCGCGTTCATGCACGGATGCTAGGCGAGCAGGCGATCCACGAACTGCGCCAGGTCGGGGGCGTCGAAGTCGACCTCCCCCGGCGACGGCTGGAAGGTGCCGCCCTTTCCGGTGCGCACGAGACAGGTGCGAAGGCCGACCGCCGCCGCCGGCCGCAGGTCGCTCACCAGATCGTCCCCCACCATCACCGCATCGGCCGGCTCGGCGCCGAGCAGGCCCAGCGCAGCCCGGAAGATCTCCGGCGACGGCTTGCCGACCACCGTCGCCTCCACCTCGGCGGCGTATTCCAGGGCGGCGACGAAGCCGCCCGCATCCATCGCCGGCCCGGCCGCCGTCGGCCACCAGCGGTTGCGCTGCATGGCGACCAGCGGCACCCCGTCGCGGAGCACCCGGAAGGCGGTGTTCAGCCGCTCGTAGGTGAGCGAGCCGTCCGGGCCGCCAAGCACCAGCACGCCGGCGGCCGCGGGATCGTCGACCAGCTCGAGACCGGCGAACTCGGCGGCCGCACCCGGATCGCCGAGCAGGCACACCGACGCACCGGGATGGGCGCTCCGGACGTGGTCGGCGGTCGCCGAAGCGGCGGTGACCACGCGCTCCGGCCCGATATCGATGCCCATCCCGCGCAGCCGCTCCGAGATCGCGCCTCGGGTGCGCCCCGTCGTGTTCGTCAGGATGGCCGCCTCGACTCCCGCCGCGTGGAGGTCGCGAACCGCCTCCGGCGCGCCCGGCAGCGCCCGCCAGTCGACGTGCAGCACTCCCTCCATGTCCAGCACGACGGCCGCCGGATCGGTCATTGTCCGAGCGCCGCCTCCATCACCTCGCGGGCGATCGGCGCCGCCACCGTGCCGCCAACGCCGCCGTTCACGATCAGCACGGCCACCGCCACCGTCGGGTTCTCGGCCGGGGCAAAGGCGATGAACCAGGCGTCGCTGGGCCGGTGCGGCCCGACCTCCGCCGTCCCGGTCTTGCCGGCCACGGTGACGCCGGGGATGGCCGCCGAGACGCCGGTGCCCTCGCTGACGACGGCCTCCATCATCGATCGCACGTCCTCGGCCACCGAGACCGGGATCACCCGCCGCTCCTGCTGGCGGTCGACGTGGCGGCTCGGCGTGTGGACGATGAACGGCGGCCGCTGGACGCCCAGCGAACCGATCGTCTGGGCCACCGACGCCATCTGCAGCGGCGAGGCGTCCACGCCGCCCTGGCCGATCCCGGCGACGCCCAGCGAGAGGTCGGAGTCCATCGCTGCCGGCTTCGGCGTCACGCTGCTCGGCACCGGGTAGGCGATGCTGGGCTTCTGGTTGAACCCGAAGCCGGTGGCCATCGCGACCAGCTTCTCGGCACCGACCCGGTCGGCCAGCGGCGCGAAGACCGAGTTGCAGCTGACCGCGAAGGCGAGCACCAACGATCCGCCGCAGTCCTCGTGGTGGAAGTTCCGCAGGTGCCAGCCGTCCAGAACGACGAAGCGGGCGTAGGGATAGGTGCTGCTGAGCGTCGCCTTACCGCCCTCGAGGGCCGCCGCCGCGGTGATCGTCTTGAACGACGATCCCGGCGGCTGCAGCGTGTCCATGCCCAGGCCCGCATCCGCCTCAACCGCCCCCGTGCGCGGCTGGAGGACGACGACGCCGCCGTAGCGCGACCCGAGCGCGGTCGCAGCCGCGCTCTGCAGCGAGGGGTCGAGCGTCGTCGTCACCCCGTGCGGCTCCCGCCCAGGGTTGACCGCGAGCAGGCGCTTGCCCGCGGTCGAGACCGCGATCAGGTTGATCCTCGGCGCCCCGGCCAGGATGCGGTCGAGCGACTCCTCGAGGCCGCCCTGGCCGTAGGGCCGGCTCGCGGGCCAGCCGGCGGCCTCGCGGGCGGCGACGTGCTCGGCGTCGGGCGCCTTCACGTAGCCGGTGATCAGCGAGAACGGCGCTCCCTGGGGGTAGACCCGATCGTCGGGCGGCCCCTCGGCCAGGATCGTCCCGTCGCTGGCCTTGATAACGCCGCGGGTGGTCGGCGGGTGCGACCGCGCCTCCAGGTGCTCGCCTCGGTGGAGGCCGGGGAAGGCGAGCGCCGGGCTCCAGACGACCCGGTAGCCGCGCGGCGTGTCGACCATCGGCAGCCGAGTCGGCTCCGAGACATGGCCGAAGGCGTTCGTGACCGCGACGGTGGGCACCGTCACCACCGCGCCGGCGACCCGCATCGGGCCGTCCCGGAGGACCCGGCGCAGCGTGCTCGTCTTGGCATCGGCGGCGTAGGCGCTCGCGAACTGCTGGAAGCTGACGCGCCGCCGGACCGGCCGCGAGACGAGCCGGTACATCGCCGCCATGTCGTTCTTCTGCCACGCGGCGACGAATGCGTGGGCGGTCACGATGGGCGTCGGGCCGGCCCGGGACGACGCCGTCTCGCCCACGAGTCGGAGCGCAGCGAGCCCGGCGCCCACGACAGCAAGCACCAGCAGCACGACGGCGGCAGCCCTAGGCCACCGTCTACGGCGAGCCGTGACCATTGCTGCATTCTGCCTCAGACCCGGCCGAGATCCAGTAATACCTTGCCGGTCGCCGGGTCGGCGCTCCTGACGCGGACCGTGAGCGGGTCGGCCAACCGCACCCGGGAGCCGGTCCGCGACCCCACCAGCGCGACCCCGAGGCGATCGAGCGCGTACCAGTCGTCGCCCAGTGAGCGGGCCGGCAGCAGCCCCTCGAAGAGCTCGTCGAAACGGACGAAGAGCGCGCCGTCGATGACGCCCGAGACCTCGCCGTCGAACGTCGCCTGCCAGCCCAGGTCGTAGAGGCGACGGCGGAGCAGCCGGGCGAGGCAGATGTCCTGGCCGCGCCGCTCCAGCTGCGCCGCCTCGCGCTCGCGCCGCGAGCAGTGCGCCGCCAGTTCCGCCAGATCGCCGGTGACGCCGACTCCGGCCCCACCCAGCCGGTGCAGGAGCGCCCGATGGCAGACGAGGTCGGGATAGCGCCGGATGGGCGAGGTGAAGTGGCAGTAGGCGGTGCTGGCGAGGCCGCTGTGGCCGAGGTTCGCCGGGTCGTAGCGGGCGCGCTCGAGCGCCCGCAGGACGAGCGACGGCAGCGTCTGGCCGCGGCCGCGAGCGGCGGCGAAGCGGGCAACAGCGGCGGAGACCGTCCCGGCGTACTGCCCGGCCGCCGGCCCCGTCGGGTGGGGCGGCATCGGCGGCGTCGGCACGTCCAGTTCGTCCAGGCGCTCCACGAGCGCCTCCAGGGCATCGGCGGCGGGCGGCTCGTGGACGCGGTAGAGGGCCGGCTCGCGGCCCTCCCAGAGCCGCTCGGCGACTCGTTCGTTGGCCCGCACCATCAACTGCTCGATCAGCCGGTGGGCGGCCGTCGCCCGCTCCACCTCGGCCGCCACCACCTCGCCGCCGGCGATCCGGAAGGCCGGCTCGGGCGAATCGATCGCCAGTGCGCCACGCGCCCGCCGATCGGCCTCGAGGCGCTCGGCTGTCGCGGACGTCGAGCGGAGCGCCGCCGCCAGTTCGGCCGGTGCCTCACCGCCGGCCAGGATCGCGTCCGCCTGCTCGTATGTCAGGCGGTGGTCGCTTCGGATGACGCTGCGCTCGAACGACACGGCATCGCCCGGTCCAAGCGTCACCGTCACCGCAAGCCGGTCCTGTCCCGGCACGAGACTGCAGGCGCCGTCGGCCAGATTGGCGGGCAGCATCGGGTCGACCCGGCCGGGCAGGTAGACGGAGGTCGCCCGCTCGTCGGCCTCGTCGTCCACCGGGCCGCCGGCGGTCACGAAGGCCGAGACGTCGGCGATGTGCACGTGCACCCGCTCTCCGTCGACGCTGATCGCGTCGTCGAAATCGCGAGCGGTCGCCGGATCGATGGTGAACGTGTGCAACCCACGCCGGTCGGCACGGGCGTCCGGCGGCGGCTCGGCGACCGGCGTCGAGGGCTGCTCCGGCCGGGCCACCCCTGCCTCGGCCGCCAGGGCGTGCATCACGGCGTTCACGTCGTCGGGCGAGCCCAGCGCCTCCACGACCCTGCCGCCACCGCGTCCCCGCGGCTCGACCAGCACCAGGTCGCCCTCGCCGGCGGGCACGTGCAGGCGGCGGCCAAGCGCGATCGCCGGCCCCGCCTCGAAGTACGGCTCGCCGATGGCCACCCGCCCCCGGGCGGCAAGCGTGCAGACGATCGCCGCCGGCCGCTCGGCCGTCAAACGCGCAGGAAGCGGCGCAGCGTCAGCATCGAGCTGAACGCGCCCAGTGCCAGCCCGAACAGGCTGAGCCCGCCGATCAGAAGCGGTATCCCGACCGCCCGCGCCGGGTCGGTCAGGCCGTGGTGGATGTTGTTCAGCGCCACGTACACGACCGACAGCAAGAAGACGGCCGAAACGGCCCCGGCAAGGCCGGTCATCATTCCCTCCAGCATGAAGGGCAGGCGGACGAAGCTGTTGGTCGCGCCGACCAGCTTCATGACCTCGATCTCACGGCGCCGGGAGAAGATCGAGAGGCGGATCGTGTTCTGGATCAGGACGACCGCCGCGACCACCAGCAGGATGATGAACACCGCCAGGGCGACGAGCACGATCTCGGTCTTGTCGAGCACCTGGTTCGTGATCTTCTGGCCGTAGGAGACGCACGGCCCGGGAGGATCGCAGCCCTTGATCTGGGGGATCGTCCCCAGCTGGTCCGCCACCTGATTCACCTTGCTCGGGTCGGTCAGCTTGACCCAGAAGGACGGCGGCAGCGGGTTTCCGGGCAGCAGCCCGATGTTCTTGCGCTCGGATTTGGTGAGCAGCGTCAGCGCCTTCTGAGGGGAGACGTAGGTGACCGTCTTCACGTACTGCATCCCCTGGATCCGGTCGTGAACCGTCCCCAGCTCGGCCGAGTCCTTGGCCATCGCGTCCGGCACGTAGGCCTTGATCGTGACGTCGTTTCGAACGCCGACGGTGTAGTCGTAGACCCACTTGCCGGCCGAGACCGTGAACCCGAGCAGGAAGGTGACGATCAGCACCGTGACCACGGCGGCCAGGGTGGTCGCGGCATTCGAACGAATCGAGGTCATGGCCTCGGCCAGGAAGAAGCGCCACCTCATGCCTGGTAGCCGCCCCGGCGATCGTCGCGGACGACCCGGCCGTCCTCCAGCTGGATCACCCGCCGGCGCATCTTGTCGACCATCTCGCGGTCGTGGGTGGCCATGACCACGGTCGTGCCGGCACGGTTGATCCGGTAGAGCAGCTGCATGATCCCGACCGACGTGTCGGGGTCGCGGTTCCCGGTCGGCTCGTCGGCGATCAGCAGCGGCGGATGGTTGACGAACGCGCGCGCCACCGAGACGCGCTGCTGCTCGCCGCCCGAGAGCTCGTGCGGGTAGCGGTCGCTCTTGTCGGCCAGCCCGACCAGACCGACGATGTCGGGCACCTTGCGGCGGATCTCGGTCTTCGACTTACCCTGCACCTGAAGCGCGTAGGCGACGTTCTGGTAGACGGTGCGGGTGGGCAGCAGCTTGAAGTCCTGGAAGACGCAGCCGATGTTGCGGCGGAGCACCGGCACCTTCGAGCGCTTCAGCTTGGGCAGCGACTTACCGCCCACGATCAGGTTGCCCGAGGTCACCTCGAGCTCCTTCAGGAGCAGCTTGACGAACGTCGACTTGCCCGACCCGGAGGGACCGACCAGAAAGACGAACTCGCCCTTGTCGATCTGCACCGAGACGTCGGTGAGGCCGATGATGCCGCCCTGGTACTCCTTGGTCACGGCGTCGAAGAGGATCATCGCGGCACTTGCCGGACGGCCCTGCTCCTCGATCGCCGGGGGTGCGTCGTCGACGGCCGTCAGCGTCACCGGCGGACGGTGCTCGTCTTGGTGCAAAGCGTCAGTCATGGGCACGGGCCAGCCATTCGAAGCACGAACGGCTTCGCATCAGGGTACTCTCCGGCGCGGACGCGCGCAAACGGGACGCGACTGCTTTTCGCTCAACCATGCGCATTTCTTGAGCAATCGGTAAAGACGGCCCGGAGGTTTAGGACCGAGCCGCCCGGGCCAGCAGCTCGGCGTGGATCAGCTCGTCCAGATCGCCGTCCAGAACGGCCTGGGCGTTGCCAATCTTGAGCCCGGTGCGGTGGTCGTTGACCTGGGTGTACGGATGCAGGACGTAGGAGCGGATCTGGCTGCCGAAGGAGATGTCCTGCGCCTCGCCGCGCTCCCGGGCGAGCTGCGCCTGCCGCTCCTCCTGCTCGCGCTCGACCAGCCTTGACTTCAGGATCCGCATCGCCTGGGCCTTGTTCTGGAGCTGCGAGCGCTCGTTCTGGCACTGGACAACGATACCCGTCGGCAGGTGGGTGATGCGCACCGCAGAATCGGTCTTGTTGACGTGCTGGCCGCCCGCCCCCTGAGAGCGATAGGTGTCGATGCGCAGGTCGGCCTCGTCGATCTCCACGTCCACGTCATCGTCGACCAGCGGCGAGGCCTCGACCTGAGCGAAGCTGGTGTGCCGGCGGTGGGCGGAGTCGAAAGGCGACAGGCGGACCAGCCGGTGCACGCCCTTCTCGGCCTGCATGATCCCGTAGGCGTTCTCACCGGTCAGCGTGAAGGTGGCGCTCTTCAGCCCCGCCTCCTCGCCCGGCGTCGCCTCCAGGAGCTCGGTCTTGAATCCCCGCCGCTCCGCCCAGCGCAGGTACATCCGAAGCAGCATCTCGGCCCAGTCCTGGCTGTCGGTGCCGCCGGCGCCGGCATGCACGCCGACGACCGCCGGACCGGCGTCGTACTCACCCGTGAAAAGCGCCTCCTCCTGAAGCCGGGCGACCTCGCCGGACAGTCGATCCAGCGTGGCCTCCAGCTCGTGCTTCCACTCGTCGTCGTCGGCCGCCATCTCCAGCATGCCGTCCAGCTCGGCGGCATCCGACTGCACCCGCTGATAGGTGTCCAGGCGGCGCTGGGCGCGGTTCAACTCGGACGAGACCGACGCCGCCCGCCGCTGGTCGTCCCAGAAGCCGGGCTCCAGCGTCTGCTGCTCGAGCTCCCGCCGGCGCGCCTCCAGTGCATCCGGGTCAAAGGTAATCACGAACCCAGTGCAGCTGGGCTCTGATCTCCCCGACCGCGCCCCGCAGGTCGTCCAACGAGCGCGGCTCGTGTCCCTCGGTGGTGCTCATGCCCCGTGGCACCGCTTGAATTTCTTGCCCGAGCCGCACCAGCACGGGTCGTTGCGGCCGATGTTCTTCTCCGGGTCGACGTGGCGCTGCTCGACCACCGGCAGCCCCTCGTCGGGCGCGTCGCCGACCGCATCGCCGGTCGCCAGCGCCTCCAGCGCCGACGCGTCCAGGGTGGCATCGTCGTGGCGGTAGGAGAGCTGCTCGGAGGGCGCCGTCTCGGGCGTGTCCGGCGCCGCCTCGATCTGGGCGTGCATGAGCATGCGCACGATCTCCTGCTTGACGACCCCGTTCATCTCGTCGAACATGGCCGTCCCCTCGGCCTTGTACTCGACCAGCGGGTCCTTCTGGGCGTAGCCGCGCAGGCCGATGCCCTGCCGCATGTAATCCATGTTGTCCAGGTGCTCACGCCAGCGCACGTCCAGCACCTGCAGGGTGAACCAGCGCTCGATGTCACGGGGGAGCGACGGCTCCATCTCCGTCCACTCGCGCTCGCGCTCCTCGTAGTAGGCGACCGCGTCGTCGAAGACCAGGTCGAGCAGCTGCTCGCGGCTCACATGCTCGCGATCGATCGACTCCAGCGGGACGCGCGTCGGATAGACCGTGTGCAGGCCGGTCCACAGGGCGTCCCAGTCCCACTCCTCGGCAAACTCGCCCTCGGTGTGGACGTCGACGGTCGCCTCGATCACGTCCTCGATCCAACCCATCACCGATTCGCGCAGGTCCTCGCCGTCCAGGATCTCCCGCCGCCGCTGGTACACCTGCGACCGCTGCTCGTTCAGGACGTCGTCGTACTTGACCACGTTCTTGCGGTTGACGAAGTGGAACTCCTCGACCTTCTTCTGGGCGCCCTCGATGCGGCGGGTGAGCATCGAGTGCTCGATCGGCTCGCCCTCCCCGGGGCCGATCTTGGAGTCGAGGATGCGGTAGATCCGCTCGCCGGCGAAGAGCCGGATCACCTCGTCCTGGGCGGACAGGTAGAAGCGCGTCTCGCCGGGGTCGCCCTGACGTCCGGAGCGGCCGCGCAGCTGGTTGTCGATGCGCCGGCTCTCGTGCCGCTCGGTCCCCAGCACGTACAGCCCGCCCCGGTCGGCGACGCCCTCGCCGAGCTTGATGTCGACGCCGCGGCCGGCCATGTTGGTGGCGATCGTCACCGCGCCCGGCTCGCCCGCCTTTTCGATGATCGCCGCCTCGCGTTCGTGGTTCTTGGCGTTCAGCACCTCGTGGGCGATGCCGCGCCGCTCGAGCAGGCGGGACAGGTGCTCGGAGACCTCGACCGAGATCGTGCCCACCAGCACCGGTTGGCCGGTTCCGTGGCGCTCCACGATGTCATCGGCGACCGCCGCGAACTTCTCGTCCTTGGTGCGGTAGATGAGGTCGTTCTCGTCGCGCCGGATCATCGGCATGTTAGTCGGCACAGGGACGACCTCGAGGCCGTAGATCTCATGGAACTCGTTGGCCTCGGTGAGCGCCGTGCCGGTCATGCCGGCAAGCTTCGTGTACATCCGGAAGTAGTTCTGGATGGTGATCGTGGCCACCGTGACGTTCTCGTCCTGGATGCGGACGCCCTCCTTGGCCTCGACCGCCTGGTGCAGGCCCTCCGACCAGCGCCGGCCCTCCATGATGCGTCCCGTGAACTCGTCGACGATCTTCACCTCGCCGTCGGAGATCACATACTCGACGTCGCGCTGGTAGAGCTCCTTCGCCTTGATCGCCTGGATCAGGTGGTTGACGAGCTGGCCGTTCTCGGGCGCGTAGAGGTTGTCGACGCCGAGCGCCCGCTCGACCTTGGCCACGCCATCCTCGGTGGGCGCCGCCGTCTGGAACTTCTCGTCCACCTCGTAGTCGACCTCGTTCTGGAGGTCGGCGACGGCGCTGGCAAAGGCGTAGTAGGTCTCGGCGGCCGCCTCCGGCTCACCGGAGATGATGAGCGGCGTGCGGGCCTCGTCGATCAGGATCGAGTCGACCTCGTCGACGATTGCGAACCAGTGGCCACGCTGCACCGTCCACTCCAGCGACGGCGCCATGTTGTCGCGCAGATAGTCGAAGCCGAACTCGGAGTTGGTGCCGTAGGTGATGTCGGAGGCGTAGGCGACCTTCCGCTCGTCGTCGGGCATCTGGCTCTGGATGACGCCAACCGAGATGCCCAGCGCCTGGTAGACGGGGCCCATCCAGGCGGCGTCGCGGCGGGCCAGGTAGTCGTTGACGGTGACCAGATGCACGTTCACGCCCGCGATCGAGTTCAGATACAGCGGCAGCGTCGCCACCAGGGTCTTCCCCTCGCCGGTCTTCATCTCGGCGATCCGACCCTCGTGGAGCACCATGCCGCCGACCAGCTGGACGTCGAAATGGCGCAGGCCGAGCGTCCGCTTGGAAGCCTCGCGAACGCAGGCGAACGCCTCCGGCAGAAGCTCCTCCAGCTCCTCCCCGGCCTCGAAGCGCTCCCGGAACTCGATCGTCTTGGCCGCCAGCTGATCGTCCGACAGCTGCTCGATGTCGGACTCCAGCGCGTTCACCTCGCGCACGCGCTGCTCGAGCCGCTTCAGCGTCCGGCCCTCGCCCGCGCGCAGGAACTTCTGGAACATGCTCATCCCGCACCGGATGGTACCAACCGGGGGTTGAGACGCTATGGGGCGGCGGGGCCGCGGGAAACGCGAGTGACTCCTTACCTGGAGCTGGCACCAGTCGGCGCTGGCACCGATCGAGCCGCCGCTAGCGCGACGGCTCGATCAACCCGTAGTTGCCGTCGCGGCGCTTGTAGACGACGTTCACCTGATCGCTGTCGGCGTTCGTGAACACGAAGAAGTCGTGGCCGATCAGCTCCAGCTGGAGGATGGCCTCCTCGGGCGCCATCGGCTTCATGTTGAACTGCTTCTGCTTGACGATCACGGCGTTCTCCTCGTCCGGTAGCGCGTGCGGCTCGGCGGCCGCCGATGTGGAATGGCTCGCGACATGCTGGGCCTGCTTGCGGGTGCGCCGCTCGCGATAGCGCTTGACCTGGCGCTCCAGCTTCTCGGCGACCGCGTCGATCGAGGCGTACATGTCGGTCGACGACTCGCGGGCCCGCAGCACCGGCCCCTTCGTCCATACCGTCGCCTCGGCCACCTGGGGCTCGGAGATGCTGGGATTGTGCTCCACCGCGAGCTCCAGCTCGCACCTGCTGCCGTCCGAGAGGTGGCGGGAGAGCTTACCCAGCTTGCGCTCCGCGTAGCTGAAGAGGGGGTCGGTGACGTCGACGTTCCGACCCTTCACCTGCAAATCCATCGACGCTCCTTCGATCGCAGGCCTGCCCGTTGAACCATACCCGCTTGCCGGCCGCTCAGAGCGCGCGGGCCAGCGTGACCACGTCCACCCGGGAGGCGCCGGCGGCGCAGAGCACGCGGGCGCACTCCGCGAGCGTCGCCCCGGTGGTGTGGACATCGTCCACCAGCACCACCGGCAGGGCCGGCACCGCCGCCGTGGACCGGAAGGCGCCGCGAACGGTCGCCCGCCGGCCGGCGGTGTCAAGCCCCCGCTGCGGGCGCCTCCGCCCGAATCGGGCGAGCAGCGGGGCGGCCGGCAGGCCCCAGCGGGCGGCGACCTCCCCGGCCAGGAGCTGCGGCGGGTGGTATCCGCGCAGGATCAGTCGCCAGCGGTCGGGCGGCACCCAGGTGACGATCGCCGGGCCGGGGTCGCCGACCACCACCTGGACGAGCGTCGCCGCCGGGCCGACCAGGCCGCGCAGGCCGCCGTCCTTGAACGCCTGAACGAGGTGCCGGCCGCCGGCCTCGTACGCGATCGCCGCCCGGGCGCTCTCGAACGGCAGGCGGCGCCCCCGGCAGGCCCGGCACTCGCGCACGTCAACCGCGGCCGGCAGGCCGCAGCGCCGGCAGAGCGGCCCGGCCAGGAGGTGCAGCGACCCCAGGCAGGCCGCACAGACCGGCGCCGGGCCGGCGTGGCAGACGGCGCACACCGGCGGCACCAGGAGATCGAGGGGCTGCACCGGCCGATGCTCTCCCGTCGGCCGGCCACGGGTGGGTCACGGAGCGTGCCGGTTCAGTCAAGGATCGCCGCCATGCGGGCGGCGATCTCGGGTTGTCGCAGCTCCAACTCGCCCGGGTCCTTGACCGGCAGGAACCGCGAGCCGGGGCCCGACCGCGGCACCATCAGAAAGCGCGTGTCGAGGCCCGAGGTGAGCTCGCCGATCAGCCGCTCGAACTGGACCGCCGGCAGCCCGTCCACCTCCTTGCGGACAGTGAAGTAGGTCCATGGCATGTCAAGCGCCTGCAGGGCGGCCGCGTCGACCAGCAGCGTGTTGGTGTTGAACACCGGCACCGTGGAGGCATCGAAGCCGACCGGCAGCCGGAACTCCTCGAGGACGACCGGTCGCCCGTCCCAGCGCACCGGGATGCCGCCGGTGTCGCCCTCCTTGGACACGACTTCGACCGTCAGCGGGTTGGACTGGGCGGCGTGCCAGCCGAGCAGCAGCGGATCGACGCCGGCGCCCAGGTTGTCCAGGTTGGCGATCCACAGGTAGCGGCCGCCGCCGGCCAGGAAGCGCTCCAGGAGGCCACTTCGGGCGAGGGCGTCGGGGAGGTCGCCGTGGCCGGTCGCATAGACGCTGGGCGCCCCATCCGCGTCGCGGAAGAGGCCGCCCTCCGGCGTCAGGCGAAGCGACGCGTCCTGCTCGAAGACCTCGACGCCGTCGCCCTGCGGACGCGCCGAAACCGCCTCCCGGACGCCCGCGTCGGTGGCGGCGCTCGTCATCAACCAGAGCGGCAGCGGGGTGCCGGCGACGCTCGACCAGTGGGCACGTTCGGCCAGCCGCAGGTCGAGGAAGGTGCGGCCGTCGAGCGCCTCGACGAGCGCCTTCACCACACCGCCCATGCGGGTCGCCATGCCTCCTGCCAGCACCACCAGGGCAAGCTGCCCGGTGGCCAGCGCGCGCAGGCCGTCGCCGGCCAGCGCCTCGGCCTCCTTCGACCCGGCCGGCGGCGGGGCCGCCAGGTCCACTGACGCGGGTGGCTCGACGACCCCGGTGACGCGGTTTTGCTCGCTGCCGCCGTCGATCCGGGCGGCCCAGCGGAGCAGCCGCTGCGGGTCGAAGCCGGCGGCGGTCAGCTGGGCGGTGAGCGCCGGGTCGAGCCCCGCCAGCTCGTCGGCGAGCTTCCGCTCAGCCAAACCGGTAGGGCGGCCGGTGCACGCCGTCCTCGGTCACGATGGCCGAGATCAGGTCGGCCGGGGTGACATCGAAGGCGGGGTTGTAGACGCCGTAGCCGTGGGGGGCGGCCGCGCCCGCCACCTCGGCGGGTGCCCGGTGCTCGAGCGGAATCTCCGCGCCGGAGTCGGCGCCAGGGTCGATCGTCGAGGTCGGCGCGGCGACATAGAACGGAACGGCATGGGCGCGGGCCGCCACCGCCAGCCCGTAGGTACCGATCTTGTTCGCGACGTCGCCGTTGCGGGCGATCCGGTCGGCGCCGGTGATCACCGCGTCGACCTTGCCCTGCGCCATCAGCCAGGCGGCAGACGAGTCGGTGAGCAGCGTGCCCGGGATTCCGTCCTGCTCCAGCTCCCAGGCGGTCAGCCGGGCGCCCTGGAGGAGCGGCCGCGTCTCGTCCACCCACACGTGCAGCCGCGGATCGCGGCGGTGGGCGGAGCGGATGACGCCGAGCGCGGTGCCGTAGCCGCCGGTGGCCAGGGCGCCGGCGTTGCAGTGCGTGAGCACCTGGGCGCCGGCGCGCAGCAGCTCCGCCCCGTGCTCGCCGATCCGCCGGCAGCACTCGACCTCGTCGGTGTGGATCGCGTTCGCCCGCTCGACCAGCGCCTCGCGAAGCTCCTCAGGTCCGGCGTGCGGAGCCGCCGCGGTCTCCCGCATGCGGTCGACCGCCCAGGCCAGGTTGACCGCGGTCGGGCGGGCGCCGGCCAGGCCCACGCAGGCCCGCTCGACGTCCTCGCGCATCCCCTCGAGCGATCCGGCCGGCGAGCGCAGGGCGGCCATCGCCACCGCATATGCGGCTGCGATGCCGATCGCCGGCGCCCCGCGCACGGCCATCGTCCGGATCGCCTCGATGACGTCCTGCCAGCGGTCGAAGCGGAGCTCGACCCGCTCGCCCGGGAGCCGCCGCTGGTCGAGCATGACCAGCGTCGCATCCTCCAGGCGGACGATCGACTCCGGGGTCAGCGCCGCTACCGTGACCGCCACGGCCTCAGGTGCCCTGGTCCCACGACGCCAGATAGCCGCGCTGCTCGTCGGTCAGCGAGTCGATCTCGATCCCCATGCTGGCCAGCTTCAGCCGCGCCACCTCGTCGTCCAGCTCGCGCGGCACCGTGTACACCCGCTTGTCCAGCTCGCCGTGATGGCGGGCGATGTGCTCGGCGGCCAGCGACTGGTTGGCGAAGCTCATGTCCATCACCGCTGCCGGGTGCCCCTCGGCCGCCGCCAGGTTGACCAGCCGGCCTTCGGCGAGCAGGAAGACTCGTCTGCCGTCGGGCAGGTCGAACTGCTCCACCATCGGCCGGGCAACCGACGTGCCGCGGGACAGGTCACGCAGCTGCGGGATGTCGATCTCGACGTCGAAGTGGCCGGTGTTGGCGAGAATGGCGCCGTCCTTCATGACCTCGAAGTGCTCGCGGCGAAGGACGTGCTTGTCGCCGGTGGCGGTCACGAAGATGTCGCCCTGGCGTGCCGCCTCGGCGATCGGCATGACCCGGAAGCCATCCATCACCGCCTGCAGCCCGCGCAAGGCGTCGACCTCGACGACGACCACGTGGGCGCCCATTCCGCGCGCCCGGTCGGCGAGGCCGCGGCCGCACCAGCCGTAACCGCAGATGACGAACGTGCGGCCGGCGAGCAGCACGTTGGTCGCGCGCAGGATCCCGTCCAGCGTCGACTGGCCGGTGCCGTAGCGGTTGTCGAACAGGTGCTTGGTGTTGGCCTCGTTGACGGCCACGATCGGGTAGCCGAGCACGCCGTCGGCCTCCATCGCGCGCAGGCGGATGACGCCGGTGGTCGTCTCCTCGGTGCCTGCCAGGATGTCTCCCAGGAGCTCCGGATGCTTCTGGTGGATGGTCGAGACGACGTCGCAGCCGTCGTCCATGGTCAGGTGCGGCAGGTGCTCGATCGCCGCCTCGATGTGCGCGTAGTAGCTCTCGTTGTCCTCTCCGTGCACGGCGTAGACGGCGATCCCGTGATCGGCGACCAGCGACGCCGCCACGTCGTCCTGGGTGGAAAGCGGATTCGACGCGCAGAGCAGCGCGTCGGCGCCGCCGGCCTTCAGCGTGCGCATCAGGTTCGCCGTCTCGCTGGTGACGTGCAGGCAGGCCGAGACGCGCAGGCCGGTCAGCGGCTTCTCGGACTCGAAGCGGGCGCGAATGGCCGCCAACACCGGCATCTGGCGGTCGGCCCAATCGATCCGGCGCTTGCCCGCAGGGGCCAGCGCCAGGTCGCGGACGTCGTGGGGAATGGTTGTGCTCATGGCCGCCACTATAGCCCTGCGTGGCGGTCCGCCTACCGCCGGTATCGTGCACCGGTGGAGACCGCAGCAGCCCCGCTGATCGAGGCTGATGGCGTCGGCAAACGCTACGGGTCGGTGACGGCGCTGGACGACGTGTCGCTCAGCGTCGACGCGCGAGCGATCGGCCTGCTGGGCGCGAACGGCGCCGGCAAGTCGACCCTGATGAAGCTGATGCTGGGCCTCGTCCGGCCCGACTCCGGGCGCATCCGGGTGCTCGGCAGCGACGCCGCCGCCCAGAGCTGGGACGCCCGGCGACGGTTCGGATACATGCCGGAGCACGACTGCCTGCCGATGGGCATGACGGCCCGCGACCTCGTCGTGCACATGGGTGAGCTGCGCGGCCTGCCCCGACGAGTGGCGGTGCTGCGGGCCTCCGAGGTGCTCTTCCAGGTCGGCCTCGAGGAGGAGCGCTCGCGGCTCATCCGGACGTTCTCGGTGGGCATGCGCCAGCGCACGAATCTGGCCCAGGCGATCGTCCACTCACCGGAGCTGGTGGTCCTGGACGAGCCCACCAACGGGCTCGACCCGGCCGGCCGGGAGGAGATGCTGCAGCTGGTGCGACGGCTGTCGGTCGACCTGGGGATCGCCGTCGTCATGTCCTCGCATGTCCTCGAGGACGTCGCCCGCACCTGTGACACGGTTGTCGTGCTGCGCGAGGGCACCGTCGCCGCGGTGCAGGCGGTCGTGCGCCCCGACGAGCACGAGGCGCGGGAGCTGCGGGTGCGGGTGAGCGGGGACGGGCCGGCGTTCATCGGCGAGCTGGAGCGGCGCGGCGTCCACGTGCGGACGAGCGAGGACGACCTGGTGGTCAGCGGGCCCGCGCGCGAGGAGCTGCTGGACGCGGTACGCGACGCGGCCGTGGCAGCCGGGGTCGGGCTGCGCCAGCTGACGAGCGCCGGGCCGACCCTCGAGGATGCCCTGATCGGAGCCATGAGTTGACCGGCTCGCGCGTCATCGACGTCCGCTTCGACCGATACCGGGGGGAGCGCAGCGGCCGCGCCTGGGCGATCTGGTCGCTCGCTCGCTGGAGCGCGCTACGGGCGATGGGCGCCCGCCGCGGCTGGAAGGCCAAGCTGATCCCGATCGCCCTGGTGCTGATCGCCTTCGCACCGGCGCTCGTGGTGCTCGGGCTGCGGGCGCTCTTCGCGGGAGTCATCTCCGATCTCTCGTCCGCCCTCCCCTACTCCAACTACCAGCAGACGATCGCGATCGTGATCCTGGTGTTCGCCGTCGTCGTGACGCCGGAGCTCCTCTGCCCGGATCGCCGCGACCGCACCCTCACCCTCTATTTCTCGACCGCCGTCAGCCGCAGCGAGTACGTGATCGGCAAGCTGCTGGCAGCGATCCTGCCGATGCTCCTGCTGACCCTGCTGCCGCTGGTCTTCCTGTACGCCGGGAATGTGGTCTTCGCCGTCCACTCGGTGGGCTACATCCAGCACCACACGCGCGATATCGCGCGGATCCTCGTCGGCGGGCTGGTGCCGGCCATCTTCTATGCCATCGTCGGCCTGGCGGTGGCCTCCCTGACGTCGCGGCGGGCGTTTGCGATCGGCGGCTACCTGGCGCTCATGACCGTGCCCACGATCGTCGGCGGTGTGCTCGCGATGAACCTGCAGAACGGGCACTACCTGCGCCTGATGGCGATCGTGGCGGCGCCCATCAAGGTCACGCAGGCGCTCTACCCGGGCTACACCGACCGCGGCAACCTGGGGCCTGCGGCGTGGACGATCACCTACTTCGCGGTGATCGCCGTCTCGGCCGCGATTCTCGCCTGGCGCTACCGGGGAGACGAGGGATGAGCGAGCACGTGATCGAGTTCGAGGGCGTCTCGCACTGGTACGGCGACACGGTCGCCGTGGCCGACCTGTCGTTCACTGTCGGTCCCGGGGTGACCGGGCTGCTCGGCCACAACGGCGCCGGCAAGTCGACGGCGCTCAAGCTGTGCGGCGGCTTCGTGACGCCCCGCTCGGGCAGCGTGCGGGTGTTCGGGGTCGATCCCCGGCACGATCCGGCGGTGTACCGGCGGATCGGCATCGTCCCCGACCACAGCCCGCCCTGGCCATTCCTCTCGGCCGTCGACGTCGTGGCCATGTGCGCCACGCTGCGCGGGGTGGCAGACCCGCGGGCGGCGGCCGAGCAGGCGCTCGACGACGTCGGGCTGAGCGACGTCGCGGGCCGAACCGTGGGCGGGTTCTCGCACGGCATGCGGCAACGGGTGAAGCTGGCCCAGGCGCTCGTCCACCAGCCCGACCTGCTGCTTCTCGACGAGCCGCTGAACGGCCTCGACCCGGCCCAGCGGCGGCAGGTCGTCGATCGCCTGCGCGGTCTCGGCGAGCAGGGCAAGACGGTGATCGTGTCCTCACACGTGCTGCAAGAGGTCGACCGCACGGCGGCCCGGGTACTGGTGCTGGTGAACGGCCACCTGGTGGCCGACGGCGAGACGCTGGAGATCCGCACGCTGATCTCCGATCGACCGCGCAGCGTCCGGCTGGCCGCCACCGATGGTGGTCGCAGCCTGGCCCGTGAGCTGGTCGCGGCGGCGGTGGTCGACGCGATCCGCTTCGAGGACGGCGAGCTGGTCGTCGAGACCGCCGACATCGAGCGTTTCAGCCGCCTCCTGCCGGCGGTCGCCCAGAGCACGGCCACCCGGCTGGAACGGGTGGAGCCGGTCGGCGATGACCTCGAGAGCGTCTACGCCTACCTGCACGAGCGAGCGCGGGCGCGGGCGCGATGAACGCCGTCATCGTCCGCCTGACCGTGCGCGCGCTCCTCCTCCAGCGCCGCTCGCTGGCGCTGGCCGCGCTGGCCGCGGCGCCGCTTCTGATGTCGTTCGTGTTCGCGATCGCCGCCCGTGCCGGCGCCAATCACCGGTTGTTCTACTCGACGCTCGTCCAGGAGCTGTTCCTGCCCACGGTGGCCGCCCTGGTGGCGCTGGTCGTGGGGGTGAGCGCGCTGGGCGACGAGCGGGAGGACGGCACCGTGCTCTACCTGGTCGCGACCCCGGTGCCTCGGCTGGTGCTGGTGGGAAGTACCATCGCCGCCGCCTGGATCACGGCGATGGTGCTCCTCGTCCCCAGCCTGCTGCTCTCGGCGGTGCTCGCGCTCGGGAGCCGGCTGACCGCCGGCGACCTGCTGTGGCCGCTCCTGGGGACGGCGCTCGCCTGTCTGGCCTACTGCTCGGCCTCCGCCTGGCTGTCGCTTCGGGTGCGCCGGCCGATCGTCGTCGGGGTGCTCTACATCCTGCTCTGGGAGGGGTCGATCGCCACCTTCGCGGCATCGGCGAGCAAGCTCTCGATCGCCGCCTACGGCCGGGCGCTGGTGGCTCAGGCGCTGCCCCAGTCGAACCCGCCGGTGGCCGGCCCGGTAGCCTCGGTGGTCGTGCTCTGCATCGTCGTCGCCGGGGCGTGCTGGCTCGGCGCGCGGCTGCTCTCGCGGGTCGAGCTGCCCTGACGCATAAACGGGGTCAGACCCCTTTATGCGTCGGGGTGAATAAAGGGGTCTGACCCCTCCTATTCACGTTGCAATGGCGTGACGCTTTCAAGCGGGGTCGGCGCGCCAGGCGTCCAGGCGGGACTTGAGCGCCTCGATGCGATCGATCGGGATCGGGTCGACGCCGCGCGCCAGCGCAGCGTGGTAGCTGACCCAGTCGCCGTGGGAGACCAGCGAGAAGGCCTGCTCGGCGGCGGAGCTGCCGCGGGCGCTGACGTCCTCGATCAGGGCCGCGTCGCCGCTGATCAGGTCGCTGGCGGAGTCCATCAGCGCCCGCTGGCGGGGCGGCTGATCGGCCTCGCGGAGGAGGACGGCGGCGAACGGGGCAGCGCCGCTGCCGGCCCAGCCGACGATCTCGTTGTGAGCGAACTCGGGGAACGCGTGGCTGAACGCAGGCATCTTGGCGTTCTCGTTCAGCTGGGTCTTCCAACGGTAGGCGACGATTGCCAGCGGGCCGAACCCGTACACCAGCGGCACCGTGTCGGACAGGCGAAGCCCCAGCTCCCGGGCCTCCTCGGCATCGGCCGCGGCAGCGCCGGCTGCGGCCTGCTCGGCCAGGCCGGGGGGCGCCAGGCCGGCCTCGGCGAAGGCGCTCGCGGTCGCCCCGAAGAGGAGCCCCAGCGCGGCCCGCGGCATGCCGGTGATGACCGCCGGCACCCGGGCCAGCGGCTGCTCGAACTCCTCCGCGTGGCGAGCCAGCATGCCGCCCGCGGTGACCGCCAGGATGGCCGCGCCCTGCGATTGCGCCTGGCGGGCGCAGGCCAGCGTCTCGGCGGTGTCCCCGGAGTAGCTGACGCAGACGACCAGCGTGCCCGGGCCGGCCCATTTCGGCACGCCGAAGGAGCGGACGCGGGTGATCGGCACCGGGCAGGTGTCGGCGATCAGGCCCCGCAGCAGCTCGCCGGCGATCGCCGAGCCGCCCATGCCCGCGAAGACGATGGCGCTGGGACGGCGCAGGCGGGCGCCGGCGGCGGCCCCGATGGCGGCCCCCTCCAGCAGCTGCTCGGGCAGCCCGGCGATCGCCGCCCCCATGTCCTCGCGCTCTACCACACTGGCTCGCTTCCGTCGATGACCCGATTCTCCACGATCCCGCCGTCCGGCACCACGGCACCCGGCAGGAGCACCGACCCGGAGACGGTCGCGCCGGCGCCGACGTGCGCCCGCGCCCCAACCACCGAGGTGGCGATACGGGCGCCCGGCTCGACCCGGGCCGAGGGATCGACCAGGCCCTCCGGCGGAGCCAGCTGAACGTTCGCGGCGAGGTAGCTCTCGGGCGTCCCGATGTCGATCCAGCGCCCGGCCTGGGCCTGCCCATAGAGCCCGCGGCCGATCAGGGTCGGGAAGATCTCCCGCTCGATCGAGACGGCCCGCCCGGGCGGCACGCCAGCCAGCACCTCCGGCTCGATCACATAGGTGCCGGCGTTGATCGTGTTCGCCACGGCGCTTCCCGGCGGCGGCTTCTCGACGAACCGGGTGACGGCGTCGTCGCCGCCGGTCTCGACCACCCCGTAGCGGCTCGGATCGTCGACCGGATGAAGCGCCAGTGTCAGCCGCGCACCGCGATCGCGGTGCAGCGCCACCAGCGCTCCCAGGTCGAGGTCGGTCAGCACGTCGCCGTTGCAGGCGACGAACGTCTCGCCGATGCCGCGGGCGGCGTGGGCGATCGCCCCGGCGGTGCCCAGCGGCTCGTCCTCGACCACGTACTGGACGCGATCGCCGAAGTGCGCCCGCAGCGCGTCGGGGCGATACCCGCAGGCCAGGATCACCCGATCCACCCCGTGCGAGGCCAGGTGCTCCAGCTGATGCTCGAGGAACGGCCGGTTGGCAATCGGCAGCATCGCCTTCGGCGTCTGGTTGGTCAGCGGGCGCAGGCGGGTGCCGAACCCGCCCACCAGGACCACCCCGATCACGGGGCCTCGAGCGGCGCCCGCAGCCTGCCTGTGCCGGACGGATCGGCGGGCCGTCCCACCGACTCATAGACGAAGCCGGCGGCCCGGGCCTGAAGCGGGTCAAGCAGGTTGCGGCCGTCGACGATCAGCGGCTGCGCCATCGCCTCCCGCACCGCAGGCGACGCCAGGTTGTGGAACTCGCCCCACTCGGTGACGATGACCGCCGCGTCGGCGCCGGTCACCGCCTCGATCATCGAGCCCGCCAGGTCCACCCCTCCGCCCAGCAGCTCGGCGGCGTTTCGCATGGCCACCGGGTCGTACGCGACCACCCGCGCGCCCTCCGCCCGCAGGCGGTCGGCGAGCACGATGCTGGAGGCCTCTCGCATGTCGTCGGTGTTCGCCTTGAAGGCCAGCCCGAGGAGCGCGATCCGGCAGCCGCGGAGGCTGCCCAGATGGCGCTCCAGCTTGCCGACGACGCGCCGTTTCTGGAGCTCGTTCACCTCGATCACCGAGGTCAGGAGCTGGAAGTGGTAGCCCGAGTTCCCGGCCAGCTGCTTGAGCGCCCGCACGTCCTTGGGGAAGCAGGAGCCGCCATAGCCGATGCCGGGGCGCAGGAAGTGCGACCCGATCCGCTCGTCCAGGCCCATCCCCTCGCTGACCACCGACACGTCCGCGCCGACCTCCTCGCAGACGTTCGCAATCTCGTTGATGAAGGAGATCTTGGTCGCCAGGAAGGCGTTGGAGGCGTACTT
>DASUHT010000052.1:0-21093 GCA_036273335.1 Gaiellales bacterium | reverse complement strand
CTTCGCCCGGCCGGTGGCACTGCGGGCGACCAGGCAGGCGTCGGCGGCGACTGTCGTCCCGTCGTATCCGGAGGCATTGGAGACGTCCATCCCGGTCAGCTCGCAGATCGCCGTCTGGTACTCGAAGATCGCCTGCAGCGTCCCCTGGCTCATCTCCGGCTGGTACGGCGTATAGGCGGTCAGAAGCTCGTTTCGCTGGGCAACCAGCTCGGCCACCGCCGGCACGTAGTGGTCGTACATGCCGGCACCGAGGAACGACAGCTGGCTGCCGACATGGTCGTTCCGGGCCGCCAGCTGGGAGAGGTGGGCGACCAGCTCCTGCTCGGTCAGCGCCGGCTCCAGGTCGAGCGGCCGCGACATCCGCACCGGCTCCGGGATGTCGGCGAAGAGCGCCTCGACCGACGGGACGCCGATCGTCTGCAGCATGCGATCGCGGTCGGAGTCGGTGAGGGAGCTGAAGCTCAAAGCTCGTCCACGAACGCCTGATACGAGGCGGCGTCCATCAGCGCGTCCAGCTCGGACGGATCGGCCATCCGCACCTTGATCAGCCAACCCTCGCCGTACGGGTCATCGTTGATCGTCGACTCCGATCCCTCGAGGCCGTCATTCACCTCGACCACCTCGCCGGACAGCGGGGCGACCAGGCCGGACACCGCCTTGGTCGACTCCAGCTCGCCGTAGTCAGCGTCCTTGCTGACCGCGGCGCCGACCGCCGGCGGGCTGTAATAGACGACCTCGCCCAGGGTGTCCTGGGCGTACCAGGTGATGCCGAAGGTGGCGATGTCGCCGTCGATCCGCACCCAGTCGTGGGCCTCGTGATAGCGAAGATCGTCAGGGTAGTTCGCGTCCGTCATCAAACTCTCTCCTTCACATACAGAGGCTTCCTGGCGACCCGCGCAGCGAGCTGCCGGCCGCGCACGTCGATAGTGATGTCGGTTCCCGTCCCCGCCTCGCGCTCGGGAACGTAGGCCATCCCGATGCCGACGCTCAGTGAGGGCGACATCGTCCCGCTCGTCACCTCGCCGGCCGGGAGCACCGCCATTCCGGGCCGCGGGATGCCGCGCTCCTCCATGGTGAATGCGACGAGGCGGTCGTAGCCGCCGCGATCGCGCTGCTCGCGGAGCGCCGCGGCGCCGGCGAAGTCCTTGTCATCCAGCGGGCAGACCCAGCCGAGGCCCGCTTCCAGCGCCGTCCGCTGCTCGCTCAGATCGTTGCCGTAGAGCGGGTAGCAAACCTCCAGGCGCAGCGTGTCGCGGGCACCCAGCCCGCAGGGGACGGCACCGGCGGCGATCAGCGCGTCCCACAGCTCGCCGGCTACTCCCGCGGCCACGAGCAGCTCCACCCCCGGTTCCCCCGTGTAGCCAGTCCTGGCGACGGTCGCCGGCACGCCGCAGACCTCCGCCTCGGTAAACCCAAACGGCGGTAGCTCGGGCAGCTCGACCAGCTCCAGCGACTGCGGGCCCTGCAGCGCCAGCATCGCCAGCTCGGCCGAGCGGTCGGTCAGCGTTGCGCCGTCCGGCAGGTCGTCCTGGAGGCGTTCGCGATCGGGATCGACCCGCGACGCGTTGACGACGAGCAGGAGATGGTCGTCCGCCACCCGGTAGGCGATCAGGTCGTCCACCGGAGCTCCCCGGTCGTTCAGGAGCAGTGTGTACTGGGCGTGGCCGGCGCCGATCCGCTCGAGGTCGTTCGAGAGCATCCACTGCAGGTATTCGAGCGCCTGCGGGCCGCGCACCTCGAGCTGGCCCATGTGCGAGACGTCGAACACCCCGGCCGCCGAGCGCACCGCGAGATGCTCGGGGATGATCCCCTCGTACTGCACCGGCATTGCCCAGCCTGCGAACGGGACGATGCGCGCGCCGGCCGCAATGTGGCGGTCATAGAGCGGCGTTCGGCGGAGGCCATCCGGCTGCATCCGGGGCGGCAGTCTAGACGATCGGCGCGCTCAGGAATCCGTCCAGGAGACGCATGAACTCGTCCGGCCGTTCCATGCTCGGGAGGTGGGCCGCGCCGGCGATCGACGCCGCCCTCGCGTTCGGGATCTCGGCCCGCAGGCGACGCCCGATGGCCAGGAAGTCGGGCACGTCCAGATCCCCCGTGACGACCAGCGTCGGCGCCGCCACCTCGGCCAGCCGGCTGCCGATGTCCGGGACCAGCAGCCGCTCCTCGGCATCCGGCTGAGCGAGCTGCAGCTCGAACGCCCGCCGCTGCATGCGGCCGACGAGCTCGCGGACGGCCGGGTCGACCTCGCCGGGCGACCGCTGCGGCCCGTCCACCCACATGCGCAGGTTCGCCTCGACCGCCGCCTCGAGATCGCCCGCCTCGATGGCCGCCTCCTCCGCGGCGCCGTACTCCTCCAGGAGCGGCGACCGGTGGTGGTCGGGGAGGCCGGAATCGACAAGCACCAGCCGCGACACAAGGTGAGGCTCGGCCACTGCGACCTCGAGCGCCACCCGCCCGGACATCGAGCATCCGACCACCGCCGCCGGGCCCAATCCGTGATGGTCGATGAGCGCCGCGACGTCGGCGGCGTGACAGTGGCCGCCGCCGGCCGGCTCTGGCGAGCCGCCGAACCCGCGCAGGTCGACGCGCATCGCGCGATGGCCGGCCGTCAGCCGTGGCCAGAGCGCGTCCCACATCCGCATGTCGCACACGCCCGCGTGCAGGAGGACCAGGGGCGGGCCCTCGCCGACGAGCTCGTGCGACGGCTCCGCCGCGCCTACTCCTCGCGCAGGAACGACGGCACCTCGAGCGGGTCGGTCGTTCCCCGGGCCGGGCTCGGCTCTTCGGCCTGCGTTGGCCGGCTCGGCTCGAAGGTGCTGGTGGCAAAGACGCCGGCCGGGCGCTCCGGCAGGCGCCGGTCGAACCCGGTGGCGATCACGGTCACGCGCACCTGGTCGCCGAGCGACTCGTCGATGACGGCGCCGAAGATGATGTTGGCATCGCCGTCGGCGGCGCTGCCGATGATCTCGGCCGCCTCGTTCACCTCGAACAGCCCCAGGTCGGCGCCGCCGGTGATGTTCAGGAGGATCCCTGTTGCCCCCTCCACCGACGCCTCCAGCAGCGGTGAGGAGATCGCCGTCTTGGCAGCCTCGGCGGCCCGGTTCTCGCCGCCGGCGATCCCGATCCCCATCAGCGCCGACCCGGCCTGGCGCATGATCGTGCGCACGTCGGCGAAGTCGAGGTTGATCAGCCCGGGCACGGTGATCAGGTCGGTGATCCCCTGTACGCCCTGGCGCAGCACGTCATCGGCGATCCGGAACGCATCGACGATAGACGTCCGCTTCTCGACGACCTGAAGCAGCCGGTCGTTGGGGATGATGATCAGGGTGTCGACCTTCTCGCGGAGCTGACGGATGCCGCCCTCCGCCTGGTCCGCCCGCTTGCGTCCCTCGAACCCGAACGGACGCGTGACCACGCCAACGGTGAGCGCGCCGAGCTCGCGGGCGATCTCGGCGATCACCGGGGCGGCTCCGGTGCCGGTGCCGCCGCCCTTGCCGGCGGTCACGAAGACCATGTCGGCGCCCTTCAGCGCCTCCTTCAACTCATCGCGGCTCTCGGTTGCCGCCTCCTGGCCGATCGCCGGGTCAGCGCCGGCGCCAAGGCCGCGGGTGATCTTCGACCCGATGTGGATCTTGACGTCGGCGTCGCACATGAGGAGCGCCTGGGCATCCGTGTTGACGGCGATGAACTCGACGCCGCGCAGCCCCGCGTCGACCATCCGGTTGACGGCGTTGGTGCCTCCGCCACCGACCCCGACCACCTTGATCACCGCAAGGTAGTTCCCGCTCTGATCTCTCATCGTCCGACCTCCGTCGCCCGCGCCCGGAGCGCGCAGCCTCGACCTTGAGTCTCTGGTAAAGCTTTAGGCTTTCCCATTTCGCGATTGGCACGCCGCGACCTCGCATCCGTCCCGACGTCGCCGTGAGGGTACCCTGATCCACCCTCTCTGTCAAGGACATGCTGAGATCGCGATATCTCAGTCTTAACCTGAGGGTTAGTTTCGGTATCCAATCGACCGCGCCCGGCCGAGCGCCACCCACGCCGGCGCCGAGACGTCGATGTAGGCGAGCGCCCGCCGATCGGTCGAGGGCATCCGGGCCAGCACCTTGGCCACCACCGCCATCTTGAGCGGAATTCCATTCGGCGATCCGAGGCGCAGCTGCAGCCCCTTCCCCACCACCGCCGTCACCGCTCCGCCGCTTGCGACAACACGCTTGATCGGGCCGACCCGCTTGGCGAACCAGGCCGGAGCACCGGAGATGACCGCGAGGGCGGCCGTCACATTGGGATCGGCGGTCGTCGAGCCAACACGGAGCGCCGTCTGCGCCGGCAGTGCGATCTCCGGCAGGGGGCCCGTCTTACGGTCACCGGGCGGCCCGAGCACCCGTCCGTCGTCGGCGATCAGCAGCTTTGGCCCGCCGCCCACAGTGGCCAGCACCGCGGGCTGCTCCATCCGCACGGTGATCGCAAGGGTGTTCGGGAATGCCCGGTCGACGCGCACCTGCCGCACATACGGAATCGCCGCGACCGTCCGCTCGATTGCCGCGGTGTTCACCTGCAGCAGGCTGTGACCGGCCACCGCGGCGGTCGCATCGCTGCGCACCTCGGCCGTCACCGTCTGCCCGGCACCCTGCACCGTCACCTGGCGGACGGCGAACACCGACGACGCCTTGAGCACCTGGTAGCCCGCGACGCCGACGATCAGCCCGACGACCGACAGCAGCGCCACCAGCCGCCGGCGGCCGCGCGACTGGGCAATTGCGCGCCGACGCACGAGCAGGGCGCGATCGACAGGAGGGGCAAGGTCCATGCGCCGAATTTCGACCGCCGGCGCTTCGATCCTCCGTGAGAATGTGGGGTCAGACCCCGCATTCTCACGAGCCGGTTGGCACACGCCGGCGCAGTCAGGTGACGACTGGCGGCAGCGAGAGGTCGCCCAGCATCTGCACCTCGTGCTCGAGCGTGACGCCAAACTCGTCCAGCGCCCGGCGGCGGGCCTCGACCATCAGCGCCACCACATCGGCAGACGTCGCGCCGCCGGTGTTCTCGATGAAGTTCGCGTGCACCGGCGAGATCCGGGCGCCGCCGACCTGGTAACCCTTGAGGCCGCACCGTTCGAGCATCCGTCCGGCGGTCAGTTCGCCTCCCGGGTTCTTCCAGACGCTGCCGAACGTCCGCACCTTCGCAGGCTGAGCCTCGCGCCGCCGACCCTGGAAGTCGCGCACCTTCTTCCTGATCGCCTCCGGATCGCCGGAGGTCAGCCGCAGCACCGCCTCGGCCACCACCTCGTCGGCGCCGACGTTCGAGCGCCGGTAGTGCATGCCCAGGTCGGCCGGGCCTCCCGTCCGCTCGCCGGCGGCGCCGATCACCCGCGCCTGCTCGAGCAGATCCGACATCTCCGACCCGTAGGCACCGGCATTCATGCGCACCGCCCCGCCGGCGGTGCCGGGAATCGCGCAGGCGAACTCGGCGCCTGCCAGCGCCCACTCCTGGCTGCGCCGGACGACGACCGCGAGCGCCGCGCCGCCGCCGCAGACGACGCGCTCGCCGTCCCGATCGACGCGGGCGAGGTCGCCGGCCAGCCGGAGCACCAGCCCGTCGTAACCGGCGTCGGCCACGAGCAGGTTCGAGCCCAGCCCGACCACGGCCAGCGGCAGCCCCTGTTCGCTCGCCCAGCCGAGGATCGCCGGCAGCTCCTCCGCGCGCTCCGGGCGGGCGAACCAGCGGGCGGGGCCGCCGGTGCCGACCGTCGTCAGGCGCGACGTCGGATAGTCCGCGCGCACCGAGGCGGGGGCGTTCATGCCAGGAGCAGGTCGCCGACCCGGCGCACGTCGCCGGCGCCCACCGTGAGCACCAGGTCGCCCTCGCGCAGCCGTCCGCGGAGGTAGTCCGCAGCCTCCTCGAGCGACCGCGAGTAGGCGAGCGGCATGCCCGGGCGGCGTTCGCTGGCGGCGTCGACCACCAGCTTGGCGGTGACGCCGGCCATCGGCTCCTCGCGGGCGGCGTAGATCTCGGTCACCACCGCCTCGTCGGCCTGTGCGAGCGCGGCGCCGAAGCGGCCGGCAAGCGCTGCCGTGCGGCTGTACAGGTGCGGCTGGAAGCAGACCACCAGACGCCGCGGGTGCTGGGCGCGGGCGGTCGCGATCGCAGCCTCCAACTCCGTCGGGTGGTGGGCATAGTCGTCGATGACGGCCACCCCGGCCCGCTCCCCCCGGCGCTCGAAGCGGCGGCCGGCGCCCGCGAACCCGGCCAGCGCCGCCGCAACGTCGGCCGCGTCGGCGCCGCAGGCGTGCAGCGCCGCGATCGCGCCGGCGGCGTTGTGCGCGTTGTGTGCACCGGGGACGGCAAGCGTGACGTGCACCGGCGTCGCGTCCGGCGTCGACAGCCAGAAGGCGCTGGCATCCGACTCCAGCTCGAGGCCCGACACGTGCCAGTCGGCGCCGAGCGCGAAGCCGAAACGCAGGCAGGGCGCCGTCGTGCCCTGCAGGTTGACTCCGTCCCCCAGCAGGACGGCGCCGTCGGCCGGCACCGCGGCAACCCATTCGGCGAACAGGTCGTGCAGCTCGGCGTCGGAGGAGAAGCGGGCGTGGTGGTCGAGCTCGATGTTCAGGACCACCGCGACCCGGGGTCGCAGAAGCGCCAGCGACCCGTCCGACTCGTCCGCCTCGGCGACCAGCAGATCGCCTCCGCCGGGGCCGGCGTTCCCGCCCAGTTGCGGTACCTCACCGCCGACCAGGAAGGTCGGGTCGAGCCCCAGCCGGGTGGCGGCGTAGGCGATCATGGCGGAGGTGGTCGTCTTGCCGTGGGCTCCGGCGACGCAGATCGAGCGCCGGGCGGCGACCATCTGGGCCAGGAGCTCGGCCCGGTGCAGGATCTCCAGGCCGCGGCCACGGGCCTCCTCCAGCTCCGGCAGGTCGAGCGGCACGGCGGTGCTGACGACCACCTCCATCTCCGGTTCCAGGTGATCGGGGTCGTGGCCGGCGGCGACGGGAATGCCGAAGCGAACGAGCCGCTCGCTGTAGCTCGAGGCGGCCCGGTCGCAGCCGCTGACGTCCGCGCCCCAGGCGTAGGCGACCGTGGCCAGCCCGGACATGCCGGCGCCGCCGATGCCGAGCATGTGCAGGCGGCGGTCGCGGAAGTCGCTCACCGCGTCAGCTCCAGGAGCTGGGAGGCGATCGTGGCCGCCGCGTCCGGCCGGGCCAGCCGGCGGGCGGCAGCGCCCATCCCCTCCAGCCGCCGCGGCTGGCCGAGCAGTCCCGCCACCTCGCGAGCCAGCAGCGCTGCGGTCAGCGTCGAATCCCGGAGGACGACCGCGGCACCGCCGTCGGCCAGGTACTCGGCGTTCGGCGTCTGGTGGTCGCCGCTGACGTTGGGGGAAGGAATGAGGATCGCCGGACGGCCGGCGGCGGCGATCTCGAACACGGAGCCGCCGGAGCGGGCGACGACCAGGTCGCTGGCCGCCAGCAGCTTGCCGATCGACTGGCTGAACTCGATCACCCGGTAGTGCGCCGAGGCCCGCTCGGACATCATCGGGTAGTCGCGGCTGCCCGTCAGGTTGACGACCGTGAAGCCGGGATCATCGGCCGCCCAGGCGTCGGCTGCGGCCAGGTTGATCGAGCGGGCGCCCAGGCTGCCGCCCATCACCAGCACCACCTGCCGGTCGGCCGGGAGTGCCAGCTCGGCCCGGCCCTCGGCGCGGCTGGCGTTCACCACGTCGCGCGGGATCGGCCGGCCGGTGACGACGTTGTGCGGCGGGTGCAGCCCGTCGATTGGGAAGGCCAGGAACACCCGGCGGACGAGCGGCGACGACATGCTGCTCGTCATGCCCATCCGCGCATCGACCTCCAGCAGCGCCGCCGGGATGCGCAGCGGGACGGCGGCCGCGAACAGCGGGCCGGCGACGTACCCGCTGCCGAAGAGGACATCCGGGCGCAGCCGCCGAAGCATCCGAAGCGCCGCCGCCGGCGCGACCGCGGCCAGGCCGACTGCCTTCACCAGCCCTGGCGAGATCCTGCGCTCGAAGCCCTTGACGCGAATCGTGTGCAGCGGGTAGCCGGCGGCCGGGACGAGCTGCGCCTCGATCCGGTCGGACGTCCCCGCGAACACCACGTCGACGTCCCTATCCGCGAGCTCGGCTGCCACCGCCAGCGCGGGTACGACGTGGCCGGCTGTTCCGCCGGCGGCTATCAGCGCTCGCAGCGGTCGCTGGGCGGAGCCTCTTGACCTGGGCGGGTTTCGGCTTGGGGGCGTCATCGTCTGGGAGCGTCCGGCCCCGCCGCGCCGCCGGGCGCCGGGGTGGCGTGCCGGACTGGGCGATGTTGAGCAGGATACCCGCCATTGTCATGAACACAACCAGGCTGGAGCCGCCCGAGCTTATCAGTGGCAGCGGAACGCCCGTGAGGGGCAGGAACCCCAGCACGGCGCCAAGGTTGACGACGGCCTGGCCGGCCACCAGGCAGGTGATCCCGGTCGCCAGATACTTGCCGAACGGCTCCCGGCAGCGCATGGCGATGCGGAACCCGAGCACGGCGAAGACGGCGAAGGCGAGGGCCGTCGCCAGGATCCCGATCAGCCCCAGTTCCTCGCCGATGACGGCCGCGATCATGTCCGACGGCGACTCCGGCAGGTAGTAGATCTTCTGCGTCCCCTGGCCGAGTCCCTTGCCGAAGATCCCGCCCGAGCCCAGCGCGATCAGCGCCTGGGCGTTCTGGTAGCCGGCGCCGGCGGCGTCGTGCCAGGGGTTGACGAAGGTCAGCAGGCGATCCTTCATGTACGAGTTCTGGGAGATGCCGAGCAGCGCGGCGACACTGCCCATGGCGACCGTCCCGACCAGCAGGCGCAGGCGCGTGCCGGCCACCACCAGCACGCCGCCGACCATGATCGCCAGCGCGATCGTCGTCCCCAGATCCGGTTCGGCGAGCACGAGCACGCAGGTCGCGGTGACGACGGCTCCGACCGGGTTGACCAGCTCCTTGACGCTGCTCGGCGGCCGTCGCCGGGCGGCCAGCACCTGGCATGTGAAGAGCACAACCGCCAGCTTGGCAACCTCCGACGGCTGGATCGTCAGCGGCCCGACCGCGATCCAGCGGCTGGCTCCGTTCAGGCGCAGGCCAATGTGCGGCACCAGCACCGCCACCAGCAGCACAAGCGAGATCAGCATGATCACCGGCACCGCCGGCCGCCAGCGCCGGTACGGCACCCATGCGGCAACGGCCATCATGAGCGTCCCGGCGATGGCGTAGACGGCCTGCTTGAGGAGTGCGCCCATCGGGTTCTCGCCCTGCACCACCGCGACGCCCGAGGATGCGCTGTAGACCATGATCAGCCCAAAGGCGACCAGCCCCAGGGTGACCAGGAGGAGCAGGTGATACTCGGCCATCGGCGCCTCCCGCAGCCGCGCCAGCCGGCGCGCGCGGGCGCGTGCCTCGAGGACGTCAACGTCCATCCGTCAGCTCCTCGGCAATCCTGGTGAACTCCTCGCCGCGGTGGGCGTAGTCGCGGAACTGGTCGAAGCTCGCGCAGGCCGGCGAGAGCAGGACGACGTCGCCGTAGACGGCGTCGGCGGCCGCCTGGCGGACGGCAACGTCGAGCGTCCCGCAGCGGCGGTGGTCGGCGCCCTCTCGCTGCAGCTGGGCGGCGATCGTCGGCGCCGCCTGGCCGATCAGGTAGCTGCGGGAGACCGGCCCCCGGGCAACTGCGCGGGCCAGGTCGACGAACGACCCGCCCTTGAGCGAGCCGCCGAGGATCAGGCGCACGCCGCCCTCGTACGCCGTCAGCGCCTTGACGGTCGCATCCGGGTTGGTCGCCTTGGAGTCGTTGACGAAGGTGACCCCGCGGGCCTCGGCGACCGGCTGCATGCGATGCACCGGCGGGCGGTAATCGGCGAGCGCGGTGGCGATCGCCTCCGGCGGGGCGCCGGCGGCCCGGGCAGCCGCGGCGGCGCCCAGCGCGTTTTCCAGGTTGTGGTCGCCGCGCAGGCCGGGCACCGGCCAGGGCAGGTTCGACCGGTCGTCCTTGGCGAACCAGAAGCGGCGGCCGGCGCCGGGCAGCCGGGCCCGGGCGAGGCAGGGATCGTCAGCGTTCACGACGGCCGTGTCGGAGGCCGTCTGGTTCTCCAGGATGCGCAGCTTGCAGCGCACGTACTCGTCCATCGAGCGGTGGCGGTCGAGGTGGTCGGGAGTGATGTTGAGGAGCACGCCGACGCGGCAGCGCAGGGTGTCGATGTCCTCCAGCTGGAAGCTCGACAGCTCGCAGGCGATCCAGGCATCGGGAGCGATCCGGCCGGGCAGCTCGGAGAGGGCGCGGCCGACGTTGCCCGCGACCTCGACCGGCATGCCGGCGGCGTCCAGCATGCGCCCCACAAGCTCGGTGGTCGTCGTCTTGCCGTTCGTCCCGGTGATCCCGACGATCGGATTTGGCAGCATCCGCGACGCCAGCTCGACCTCGCTCCAGACCGGGACGCCGGCCGCCCGGGCAGCCTCGACCAGCGTGGCCTCCCCTGCAACTCCCGGACTCTTGATCAACGCTCGAACCCCCGACATGGACAGCTCCTCACCCCCTCCGACGTATTCGGCACCGGCCGCGGAAAGCCTCCCGCGATCCACGTCCTGGGCCGGGTCGGCCGCCACGACCTGCGCCTCCGGCCACACGCGGGCGATCGCCTCGCAGGCGGCGAGCCCGGATCGCCGGAGCCCCACGACCAGAAAGCGGCCCTTCATCGGTACTGGCTGAAGTAGAGGTAGTAGAGGACGAAGCCGCTGGCGCCGAAGATCCCGGCCGCGATCCAGAAGCGGACGATGATCTTGTTCTCGGTCCACTCGAGCATCTCGAAGTGATGGTGGATCGGCGCCATCAGAAACACCCGCCTGCCGGTCGTCTTGAAGGAGACCACCTGGATGACCACCGACAGCGCCTCGATCACGAAGATGCCGCCGATGACCACGAGCAGGAACTCGGTCTTGGAGAACACCGCGAGCGCGGCCAGTGCCCCACCCAAGCCGAACGAGCCGGTATCGCCCATGAAGACGTCAGCCGGGTAGGCGTTGAACCAGAGGAAGCCGATGGCGCCGCCCGAGAGCGCCGCCGCCATCACCGCCAGGTCGAGGCTGCGTGCGTCGCCGGGTGGGTAGAGGGCGGGGAACTCCGGCGCCTGGTGGACGAGGAAGGCGACCACCATCATCGCCGCGTAGGTGACGAGCGCGATGCTGGTGGTGCCCGCCGCCAGCCCGTCCAGCCCATCGGTCAAATTGACCGCGTTGGTGGCGCCGGCAACGACCAGGAAGAGGAAGACGTAGTAGGCGGGACCGAGGTCGATGTGCTGGTTGATCAGCGGGATGAAGACGTCGGTGCCCAGGTGCTCGGTGTGGGCGACCCACCCCATGACGCCGACGACGATCGCCAGCAGGAGCAGCTTGACCCGGCCACTGAGGCCGAGCGAGCGCTTCCGCGAGAGCTTCAGGTAGTCGTCGAGGAACCCGATGAAGCCGCACGCCAGCATGACCCCGGCGACGGTCAGCGCGGGGGTCGTGCGCTTGGTGAAGATCCCGAAGGCGATCAGCGCGCAGCCCATCAGCACCAGGCCGCCCATCGTCGGCGTCCCCTGCTTGGAGAGGTGTCCGGCGGGCCCCTCCTCGCGGATCTGCTGGCCGAACTCGTTCCGCCGCAGGAAGGCGATGAACGCCGGTCCGGCGACGATCCCGAGAAGCGTCGACACCACCGCCGCGCCGAGCACAAGCTTCACGGCTCGAGCGCCTCCACGAGCGCCTCCAGGCCGACCGATCGGCTCCCCTTGACGAGCACGACGTCACCCGGCCGGAGGTTCTCGGCGAGGCCGCGCAGCGCCGCCTCGCGGTCGGCATACCAGGTTCCCCCGTACGCGCGCGCGAGCGGCCCGACGGCGACCACCCGATCGACGCCGAGCTCGCGGAGGAGCGCGCCGACCTGGTCATGGTAGGCCGGCCCCGTCTCCCCCAGCTCGGCCATGTCGCCCAGCACGGCGACGGTGGGACGATTCCCGGCCACCTCGACCAGATGCCGGAGGGACGCGTCCATGGAGGTCGGGTTGGCGTTGTAGCAGTCGGCGATCAGCAGGCCGCCCCCCGGCAGCTCCAGCTCCTCGCCGCGCCAGCGGGAGATCTCGACCTGGACGCCGCCGGCGGTCAGCTCGCCGGGGTCGAGGCCGGCGGCCACGCAGGCGGCGAGGGCCGCGCAGAGGTTCTGGGCGTTGTGGTGCTGGGCGACGTTCACGGACACGGTCAGAGTTCGACCGCCGGCCGCGAACTCCGCCCGTCCCGGGGCGAACCCGGTGAGCACGACGTCGGCGCCCGGGTGCTCGCCGAACGTGAGCACGCGCGCCCGGCACATCTCGAGGTAGGGCGCGAGCAGCGGCTCATCGTACGGCACCACGGCGGCGTCCTCCGCTCGCAGCGACTGGAGGATCTCAGCCTTCGCCTCGGCCACCGCCTCGATCGTCCCCATGACCTCCAGGTGGACGGGGCCGATGTTGGTGATGACCGCCACCTGGGGGCGGCCGATCTCGGCCAGGTAGGCGATCTGCCCGGGGCCGCGCATCGCCAGCTCGAGGACGACCGCCCGCGTCTGCGGCTCGACCCGGCCGAGCGTCAGCGGCAGCCCGATCTCGGTGTTGTAGTTGGCGTGGCTGGCAACTACGGGCAGCGCCCGGCGAAGGAGCGAGGCGAGGATGTCCTTGGTCGAGGTCTTGCCGGTCGAGCCGGTGATCCCAAACACCGTCGCCGGCGACCGCCGCCGCACCTCGGCGGCCACCTGACCGAGCGCAATCAGCGGATCGGGAACGGCAATGACGCGCGTGTTAATGGGGCCAGGCTCCGTCAAGGAAGTGTCACGGGCGACCAGGGCAGCGGCCGCGCCGGCGGCCAGGGCAGGTTCGACGAAGCGGGCGCCGTGAGTGCGCTCGCCGGGCAGCGCCACGAAGAGGTCGCCGGCGGAGACGCTGCGGGAGTCGACCGCGAGCCCGGTCACCGTCGCCTCCAGCGCGGTCTCGGCGCCGCAGACTCCCGCCACCTCCTGCGCGGTCAGCGGGATCATGCCGACGCGCCGACGGCCAGGAGCGCCTCCCGGGCGACCGTCACGTCGTCGAACGGCAGCACCGTCTCGCCGATCTGCTGGCCCTGCTCGTGCCCCTTCCCGGCAATCACCACCACGTCCCGGGGGCCGGCCGCCTCGACGGCCATCCGAATCGCCGCCCGCCGGTCGGGCTCGGCGGTCATCTCCACCCCACCCATGATCTCGGCGATGATCGCCTCCGGATCCTCGGAGCGTGGGTTGTCCGAGGTGACGATCGCCAGGTCGGCGAGCCGGCGGGCGATCGCCCCCATCTGCGGCCGCTTTCCGCGGTCGCGGTCGCCACCGCAACCGAACACGCAGATCAGCCGGCCGGCGGTGATCTCGCGAGCCGAGGCGAGCAGGTTCTCGAGCCCGTCCGGCGTGTGCGCGTAGTCGACCAGCACGGTGAACGGCTGCCCCGCCTCGACCGCCTGGAAGCGGCCGGGAACGCCACGGACGGCGGCGATGCCGGCGCGCACCGCGTCCGGATCGAGCTCCAGCAAGTCGGCGACGGCGACCGCGGCCAGCACGTTCTCGACGTTGAAGGCGCCGCGCAGCCGGACGTCCAGCGGCAGCGGCCCGTGCGGGGTGCGGGCGATCATCGAGATCACCCCGCCCGCACCGATCTCCACCGCCTGCGGTCGCACATCTGCCTCGTCTCCGCTGCCGGCATACGTCAGCACCCGGCCCCCCGCGTCGCCGGCCAGCCGGCGGCCCCAGTCGTCACCGATGTTGATCGCCGCCGTCGCCTCGGTGAAAAGACGCGCCTTGGCGGCGTAGTAGTGCTCCATGTCGGGATGGAAGTCGAGGTGGTCCTGAGTCAGGTTGGTGAAGGCGGCGACGGCAAACGAGACCCCGGTCACCCGGTCGAGCTCGAGCGCGTGCGACGAGACCTCCATCGCACACGAGCGGTCGCCGGCATCGACCATCCGCCGCAGCGTGCGCTGCAGGTCGACGCTCTCCGGGGTCGTCCGGGCGGCAGCCTCGACGATGCCGCCGACCCGCTGTTCGATCGTCCCCAGCAGCCCCGGCCTGAGGCCGGCCGCCTCGAGGACGCTCGCCAGCAGGTAGACGGTCGTCGTCTTGCCGTTCGTGCCGGTCACCCCGACCAGCACCATGTCACCACTGGGATGACCCTCGAAACGGTCGGCGGCCAGGGCCATAGCCCGCCGCGACGACTCGACGACCAGCTGCGGCACGGCCAGGGCGAGCTCGCGCTCGACTACCAGTGCGGCCGCACCGCGCCCCACGGCGGCGGCGGCAAAGTCGTGTCCGTCGGTGCGAAATCCGGGTACGCATACGTGCAGGCTGCCGGGCACCACCGCGTCGGCGCGATACGTGACCGCGGTGATCTCGGGGTCGCCGTCACCCGACGCGCGCAGCGGCCGGATCGACTCGGTCAGCGTGGCCAGCTTCATCGGCGTCGCTGGATGTTAGTGGGGCAGGCCGGCCGGCTGGTCCGGCCTGATCCGCGCGTAGTACGCGTACCAGGCGCCGATCTTCTCGAACGCGGGAGCCGCCACCTTGCCGCCGAAGATCGCCGAGCTGGGCGAGTCGACCACGACCATGATCTCGACCTGGGGGTGGTCGGCGGGGAAGAACCCGATGAAGGACGCCATGTACTTGCCCGGTGCATAGCCGCCGCGGCCGTTCGGCTTCTGGGCGGTGCCGGTCTTGCCGGCAACGGTGTAGCCCGGGATCTGGGCCAGGATGCCGGTGCCGAACGGCTCGTTGACAACGCCCTTGAGCATCGACACGAGCTCGCGGTCGACTGTCGGCGAGAGCACCCGGCGGGTGTGCAGGCGCGGCGCCGGCCGGCCCTGGATGCGCTGCACCATGTGCGGTTGCGGCATGACGCCGCCGTTTGCCACCGCGGCGTAGGCGTCCATCATCTGCATCGGGGTGACGGCGATGCCGCCCTGGCCGATCGGCAGGGTGCCGATGGTGGAGCCCGACCAGGTGCCCTTGCGCTGGACGATGCCCGGCGACTCGCCGGGGAAGTGCAGGGCGGTCGGCCGGCCGAAGCCGTAGTGGTAGAGCCAGTGCAGCAGGCCGTCCTCGTGCACCCAGCCGGCGATCTTGTCGGTGCAGACGTTCGACGACTCGGCCAGGCACATGCGCGCGGTCAGGGTCTTGGGCGGCCGCGGATAGTCGTCGTCGCGGATCACCCGGTCGGCCACATGGATCTCGTCCGGCAGCCGGGCGAACACCATGTCCGGCGAGATGATGCCGTCAGAGAGCGCGGCCGAGTAGGTGACGATCTTGAAGATCGAGCCGGGCTCGTAGGTCAGGTTGGTGGCCGAGTTGACGGTGATCCGGGAAAGCGACGCCGGTGACAGGTCGTGCACCCTGTTGTCGTCGTAGGAGGGCGCCGACGCCATCGCCTTGATCGCACCGGTGCGCGGGTCCATGACGATCGCGGTCACCGCCCGCGCGCCGGACGTGCGCAGGGTCTCGGTGATGACCCGCTGCACCTCCTGCTGGACGTTCGTGTCAAGCGTGAGATGGATGTCCCGGCCCTGGTGCGGCTGCTTGGTGGTGACGCTCTCGAGCACCGTGCCGGTGGGGTCGCTGGCGATCACCCGCTCGCCGTCGACCCCCGCCAGAACATGGTTGTACTGCTGCTCGAGGCCGGCGCCGGCGGCGCCGTTGGAGTCGATGTTGGTGTAGCCGAGCACCTGCGCGGCGATGCTGCCGTAGGGGTAGAAGCGGCGCTCGGTGGGCGAGAGGATGATCCCCGGCAGGTGCAGGCGGGCGATCTTTTCGGCCGCCGAGGGGGCGACCTGCTGTGCGACGTAGGTGTAGGTCTTCGTCCCCGTCAGGCTGCGCTCGATACCTTTGAGATAGCGCATGTAGCGAACGTGCTCGCGATGGCGGCGGCGGACGAACTTGCGCTCGCCCTTGGTCGGCTTCTTGGGCAGGTGTGGCACCACCGGCTCGCTGTGGCCGAGTGCGGAGGCGATCGCGGCGGCGGTGCCGACGACGTCCTTGACCTCGCGCTGGTCGACGGCGACGTCGCTCGCCGGCTGCTCCTGGGCAAGCGGCTGGCCGTCGGCCGAGAAGATGGTGCCGCGCAGACCGGGCAGGACGATCTGCTTCTGCACCTGCGAGACGCCCTTGGCCGCGAGCGCCGGGCCGTCGACGGCCTGCACCTGGACGGCGCGGACAACGACGACCGCGAACGCGGCCATCGTGAGCGCGAGGATCAGGCGCAGGCGGTGGTCGCCCAGACCCTTCACGGCGCCGTCCGCGGCCGTCCGTGATGGCGGTGTGGGCGCAGGTGCAGGTAGTCCTGCGGCGCAATCGTCGGCTGCACCATGTGGTAGCGGTTGGCCATCCGGGTCACCCGGCCGGGCGCCGAGAGCCGGGCCACCTCCGCGTTCAGGTCGCGGTTCCCCTGCCCCAACTGCTGGGCCTGCACGTTCAGCCGGCCGACGGTGATGCTGGTGCGCAGGGCGGCGACGTTCAGTGCCACGATGCCGCCCAGGAGGGTGGTCAGCAGGAGCAGCCAGATCAGGCCGCCCCGGGTCAGCCCCGCCCGCCGGCCGGGCCGGGCCTCGGCGCGCGGCCTGCGCGACGCAGGCGCCGCCTCACGGCGCCTGGTGCGACTTGGCGCCGGAGCGGCGACGCTCACCGGCTCGCCGTCCGCTCTGCCGCCCGCAGCTTGGCCGACGCCGAGCGCGGGTTCTCGGCCCGCTCGGCGACGCTGGGCACGACCGCCCGCCCCGTCAGGGCCCGCAGGGTCGGGTTGTGGCCGCACACGCAGACCGGGAAGTCGGGCGGGCAGGTGCAGCCGCGGGCGGCGTCGCGGATGAACCGCTTGACGATCCGGTCCTCCAGCGAGTGGAAGCTGATGACGGCGAAGCGGCCGCCCGGTGCCAGCAGCTCCAGCGTGGTCTCGAGGCCCGAGCGCAGCGATTCCAGCTCATCGTTGGTGGCGATCCGCAGTGCCTGGAACGTGCGCTTGGCCGGATGCCCCTGGCCGAAGCGGCTGGGCGTCGGGATGGCCGCCTTGATCACCTCGACCAGGTCGCCGGAGCGGGTGAACGGCCGGCTCGCCCGGCGGCGCACGATCGCGCGCGCGATCTGGCGGCTGAACCGCTCCTCGCCGTACTCCCGCAGCACCGACTGCAGTTCCCGCTCGTCCCAGGTGTTGACGATGTCGGCAGCCGCCAGGTCGGAGCCGGGGTCCATGCGCATGTCCAGCGGGGCGTCGGTGGCGTAGCTGAAGCCGCGGTCGGTGCGGTCGACCTGCATCGAGGACATGCCGAGGTCCATGAGGACGGCGTGGACGCGGGTGCCGGTGGCGGCGAGGTTGCGCAAAACGAGGGCGAAGTCGCCATGCAGGAACCGTGTCTCCGAGCTGGCGGCGGCGGCGAAGCGGTCGAAATAGGCCTCGACGTCGGGGTCGCGGTCGATCGCGATGTAGGTGCCCTGGCCGCGCAGGGCCGGCTCGAGCAGAGCCGCGTGGCCGCCGGCGCCGAAGGTGCAGTCGACGACGGTGTCGCCCGGGCGCAGCTCAAGCAGGTCGCCCACCTCGGTTGCCATCACCGGGACGTGCCCCACGATGCCCTCGCTATTGCTGTGAGAGAGATTCGGCAACATCTTCCACGCTCCCCTCTGAATCCGCCTCCAGCGCCCGCCAGGCGCCCAGGTCCCAGATCTCCAGCCGGTTGCGCAACCCGGCAACCACGATGTCCCGTTCCAGCCCCGCATGCTTGAGGTGCATCGGCGGCAGCATCACCCGGCCCTGGCGATCGATGTCCGTCTCCCAGGCGCCGCCGTACAGGTACCTGGTCACCTGCCGCCCCTTGCGGCTGAAGGGGTCGAGCTGGGACAGCCGCTCGTCCACGAACTGCTGCCAGTCGACCCCGTTGAACACCGTGAGGCACGGCTCGAACCCCTTGGTGATGACCACGCCCTCTGCGAAGTGATCGCGAAACCGCGCCGGCAGCGTGACCCGGTTCTTGGCGTCGAGCTTCTGGACTGATTCACCGAGCAGCAACGGGGTGGCCTCCCATTTCGCCCCACCTTACCCCACTACTCCCCACTTTGCAACCTCAACGTGGGACGATCGCGGCAGGGCTTCGAGGCCTCCGGGCGAACCTGTAAATCCATGAGGACACACCGCCGCCGGTGGCCAAAATCCTTACAAGTCCAGGGGTATTGCGCGAAATCCCGGCTGCTAGAGTCCGCCCTCGTGTCGAGCCTGACCGCTGCACTCCGGTGGCCCAGCCGGACGCTCTGGACGCTCCTTGCCGTCTCCGCAGTCGCCCTCATCGGGGCGTCCGTACCCTCCACCGCGCATGCCGGTCGGATCGCCGCCGAGCGCGCCGAGGCGCGGCAGGTGGAGGCGCGGCTGAACGCGCTCAACGCGCGCGTCGACGCCGCCGTCCAGGCCTACGACGAAGCCGTCGCCAGGCGCGACAAGGTGACCGCCGCCATCCGGGTCAACACCGCCCGGCTGCGGCTGGCCCGGCACAACCTGCACGTCTCGGAGTCCGAGCTCGCGCAGGTGGTCGTCTCGGGATACAAGTCGAGCGGCCAGAGCGCCGCCGAGTACGTGCTTGCCTCGGGGTCGTTCAGCGACCTCATCACCCGCGTCGACGTCGTCCGCCGCACCGACGCCCTGCAGGCGCAGGTCGTGCATCAGGTGCAGGTGGACAAGCGGGTCGTCGAGACGCGGCAGGCAAAGCTCAAGCGGGAGCGCCGGGCGGCGGTGAAGCTTGTCGCGCATGCGCGCGAGGAGCGCGCCCGGGTACAGGCGATGGTCGCGCACGAAAACGCGGTCCTGGCCAGCGTCAAGGGCAAGATCGCCCAGCTGATCAAGCAGCAGCAGGCGCGGCGCGCCGAGATCGCCCGTGAGCGAGCAGCGGCGGCCCGGCGGCAGGCGGCAGAGCAGGCGGCTGCGCCGCCGCCCCCCAGCCCCGGCTCAGGGAGCACGGGCGGCGGAGGCGCAGGCTTCCCGGCACCGCCGCCGGCGGGCAGCGTCGGCGAGCAGGCGGTCGCGATCGCCGAGCGCGAGCTGGGCGTGCCCTACGTCTGGGGCGGTGCCAGCCCGGCCGGGTTCGACTGCTCCGGCCTGACGATGTGGGTGTACGCCCAGCTGGGCATCCACCTCGACCACTTCACCGGCTCGCAGTGGAACGCCGGCCCGCACGTCCCCCGCGCCGACCTCGAGCCGGGCGACCTGGTGTTCTTCGAGCCGGACATCGGCCACGTCGGCATCTACATCGGCAACAACCTGTTCATCCACGCACCGCACACCGGCACAGTTGTCCAGATCTCGAGCCTGACCGGCTGGTACGCCGCCGAGTACCAGGGCGCTGTCCGGGTTGCCTAGTAGAGTGCCCGATGCGTGCGGGGCGAGCTTCACGGCCGTCCTGTGGCGCAGGATTGCCCCGCTTCGGGGATATACTCGAGACAGGGTCACCGCCTTGGGGGATAGCACCCGCGGTCCACACGTCGTAGGATGGAGTAGGCCCAAATTGGGTAGGAGGCGAGGGGTCGCCTCCGGGAGGAGCGTTTGCGCGCTCCAATCCAGGTTCAAGAGCAACTCGATAGAACGAGAGCCGCCGGCGCGGGAATGTCGGCGCGCGAAAATACGTTTGGAGCAATGTGAGCGAGCGACTGCACGAGGGAGTTGATGGGAATGACTGACCAGCTCGTCACCGAGCCGGAAGCCCGGCTGCTGATCGAGCTCGGCCAGGAGCGAGGCCTGGTCTACGAGGACGAGCTGGCGGGTCTGGCACTCGAGCTCGATCTCGATCCCGAGGACGTACAGGCGCTGCGCGACGAGCTGGTGCACCTGGGCGTTGACATCGTCGACCCGCCGGCCGCCGAAGAGCGGATCGAGGTCGTCGACGTCGAGATCGCGACCACCAACAGCCTCGACCTCTTCCTGCGCCAGGCCGGCCGCTACCCGCTGCTGACCAAGGACGAAGAGGTCATGCTCGCCAAGCGCATCGAGGCCGGCGATCCCGCCGCCAAGCGACGGATGATCGAGTCCAACTTGCGGCTGGTCGTCTCCATCGCCAAGCAGTACCGCGGCCAGGGCGTGCCCTTCCTCGACCTGATCCAGGAGGGCGTGCTGGGCCTGAACCGGGCGGTCGAGAAGTTCGACTGGCGCCGCGACCTCAAGTTCTCGACCTACGCGACCTGGTGGATCCGCCAGGCCGTGCAGCGGTCGATCGCCAACAGCGGCCGGACGATCCGCCTGCCCGTCCACGTCTCGGACCGGCTGCGCGCCATCGAGCGCGCCCGCCGCTCGCTGGAGGCGAGCCTGGGCCGTGAGCCGACCGACGACGAGATCGCCAAGGCTGCCGAGCTGACCTCGGACGCCGTTGCCGAGACGCTCGGCCTTGCCCGCAAGACGGTCTCGCTGCACGAGCCGGTCGGCGAGGACGGCGACTCCGAGCTGGGTGACATGATCGCCGACCCGGACGCCGGCAACCCCGAGGAGCTGGCCGAGACGCACCTGCGCCACGAGCGGCTGCGTGAGGGACTGGCCCGCCTGGGCGAGCGCAAGCGCCTGATCCTGGAGCTGCGATTCGGCCTCGACGGCCAGGACCCGCGGAATCTCGAAGAGATCGGCCGGATCGTCGGGCTCACCCGGGAGCGCGTCCGTCAACTTGAGGCGGAGGCGCTGCGCGAACTGGCGGCCTCGGCCGACATGCAGCCGCTCCGCGCCGCCTGACCGGTCACAGAACCGTCACCGTTCGGTCGCGTGAAATCTGGGGGCCTGGCCCCTAAGTTCCGCGCCCGGCAGCGGGCACGATCGCCGGTTCCGCATGAACAAGCCGTTCTCCGAGACTCGGGGTGACGAGAGCGTCACGGAACGCGCACGTGGAACAAGGGGGCCTGGCCCCTTTGTTCCGCCGGGCGTCAGAGGGCGTGCGGAACGTCGTGCTTCCAGGCCACCGACTCGACCCGGGCGCGCCCCCGGCGAACGACCTCGAGGTCGACGCCGGTTCGCTCCGCGGCGGCTGCCTCGTCGAGGCCGTGGTC
>DASUHT010000051.1:0-36800 GCA_036273335.1 Gaiellales bacterium | reverse complement strand
TGGCCGACGACGCAGGAGCGGAAGTGCTCGAGCAGCGGACGCTCACCGGGCAGCTCGTGCTGATCCTGGGCGAGAACGGCCGTCGCTGCCGCGGTGTGGGCGGTTCCCCGGTCGGGGACGAGCTCACCCGCCAGGATCCGCAGCAGGGTGGTCTTGCCGGCGCCGTTCTGGCCCACCAGGGCCACCCGGTCGCAGCCGTGCACGACGAGATCGACATCGTCCAGCAGCGGCCGGCCGGCAAGCGCCACGCCCACGCCGGCGAGCGCCGCCAGCCGGCGCCCAGGCTCCGACACGCCGTCCAGCGAGAGCGTGAAGCTGGGCGCCCGGCGGGGGTCGGCGATCCATTCGGCGGATTGCATCTGGCGCGTCAGCCGCCGCTGGCGCGTCTTCGCCTGGCGGGCGATCTTCTTCGCCAGCGAGCGGGCGTAGTCCATCCCCGGCCCGCCACGGAAGCGGTCCTCGATCGTCTGAGCGCGGCTCTTGGCGCGGGCGATATCGGCCTCCAACTGGCGCCGTGCCCGCTCCTGGGCCCGATGCTCCTCGAGCAACCGCTGCCAACGCTGCTGTTTCTGGTCGCGGTACGCGCTGTAGCCGCCGTCGTACGACTGCAGATCGAGGTGGACGCCGTCCAGCTCGAAGATCCTGCGCACGGTGTTGTCCAGGAAGCGCCGGTCGTGGCTGACCACCAGCACCGCCCCCGCGAACCCCGACAGATACTCCTCCAGCCAGCGCAGCCCGGCCAGGTCGAGGTGGTTCGTCGGCTCGTCCAGCACGAGCACGGTCGGTCGCGCCAGCAGCACCCCGGCCAGCATCACCCGTGCCTGCTCGCCGCCAGAGAGGTCGCGGAGCGAAAGCTCGTCGGCAAGGTGCTCGATCGCCAGGTGCTCCCGGACATCTGCGATCAGCGTCCGGAACCCCCAGCCGTCGAGCATGTCGAAGCGCTCCTGCAGCTCGCCATAGCGGCGAAGCGCAGCCGCGCCGGACGAAGGGCCGGCCAGCTCCGCCTCCAGCCGCGCCATCTCGCGATTGAGGTCGTAGACCTCACCGAGTGCCCGGTGGAGATATTCGGCGACGGTCAGGTCAGGGTCGCCGGCCTGCTGCTCCAGATAGCCGATGCGATCGTCGGGCCCGGTCGCGACGGATCCGCTGTCGGGCCGGTCGCGGCCGGCCAGCAGGCGCAGCAGCGTCGTCTTGCCGGCACCGTTCGGCCCGACCAGGCCGACCCGGTCGCCGTCACCGAGGACGAACGAGACGTCGGCGAAGAGGGGCAGGGCGTCGTGCGCCCTGGAAAGGCCGGAGGCTTTGAGCACGGACCGTCATCCCTCGATCACCCACCATGCAGTATAGGCGCGGGCGGTCAGTCGCGTTTCCGCCGCTGGGTGCGTTGCCGGGCCGCGATCGCGGCCTCCGGGCGCGCGGTCGGGACGTGTCCGGCGATCGTCCCGGGCGGGGCGGCGGCGACCGGCTCGGCCGGAGCCGGGGTGCGCCGCCGGAAGAGGATCACGAAGGCGACCAGCCCCGCAATCATGGAGATCAGCGCCACCCACACGTTCAGCCGCTGGCCGAGGATGTGGTGGGCGGGGTCGATGCGCAGCGTCTCGACATACATCCGGCCCAACGAGTAGAGCGCGACGTAGAGGGCGAACACGGTGCCGAGCGGGACGCGGTTCCAGTACCGGCGGATGAACCGCCACAGCACCAGGAACACGAGCACGTCCCAGATCGACTCGTAGAGGAAGGTGGGGACGAACGTGTCGGGCGCGCCGGGGACGTTGTACGGCGCGATCGGGTTGTCGATCTTGACCGCCCACGGCTTGGAGGACGGGCCGCCGTAGAGCTCCTGGTTGAAATAGTTGCCCCAGCGGCCGAGCGCCTGGGCGAGGATCAGGCCGGGGGCGATGCAGTCGGCGACCGCCCAGAACGGCAGCTTCGCCCGCCGGCAGCCGATCCAGGTGCCGAGCATGCCACCCACCACCGCCCCCCAGATGCCGAGCCCACCGTGCCAGATGCGGATGATCTCGACCTCGTTGCCGGAGAACGCCGACCAGTCGGTGATGACGTGGTAGAGGCGCGCGCCGACCAGGCCGAACGGCACTGTCCAGACGCCGATGGTGTAGGCCAGCTCCGGGTCGTAGCCGCGGCGGCGAAACTCCTTGCGGGCGATCCAGCCGGCGAGCAATACCCCCAGCGCCAGCAAGAGGCCGTACCAGCGGGGCTGCAGCCCGCCGAGCTTGAAGAGGAACGGGTCGCCCGGACTGGGGATCTCGAACGGGATCACGTCGACGTCAGCGTAGCGGCAGCAGACCCCGTTCCGATGCACGAGCGTACACCGATTGCGCTGGAAACTTTCCCGCTTCTACGCTAGTACGAGAGTAGTCCTGCAAGTCGACTCTCGAATCGACGCTCCGCCGAATCGAGGTAGTGCGTAAAGGTCGCCAGCCGTGCGGCCGATACGTGCCGTGCCACCAACGTTCGTTCCCACGGTTCCCTCGCTCCGGCGACGAAGGAGAGCCATCCCGCATGCCCACGCTGAGCAAGAACATCATCATCTCGATCATCCTGGCCGTCGCCGCGGCCGCGGCGCTCGTCATCTACATGAGCCAGGTTCGCGACCAGGCCGCGTCGGGCGAGCGAAACGTCCAGGTGGTGGTGGCCACGCAGGACATCCACGCGGGCACCCCGGTCGACGACGCGATCGCCGCCGGCGACTTCGGCACCCGCACGGTGCGCGCCGCCGACGCCACGGCGGCCGCGATCAGCGATCTCGACTCGATCCGCGGTGAGGTGGTCACCCAGGAGCTCTTCCGCGGTGACACGGTGACCGCCAACCGGCTCGGCCGGCCGCACTCCCAGGGCGCCGCCGCCCAGGTGACCGGCAACTACCGCCTGATCTCGGTGCCGCTCTACGGCACCCAGGGGCTACTCGGCCAGCTCCAGCCCAGCGACCGCGTGGACATCTTTGCCGATACCTCGAACGCCGATGGGACGCAGAGCTTCGAGCAGCTGATCGTGCCGGGCGCGCTGGTGGTCGGAATCACGCCGGTAACCGACACGTCCTCCTCCAGCACCGATCAGGGGTCGGTGCTGCTGTCGATGACCGAGCAGCAGGCGGGCCAGGTGGCGGCTGCGCTGGCGGCCGACAGCGGGGGCAAGTCGGACAACAACATCTGGCTGGCGCTGGTCGGGCGAACCGGCGCGACGTACAGGCCCTTCGTCCCCGTCCCGCTCGCCCGATAGGAGCCGTCGATGCACCCCGATCTGATCCGCGTTTCGATCCACCGGGAGGACGCGGAGCTACGCGATCAGTTCGAGCGCTCCGGGGTCGTCGAGATCGTCGACAGTGCGCCCGAGGTGCTGGTCTGGCAGCTCCCGCACGACGCCGACGGCCTGCCGGCTGAGCTGCGCGCGGTGATCCACGACCCGCACGGCCCGGCCGTGCTGGCGGTCACCGACCGTCACCCCAGCCGCTGGTTCGACGAGGCGATGAACGCCGGCGTCGACCAGGTCGTCTGCCTTCCTGCAGTGCCGGAATCGCTCGGCATGGCGGCGGCCGCCGCCCGCGCCCAGCGCAGCCGCCGGACCGGCCTCGCCCACGCCACCGCGGCCGTTCGCAGCGGGCGCGACGCACACGTCTTCACGATCTTCTCCACCAAGGGCGGCTCGGGGAAGACGATCGTCGCCACCAATCTCGCCGTCACGTTCGCCCGCGACGGCCTGCGCACGCTGCTCGTGGACTTCGACCTCCACTCCGGCGACGACGCGCTGGTGCTCGGCCTGTCGCCCCGCTGGACGGTGCTCGACCTGGTCCAGTCGCCCGGCGACCTGGACGCCGAGAAGCTGGCCGGCTTCGTCACCAAGCACAGCTCCGGTGTCGACCTGCTACCGGCGCCGACGCGGCCGGACGAGGAGGAGCTCGTCGCCATCGACCGCCTGGAGCCGCTGCTCGAGGTGGCCCGCAAGAGCTACGACGTCGTCGTCATCGACACCTCGTCGCAGTTCGCGCCGTCGACCCTGCTGGCGGTCGACCACACCGACACCATGATGCTGATCGGCGCCTCCGACGTGCCGACGATCAAGAGCCTGAAGATCGCCCTGGAGACGCTTGAGCTCCTGGAGGTCGCAGTGGCCGACGTGCGCATCGTGATGAACCGCTCCGGCGCAAAGGTGGGCCTCGAGGACCGCGACGTGGAGCGGACGCTGCGGCGCGAGATCACCTACACGCTCCCGTCCGACAAGGCGATCCCGATCTCGGTCAACCGCGGCCTGCCGGTCGTCCTCGACAATCCGCGGTCGCGCGTCGCCCGGTCGCTGGTCGAGATGGCGCGTGCTCTGGAGGGCGCGCTCGAGGTGCGGCGGTGACGCAGGACCGCCGGCGCACGCTCGGCGGCCGCATGCGGCCGGCCGAGCAGGACCCGGTGGAGGCTCCGGGCGCGGCACCGGTGAGCCCGGCGGACCCCTTTGCCGAGATCAAGGCGGCCGCCCAGGCCGAGGCGGTGCGCGAGCTGGGGTCGGCGCTGGCCGAGGGCGAGGTCGCCGAGGGCGAGCTGGAGGAGCAGGTCGCCCGAGCGATCGACGTCGCCCTGGCCGAGGCAGGAACCCCGCTCTCCACCTCAGACCGGGGCCGGCTGGTCCGCGAGATCAGCGACAACATCCTCGGCTACGGGCCGATCGAGCCGTTCCTGGAGGACGACTCGGTGACCGAGGTGATGGTGAACAACCACTTCACGATCTACGTGGAGCGAAAGGGCGTGATTGAGGAGACGCCGGCCCGCTTCGGCTCCGAGCTGCACCTGCTCCAGGTGATCGACCGCATCGTCGCCCAGACCGGGCGGCGGATCGACGAGTCATCGCCGATGGTGGACGCCCGCCTGCCCGACGGCTCCCGCGTGAACGCGATCATCCCGCCGCTGGCCATCACCGGGCCGTCGCTGACCATCCGCAAGTTCTCCCGCGAGCCCCTGACGATGGACGACCTGGTCGGCTTCGGGACGATGTCGCACCAAGCGGCGGCGTTCCTGGCGGCGTGCGTCGCCGGCAAGCTGAACATCCTCGTCTCGGGCGGCACCGGCACCGGCAAGACCACCATGCTGAACGTCCTCAGCTCGTTCATCCCGACCCGTGAGCGGATCATCACGATCGAGGACGCGGCCGAGTTGAAGCTGCATCAGAAACACGTGATCGCGCTCGAGGCACGGCCACCGAACATCGAGGGCAAGGGCCAGGTGGCGATCCGCGACCTCGTCCGCAACGCCCTTCGCATGCGCCCCGACCGGATCGTCGTCGGCGAGTGCCGAGGCGCGGAGGCCGTGGACATGCTGCAGGCGATGAACACCGGCCACGACGGGTCGCTTACGACCATCCACGCCAACAGCCCGCGGGACGCCCTCGCCCGCGCCGAGACGCTCGTCCTGACCGCCGGATTCGACCTCCCGCTGAAGGCGATCCGCGACCAGATCTCCTCCGCGTTCGACCTGATCATCCACACCAACCGCCTGGTCGACGGCCGGCGGCGGGTGACGCACATCTCCGAGGTGGGGCGCATGGAGGGCGAGGTGATCACCCTCCAGGACCTGTTCGTCGCCCAGTTCGTGGATGACGCGGACGGCGAGCACGTCACCTCGAAGATGGTGTACACGGGCATCCGCCCCGGGTTCATCGAGAAGCTGGAAACGCACGGCGTGTCGCTTCCGAAGACGTTCTTCGGCGACACCGGCGCCAAGGTCGACGTTCTCCGGCGAGGCCAGCGGAGAAGCGCGTGAGGCGCGCGCCGGCCTTCCTGGCGGTCGGCCTCGCGCTCGTCTCCGCCCTCCCGGCCGCCTCGGCAGACGCTGCCGGCGGCTCGCCCGTGCGCGCCGTTCACGGCGAGGGCGGCCGTGCCATCCAGGTGATCGTGCGCAGCCCCGGCCAGCTGACGCCGGCGGTCGTTTCCGCCCGGCTCGGGCGCGACTGGGCGCTGGTCACCTCCGTGCACCACCACGGACCCTCGCGCCCGCTGCACCTCGTGTTCGCGGTCGACACATCCACCAGCATGCGGGGCGCCCCGCTGACCGCTGCGATTCAGGCCGGCGACCGCTTGCTCGACGCCGCCGGCCGCCGCGACGAGGTCGGCCTGGTCGCCTTCTCGTCCCAGGCCCGGCTGGTCGCGCCGCTGACCGGCCACATTTCCCGGGTGCGAAACGCCATGGACGGGCTGCAGACGGCGGACGGCACGGCCCTCTACGACGGTGTCGGGGAGGCCGTCTCGGCGCTTGCCGGCGACCCTGGAGCGCGCAACGTGGTGGTCGTGCTCTCCGACGGCCACGACACCAGTTCGCACACCACCCTGGCCGCGCTGACCACAGCCCTCGCAGGCCGGAACGTCGAGGTGGACACGGTCGGCCTCGCCCAGTCGAGCGCCTTCCTGGCGGCTCCGTTGCGCCGGATCGCGGCCGCCAGCGGTGGCCGGTTCACGTCGACCGCGTCGATCTCCGGGCTTGCCCCGGTGACCGCCGCGCTGGCCCGCGCCCGGCTCTCGCGCACCTACGCGGTGGATATCGCCCTGCCGGCAACCTCGGCCCGCGACCTCCACGTCAGCCTCCCCGGAATGCGGACCGCCAGCGTCCAGCTGCCGCCCGGAGTCGGCGAGGATAACGGCGTCCTGTCCGGGCACGGCGGCGAGCTGCTGGTGGCGATGCTCGGATTCGCGGCGGTGCTCTCCTGCTCACTGCTGGCGTTCCATCTGGCCGGACGCCGCCGGCCCGCCCTACGTGCCCGCCTCTCGCCGTACTCGGCGACGGCCGGCAAGGAGGCGGGCAGGCACCGGCTGACGGCGCTTCCCGCCGTCTACGAGGCGTTGGAGGAGCGGCTGGCCGGGCGGCTCCTCTGGAGCCGGCTGGAGACGCTGAGCCGGCAGGCTGGTTCGACTGCCCCGGCGGGCCGCGCACTCCTCCAGATTGGGGTTTGCGCCGCGGTGCTTGCGGCGGCCGGCGAGCTCCTGCTCGGGCCCTGGGCGGCCGCCGCCGGCCTGGCCGCAGGAATCGTCGTCCCACTGGTCGCCCTGCACGTCCGGGCCCACCGGCGGTCGCGGGCGTTCGAGGCCCAGCTGCCCGAGTTGCTGACCGTCTGGGCGAGCGCGCTTCGCGCCGGCCGCTCGTTCGCCCACGCCCTCGACTCGCTGGTCGAGGAGGCTGCCGAGCCGGCCCAGTCGGAGTTCCGGCGCGCCCAGCACCAGGTGCGTCTGGGCGTGCCCGTCGAGCAGGCCCTGGACGACATGTCGCAGCGGCTGCGGTCGGACTCGTTCGAGCTGGTGGTGCTGACCACCGACGTCCAGCGCAAGGTCGGCGGCAACATCGCGGTGATCTTCGACCAGGTCGCCGAGACGGTGCGCAAGCGCCAGCAGTTCTCGGCCCGCGTCCGCGCGCTGACGGCGATGGGCAAGCTCTCCGCGCAGGTGCTGCTGGCGATGCCGTTCGTCATGGCCGGCCTGCTGACCCTGCTCAACCGCGACTACATGGCGCCCCTCTACACCACCCGGGCCGGCCACATGCTGATCGCGATCGCGCTGCTGATGATGATCGTCGGGGCGCTCGTCCTGCGCCGTCTCGTGAAACCGCGGGCGATCGCATGATCTGGTTCGCGATCTCTGTCGCGCTGATCGGCGGCTCGGTGTTCTTCGCGCTCCGCCACGCCACCCGCGGCCGCCTGCAGGTGGAGTCGGTGCTGGGCCGGATGACCGGGTACGGCTACTCCTCAGAGGCGCCCGGCGGCGACTGGCGCAGCGTGCTCCGCCAGATCGGCAGGGTCGCCCCCGGCGGCCATGGATCCTCGGCCGATGCGCTGCGCCTGAAGCTCGCCGCCGCCGGGCTCTCGAAGCGCCTGACGCCGGAGGAGGCGGCCGGCCTCAAGATCGTGCTGCCATTGGGTGTGTATTTCGTCGCCGTCGCCGTCACGGCGGCCGGTCTGGTCGCCCCGGCGATCGGGCTCGTCGGCGGGCTCGTCCTGGCCGCCGCTGCGTACCTCGGCCTGCCGCTGGCGGTCGACGTGCGGATCCGCGGCCGCCGCGACAAGATCGTCGGCCAGCTGCCGATGGTGCTCGACCTGCTGACGCTCTCGATCGAAGCGGGCATGAGCTTCGACGCCGCCCTGCAGCGGCTGGTGCGCCGGCTGGACGGCCCGCTGGTGGACGAGCTGACGCTGATGCTGCGCGAGATCCAGCTCGGCACCAGCCGCCCGGATGCCCTGACCCTGCTGGCGCAGCGGGTTGACGTGCCCGAGGTGACCAGCTTCGTGCGCGCGCTCACCCAGGCCGACCGGCTGGGCGTGCCGCTGGCCCAGATGCTGCGCACGCAGGCCGACGAGCTGCGCGTGCGCCTGCGCAACGAGGCCGAGGAGCACGCCATGAAGGCGCCGATCAAGATGCTCTTCCCGACCGTGCTGCTGATCTTTCCGGCGATCTTCCTCGTGGTGCTGGGGCCGGCCATGATCGAGCTCCTGGACAAGCTCGGGAACTGAAAACGGCGCTTCCGGCAGCCCGGGAGATCGCGCAGTTTCGTGTCAGGATCTAGGAATTCGTCGTTTTCACCCGTTCGGGGTAGCGCGGCATCCCCCAAAAGAGGGATACTCCCGCGAAAGGGCGAATCTGTGTGGGGATGGCGAAGCGTGTCCAGCATGCACACGATGTCGCGCACGGGGGGTCGCAGCCGGTGCGCGTAGAACATCTGGAACCGGCGGTCGGCATGATCGAGACTGTCCAGGAGCTTGCGCGCCTGGACGACGTCGCGGACATGCTGGCGGGGCTGGCCCGGCACCTGACCGAGGTGCTGGACGCCGACGGCTGCCTGGTCTCGCTGATCGACAGCGAGCACGGCACCATCCGCAGCCGGGCGGGCTATGCCCGTCCGCCCTACCGCTGGCGGCGGACGGCGACCGAGCACCGGATCGCCGACTACCCCCAGACGGCCCGGGTGATCGCGACCGGCCGGCCCTGCCGGTGCACGCTCGAGGCGGGCGCCGACCCCGCCGAGGCGCGCTGGCTGATGGAGCTCGGCTTCCGGTCGCTGATGATGCTGCCGCTGCCGGTGGAGGACGAGCCGTACGCGTTGATCGAGATCTACGACCGCACCACCCGGGTGTTCGCCGACACCGAGGTGCGCCTCTGCCAGGCGATGGCGCTGGAGGCCGGCCGCATGGTCGCCCATGCCCGGCTCCAGGAGCGGCTGGAGGACGCCTACTTCGCCACCCTGGGCACGCTGGCGGCGGCCCTGGAGGCCAAGGACGCCTACACCAATGACCATGCCGGACAGATCGCCGAGCTGGCAGGGGCACTCTGCGAGCACCTGGAGATCCCGTCCGGAGACGCACGGCTGATCCGACTCGGCGCGCTGCTCCACGACATCGGCAAGATCGGGATCCCGGAGGCCATTCTGCACAAGCCCGGCCCGCTTGAGGAGGACGAGTGGGCGGTCATGTACGAGCACCCACGGATCGGCGCCCGCATCCTCGAGCCCGTCCCCTACTTCGCCGATCTGGTGCCGCTGGTGGCCGCCAGCCACGAGCGGGTGGACGGAAGCGGGTACCCGCTCGGCCTGTCCGGGTCGGAGATTCCGCTGGGCGCGCGGCTGATCGCCGTCTGCGACGCCTTCCACGCGATGACCGAGGACCGGGTGTACCGGCGGGCGCTGCCGCTGGAGGAGGCGCTGGCCGAGATCGAGCGCTGTGCCGGAACGCAATTCGACGAGGAGTGCGCGGCGGCTCTGCTCGACGTCGTGCGCACCCAGGGCTGGCCCCGGGTCACCCGCGACCGCCTGGTGCGGCTCGCCCACGAGCCTGTCTGAGCCGCTCGGCGATCAATCCCAGGGCGTCGTCCAGGCGAGCGGCATTTCCCGGCAGGTGCGGCCACGGGCTGGCGCCCGAGGGGTGTGGCAGGGCGATCAGCGGCCGGCCGTCCGCGAGCTCGAGCTCGCGTCCGACGTCGGCCAGGGTCGCCTCCGGCTGCAGGACGTCCAGGGCCATCGCCCCGACGCTGATCACGAATGCCGTCGGCCAGAGCGCAAGCTCCCGCTCCAGCCAGGGCAGGCACTGGCGGCGCATCGCCGGGCCGGGCGGGAGATCGGAGCCGCCGCGCCGCTTGCCGGGGAAGCACTTGGCGACCGACGTCACCTGCAGGTCACGGTAGAACGCTGCCGGCGTACCCAGCCCGGCCGGTTCGAGCCAGCGCCGGAGGCGGTTGCCGGCGTCGCCGGCAAAGGGCCGTCGGCTGTCCTGCTCGCGCACCCCAGGAGCCTGGCCGACGAGCGTCGCCAACGGCCGGTCGGGTGCGTTGAAGACCGGCAGCGACTCGACCCGGATCCCCGCCGCCGGGCAGCGCCGGCAGGCCGCCAGCGACCGCCGCAGCTCGTCCCGGTCACGAATGGCCGGTCGCTCGTCAGAAGGCTCCACGGGCACTCGGAGTAGTATCGGCCGCCATGAACCGCGCCGGCCAGAACCCGCTCGACTTCACCCGTGAGTACGAGTACTCACAGGTCGTGGTGGCGGACGGACCGATGCTCTTCGTCTCCGGTCAGGGCGGTTTCGGGGACGACGGCGCGGTGGTCGATGCGAACGACTTCGAGGCCCAGCTGCGCCGCGCCTACGCCAACCTGGCGGCCTTGCTGGAGGCCAACGGCGGCTCGCTCGCGACCGTCGTTCGGATGACCGTCTACCTCGCCCGGGCGGCCGACTACGACGCTTTCAAGCGCGTCCGCCACGAGGTCTTCGACGCGCCCTACCCGGCGTCGACGGCGATCGTCGCCGGCGGCTTCCTCTTCGACGGGATGCTGGTCGAGATGGACGCCGTCGCCCGCGTCGGCGAGCCGCGCAGCTAGGGGCAACAACTCTCGCAACGCTTCGAGTCGAAAGCGTTGTGAGAATGCGGGGTCTGACCCCGCATTCTCACCGCCGAACGCCGCCGCTCAGGCGGTTTGGAGGGCGCGGCGGCGCTGAGAATCCGGGGTCAGACCCCGAGCGTCGCACGCGGCGGCGCGGGACGAGCAGCAGATCGTTGAAGGAGCTCGCTGCCATGTGGGTCGGGCCGCTCGCCGCTCGCGGTCAGAGGCTGAGCGGAATCCCCAGGGTGACAGCCAGCAGCAGCAGCGACAGGGTCGAGGTTGCGATCACCGTCAGCCCGGCGATCACGTTGAAGGTACGCCCGTTGCGGTAATTCCCCATCAGCTCGCGGTCGTTGGCGAGCCTCCAGATGAACACCAGGAGCACCGGCAGGAGCGCCCCGTTCACGACCTGCACGCCGACCAGCAGCGGGATCACCGGGATCCCCGGGATGACGGCCACGATCGCACCCAGCCCGATCAGCGTCGTGATCACCCCGACGAAGAGCGGCGCCTCATGGAACCGGCGGCTGATCCCCTTCTCGAAGCCGAATGTCTCGGCGATCACGTAGGCGGCGGTGACCGGGAGGATCGCCGCGGCCAGGAGGCTGGCCCCCAGGAGGCCGATCCCGAAGAGCGCCTCCGCATAGCGGCCGGCGAACGGCTCCAGCGCCTGGGCCGCTTGAGCCGCCGAGGTGATCGTGTGCTCGCCGTGCACGTAGAGCGTGGCGCCGGTGGCGATGATGATGAACCCGGCGATCAGGTTGGCGAAGATCGAGCCGGTGACGACCTCCGCCCGCTCCGCCTGAAGCTCGTCCACGGTGACTCCCCGCTCCACCACCGCCGACTGCACGTAGAGCTGCATGAAGGGCGTGATCGTGGTGCCGGCGGTGGCGATGAACAGGTACAGGTACCGCTTGTTGGTCTGAATGTGCGGGTCGACGATGGCATGGGCGACCGCGGACCAGTCCGGATGTGCCAGCACCGCCGCCACCGGATAGGCGAAGAAGGGGATCGTCATCAGCACGAACACCCGCTCGGCGGTCTTGTACGAGCCGCGCACCAGCAGCACCCAGACGCCCACCGCGGCGATCGGCACCGAGATCTGCGGGGGGACGCCGGCCAGGTCGAGGGCCGCGCCGATGCCCACGAACTCCGAGATGCAGATACCGACGATGGCCACCAGCACCGAGATCGTCGCGAACAGCGACCAGCGGGCGCCGTACTGCTCGCGGATCAGCTCCGCCAGCCCCTTGCCTGTGACCACGCCCATCCGCGCCGCCATCTCCTGGACGACGATCAGGGAGACGGTGATCACGACCATCATCCACAGCAGCTCGTAGCCGTAGCGGGCGCCGACCGAGGAGTAGGTGGCGATGCCGCCGGCGTCGTTGCCGGCATTGGCCGCGATCAGCCCCGGGCCGAGGAATGCGACGGCCGCCACCAGGCGGCCGGCGAGCAGGCTAGGCCGGCCACCCCGTCCGAGGCGGACCGGGCCACCGAGCAGGCGGCGGGCAAACGCGCCGCCTCGTGCTACTCGGCGCGCCATCGGGATATTCCGTGAGGGTCTCGATTGGCACGGCGGACAACCCTACCATCGCGGCCCGCCGGCGCGGTCTACTCGCCGCCCAGGACGTCGAACGTCCGCCGCCATCCCCGCGGCAGGACCATCTCCAGCACGTCGTCGACGGTGACCACCCCGAGCAGCATCTCCCGCTCGTTGACCACCGGCAGCACGGTCAGGTCGTAGTCGGTCATGACCCGCGCGATCTCCTCCAGGTCGGCGTCCGGGCGCAGCGCCGGCGGCATGAAAAGCGCGACGTCGCCCAGCACCGCCTCCGGCTCCGCCCGCACGACGTCGGCCAGCGCGATCGCCGAGCGCAGGCGGCGGTCCTGGTTCATCAGGTACACCCAGGCCAGGGTCTCCGGTGCCGCCGTGCTGCGCCGCACCCGGTCGAGCGCCTCCTCGCGGGTGGCCGTCCCGTACAGGCAGATGAAGTCCGGGCTCATCAGGCCGCCGGCGGTCGCCGGGTCGTAGCCGGCGAGCGCGCGCACCCGCCGCCGCAGCAGCGCCGGCAGCAGCTCGACGATCCGGCCGCGGCGCTCGGTGTCCAGCTCCCCCAGCAGGTCGACGACGTCGTCCGGCTCCATCCGGGACATCATCGCCGCCACCTCCTCGTCCGGCCGCTCGGCCAGGAACTCGACCTGGTGGCGGGGGTCCAGCTCCTCGTAGACATCGGCCTCGAGCTCGCCGTCGCCGCCCACCGCGCGCAGGATCTCCTCACCCTCGCCGTGCGACGCGGCCTCCACGAGATCGGCCAGCTGGGCCGGATGCAGCCGGGCCAGCTTGGGGTGCGGCACGCGCAGCCGGACGGTGGGAACGTGGCCGGTGAACGGCTCGACGCCCGCCCAGTCGAGGAACGTCCCGGCCTGGATCGTGCCGGCGACCCGGCGCGGCAGCACCCGGCGGGCGAGCCCGCGCAGGCTGACGTCCACCCCCACCACCCGATACCACCCCTCGACGCGGGCCAGCTCGATCTCGTTCGCCCGCACCAGGCGCGCGCCGTCGATGTTGATCAGCTGGCGGTCGAGCACATCCTTCTTCAGCAGCACCTCGTCCGGCCGGCGCTCGAAGGCCTGCAGGTCGAGCTTCGACTCGCGCACGCCGACCAGTCCGTGCTCGATCGTCGCCAGCGCCTCGGCCGGCACGAACACCTGCCGCCCGGCCACCGTCGCCAGCACCCCGCTGACCGGCGGATAGTCGCTGTCCAGGCGGACGATCACATCGTTCACCTTGCCCAGGCGGCCACCGGCGGCGTCGCGCAGCTCGCCGCCCACGACCAGCGACAGGTGCAGGATCTCGGCGGGCGTCGTTGCCATGCTGGCGCAACCATAACCGGGCAGCCGTTGTGAATTCGTTGAGCCGCCGGCCCGGGTTTTTCGGGCCCCGTTGAGCGACCCCGCCCTAGCGTCAAGGGCACAGTGTTACGCGATCCCATGCCCCACCCGATCCCGGCCGCAGCGCCCTACGCGGTGATCGCCGGCGGCGCCGCGCTGGCGGCGACCCGCGGCGACCTGACCGCGCTGACCGCGCAGTCCGCCGTCATCGCGGCCGTGATCGCCGGGCTTGGCGCCGGGCTCGTTGCCTGGGCGCGGAGGATCACCATCTGTGACCGCACCGACCGCTGGATCGCCGGCGAGGGCGAGGAGCGCCCGGATCCGGATGTCGAGGCGTGCCGCCGCCGGGAGCTGGTCAGCATGCGCCACCGGCGCTCCCTGGCGGCGGGCTTCCGGCGGCTCCGCCGGGCCGCCCAGAATCCGCGGGCACTCTCGGCCCAGGTGCCGGTCGACGCCCAGGTCGCAGCAGCCTGCGCGCCCGAGCTCGACCACCTGACCCGCGTGCTGGAGGACGAGTCACACCCGGTAGCGGCGCGCGCCGTCGCCCGGGCCGAGCAGCTGATCACTGCCCCCACCAGCCCGCTCCACGCCTCGCAGCCGCCGCGGCTGCGGGAGGCGCGAGAGGTGCTGCGCTCTGTGCTGGACGACCTGGAGCGGGCGGCCTGATGCTCGACCTCGGCGCGCTGCTCCTCTTGATCGGCTGCCTGCTGGCCATGTTCGGCGTGATCTGGGGGTTCGAGCGGCTCTGATGGCTGCCAGCGACGTCTTCGGACTGGTCGTCTCGGCGCTCCTCTTCCTGTACCTCTGCTACGCGCTGGTGCGAGGGGAGAAGCTGTGACGCTGCCACCGTTTCAGGGCATCGCGCAGATCGCGGTCTACGTGATCGTCCTCCTGGCGCTGACGCCGCTCCTGGGCTCCTACATGACGCGGGTCTACGAGGGCGACCGCGTCCTTCTGGCGCGCTGGTTCGGGTTCGCCGAGCGCGCCTTCTACCGGCTGCTGCGGACATCCCCGGAGGACGAGCAGAACTGGCGCGAGTACGCCCGCAGTGTGCTCTGGCTGAGCATCCTCTTCCTGATCCCGCTGTACGTCCTGCTCCGCGTCCAGGGGCACCTGCCGCTGAACCCGGACGGCCTCAAGGGCGTCGCCCAGGGTGTGTCGGTGAACACGGCGGCGAGCTTCGTCACCAACACCAACTGGCAGTACTACGGCGGCGAGTACACGATGAGCTACCTCAGCCAGATGGCCGGCCTGGCGGTGCAGAACTTCGTCTCGGCGGCCGTCGGGATGGCGGTGCTGGTGGCGATGATCCGCGGCTTTGCCCGCCGCGAGACCGAGCACCTGGGGAACTTCTGGGTCGACCTCTACCGGTCGATCGTCTACATCCTGCTGCCGCTCTCCCTGATCGCCGCGATCATCCTCGCCTCGCAGGGCGTCCCGGAGACGTTCAGCGGTCACGCCGTCGCGCACACGCTGCAGGGCGGGACCCAGGAGATCGCCCGCGGGCCGGTCGCCTCGCAGATCGCGATCAAGCAGCTGGGCACCAACGGCGGCGGCTTCTACAACTCCAACTCGGCCGTCCCCTTCGAGAACCCGAACGGGTTCACCAACTTCCTGGAGATGATCTACATCCTCCTGATCGGCTCGGCCGAGGTCTACATGTTCGGGAAGATGGTGCGGGCGACCCGCCAGGGCTGGGCGATCCTCGCGGTGATGTACCTCCTGATGATCGTCGGGGTCGCCGTGGCCGCACCCGCGGAGCAGCACGGGTCGCCGGTCCTGCACGACTCCGGCGTCAGCCTGGCCGCATCGAGCACCTCCCCCGGCGGCAACATGACCGACAAGGAGGTGCGTTTCGGCATCGCCAACACCGCCCTCTGGGCGACCATCACCACCGACGCCTCGAACGGCTCGGTGAACGGCGGCCATGACGCCTTCACCGCCCTCGGCGGCGCCGTGCCGCTGACCAACATCTTCATCGGGGAGGTGATCTTCGGCGGCGTCGGATCGGGTCTCTACGGCATGCTCATGCTCGTCATCCTGGCCGTCTTCGTGGGCGGGCTGATGGTCGGCCGCACGCCCGAGTACCTGGGGAAGAAGATCGAGGCCAAGGAGATCAAGCTGGCGGTCATCGGCTCGATTTTCGTGCCCATCGTCGTGCTCGTCTTGACGGCAGTGGCAATGAGCACGCACGCCGGCAAGGAGTCGATCTTCAACGCCGGCCCGCACGGCTTCACGGAGGCGTTCTACGCCTACACGTCGCAGACCAACAACAACGGCAGCGCCTTCGCCGGCTATGGCGCCACCGACTTCTCCACCTACCTGGGGGCGTTCGCGATGCTGGTCGGCCGCTTCGTGCCCCTGATCGCCGCCCTGGCAATCGGCGGATCGGTGGCCGCCAAGCGGATCACCCCGCCTTCGCTGGGGACGATGCACACCGACGGCCCCACCTTCGTCGGCCTGCTCACCGGCCTCGTCATCCTGCTCCCCGCCCTGACCATCCTGCCGGCGATCGTGCTCGGCCCGGTCGTCGAGGCGCTGACCACGAGGCTCTTCTGATGTCCGGCTCGACCGCCCGCGGCGACCTCGTCCGCTCCGTCCTGGTTGTCGTGCTGGGCACCATCGTGCTCGGCCTGGCCTATCCGGCGCTGATGGTCGGGATCTCGCAGCTCGCCTTCTCCAACCAGGCCAACGGCAGCCTGATCACCGACCACGGCAGGACGGTGGGCTCGAAGCTGGCCGCCCAGGCCTTCACGTCGCCGGCGTACTTCCACCCCCGCCCGTCCGCCACCGACCCGGCCTATAACGCCAACGGCACCACGTTCGCCAACCTCGGCCCGAACAGCCGCCAGCTGGCGTCGAACATCAGCGCCAACCTGGCCGCCGTGCTCAAGCTGGAGGGTCCGTATAACCCCGGCCTGACCGCCGCCCAGGTACCGGTGGACGCGGTCACCACATCTGCCTCGGGGATCGACCCCGACATCTCGAAGGCCTACGCCGACCTGCAGGCGCGGCGGGTCGCGGCCGTCCGCCACCTGCCGCTGGCGACCGTCCAGAAGCTGATCGACGAGCACGTGGACGGCCGCTTCCTCGACTTCTTCGGCGAGCCCGGGGTGAACGTGCTCGAGCTCAACCTCGCACTCGACCAGGAGCACTGATGGCCCGCCAGTCCGCCAAGCTGTTCACGCGCGAGATCGTCAGCAGGGCGATCGCCGACTCGTTCCGCAAGCTGGATCCGCGGGTGCAGGTGCGAAACCCGGTCATGTTCGTGGTCGAGGTTGGTTCGGTGATCACCACCGCCACCTTCTTCATCAACCTGGTCGGGGGCGGCGGCCAGGCGCTTTGGTTCACCGGCGACATCGCCGTCTGGCTATGGCTGACGGTGCTCTTCGCGAACTTCGCCGAGGCGATCGCCGAGGGTCGCGGCAAGGCACAGGCGGACAGCCTGCGGGCCATGCGCACGACCACCAACGCCCGCCGCCGCCGCGACGACGGCAGCTTCGAGGACGTGCCCGCGCCCGACCTGCGGCGAGGCGACGTGGTGGTCGTCGAGGCGGGCGAGCCGATCCCCGCAGACGGTGACGTCATCGAGGGCGTCGGCTCGGTCGACGAGTCGGCCATCACGGGCGAGTCGGCACCGGTCATCCGCGAGTCGGGCGGCGATCGCTCGGCGGTCACCGGCGGCACCCGCCTGCTCTCCGACCGGCTGGTGATCCGGGTCACCCAGGAGCCGGGGCAGTCGTTCCTGGACCGGATGATCGGGCTCGTCGAGGGCGCCGAGCGGCGAAAGACGCCGAACGAGATCGCGCTCAACATCCTGCTCTCCGGCCTGACGGTGATCTTCCTGGTGGCCGTCGTCACCCTGCAGCCGTTCGCCCTCTATGCGAGCAGCGGCGTCTCGACCACCGTCCTCATCTGCCTGCTGGTGGCGCTCATCCCCACCACCATCGGCGCGCTCCTCTCCTGCATCGGGATCGCCGGCATGGACCGGCTGGTGCGCCGAAACGTGCTCGCGCTCTCCGGCCGGGCGGTCGAGGCCTCGGGCGACATCGACGTCCTGCTGCTGGACAAGACCGGCACCATCACGCTCGGCAACCGGCAGGCCGTGGAGCTGATCGCCGCCCCCGGCGTCCAGGAGCACGACCTGGCCGAGGCGGCCCAGCTCTCCTCGCTCGCCGACGAGACGCCGGAGGGCCGCTCGATCGTCGTGCTGGCCAAGCAGTACGGCGTCCGCGAGCACGAGATGGGCGGGCTGGAGGCTGAGTTCGTGCCCTTCAGCGCGACCACCCGGATGAGCGGGATCAACATGAACGGCTCGATGATCCGCAAGGGCGCCGCCGACGCGGTGGCGCGGTTCGTGTCCGAGAGCGGTGGCCGCGTCCCGGCGGAGGTCGACGCGGCGGTCGAGCGCATCGCCAAGGAGGGCGGGACGCCGCTCGTGGTCGCCCGGGACAACTGGACGCTGGGCGTCGTCTACCTGAAGGACATCGTCAAGGGCGGCATCCGTGAGCGTTTCGACGAGCTGCGGCGGATGGGCATCCGCACCGTCATGATCACCGGCGACAACCCGGTCACCGCCGCCTTCATCGCCAACGAGTCGGGCGTCGACGACTTCCTGGCCGAGGCGACGCCCGAGAACAAGATGAGCCTGATCAAGGAGGAGCAGACGAAGGGCCGCATGGTGGCGATGACCGGCGACGGCACCAACGACGCGCCGGCGCTCGCCCAGGCCGACGTCGGCGTCGCCATGAACACCGGCACGCAGGCGGCCAAGGAGGCCGGCAACATGGTCGACCTCGACTCCAACCCGACCAAGCTGATCGAGATCGTCGAGGTCGGGAAGCAGCTCCTGATCACCCGCGGCGCCCTGACCACCTTCTCGATCGCAAACGACGTTGCCAAGTACTTCGCCATCCTGCCGGCGATGTTTGCCTACACCTATGCCGCGAAGCCCGGCGAGCACGGACCGTTGTGGTCGATCAACATCATGAAACTGGGGACGCCGCTCTCCGCCGTCACCTCGGCGATCATCTTCAACGCGCTGGTGATCCCCCTGCTCATCCCGCTTTCATTGCGCGGCGTCCGCTACCGGCCGATCGGCGCCACCGCACTGCTGCGCCGGAACCTGCTCATCTACGGCGTCGGCGGGTTGATCGCGCCGTTCGTCGGGATCAAGCTGATCGACCTCGTCGTCCACAACCTGCTCGGCGCCTGACATGCTTCGGGTCTCGTGCAGGAGCCGCTGAGCCAGACCGAGCGCGGCCCCGCCGACGACAGCGGGCGGGGCCACCACCGGGTACTCCTGGGGGCCGCGGCGGGAGTCGGCAAGACCTACCGCATGCTCCTCGAGGGGAAGCAGGCCGCGTCACTGGGCGTGGACGTCGTCATCGGCTATCTGGAACCGCACGACCGGCCGGACACGATCGCCCTCGCCGCCGGGCTGGAGCAGGTGGCGCCGCGGCCGGCCGAGGAGGCCGGTGCGAGGCCGGAGATGGACGTCGACGGGGTCATCCGCCGCGCTCCCGAGCTGGCCCTGGTCGACGAACTCGCCCACACGAACGCGAGCGGCTCGCGCAACCGCAAGCGCTACGAGGACATCGGCGAGGTGCTGACGGCGGGCATCGATGTCATCTCGACGGTCAACATCCAGCATCTGGAGAGCCTGAACGACCTGGTCTTCGAGCTCACCGGGGTGCGCGTGCGCGAGACCTTCCCCGACCGCATCCTGGACGAGGCGGACGAGGTCGTCCTGGTCGACCTGACGCCCGAGGAGCTGCGAGACCGGATCGGCGCGGGCAAGGTGTACCCACCGGAGCGGGTCGAGGCGGCGCTTGCGAACTTCTTCCGCACCGAGAACCTGCAGTCGCTGCGCCAGCTCGCGCTGCGCGAGGTGGCCGAGGACGTTGAGGAGCGGCGGGCCCCGCACCGGCCCGCACGCGACACGAATCCGCTGATCCGGCAGGCGCTTCGGGAGCGGATCCTGGTGCTGGTTGAGGCGTCGCCGCGCTCGCAGCGGCTGCTTCGCCGGGCCTGGCGCTCGGGACAGCGGCTGGGAGCCGACATCGACGCCCTCTGGGTGCACCCGCCCGGCCAGTCGCTGGACGAGGACGGCAGGGTCGCGGTGGCGGCCCTGCGGCGGCTGGCCGTGCTGCTGGGCGTGCACTTTCTGGAGGAGGAGGATCGCAACTCGGTGCAGGCGATCGCCCGGGCGGTGGCCGACCGTCGCAGCACGTACGTCTTCCTGTCCCGCCCCGAGGACGGCCGGCTCGATCGCCTGCTCGGCCGGTCGCGGTTGGACGCGCTGCTGGACGCGCTGCCGGGCGTGGACGTGCGGATCTGCGCGGACGCGGTCGACCGGCCGGGGGAGCGGCGATGAGGTGGCCGTGGCAGGCGCCCCGGGCTGCCACCACACGGCGGGTGCTGGTCGCGTTCGCCGCCGGCGAGCTCGATCCGGTGGTGCTGCGGGCGGCGATCCGGATCGCCCGGGCGGAGGAGGCGACCCTGGTCTCGGCGTATCTGATCGTCGTGCCGCTCGATCATCCGCTGGAGAGCCCGATGGTGGACGAGGTCGGCGAGGCGCTGCCGATCCTCGAGGCAATCGAGCGCGAGGGCCACCGTAGCGGCGTGCCGGTGGACGCGCGGATGGAGCGTGGACGGTCGCTGCGCGATGCGCTGACCCGGCTCTGGACCGAGGAGCGCTTCGACCGGATCGTCCTGCCGGCCTCGACGGGCGGGCACCCCGGGTTCGGCGAGCGCGACCTGGCCTGGGCGCTCATGCACGCGCCGACGGAGATGCTCGTGCTGCGGCCGGCGCCGGAGGCCGTGCCGTGAACGTTGCACAGGCGTTCGACCGGCTGGGTGGGCTGCGCGGGCGGCCGAGACAGCTCGCCGCCCTCGGCTCGTCAGTGGCGGCGGTGGTGGTGCTGTCGCTGGCGGTCGCGGCGCTCAAGCCCGTGGCGCCGCTGATCAGCCTCGGCTCGCTCTACCTGTTCGGCGTCCTCGCCATCGCCATTGCCTTCGGCCTCGCCTGGTCGATCGCCGTATCGGTCGCCAGCATGCTGGCGTTCAACTGGTTCTTCGTTCCACCGGTGCACACGTTCACCATCTCCGACTCCCGGAACTGGTTCGCGCTCGGGAGCTATCTGCTGACCGCGGTGGTGGTGAGCGCGCTGGCCACCCGCGCCCGCGGCCGGGCTGCCGAGGCCGAGCAGCGGGCACACGAGACGGCTGTGCTCGCCGACCTGGCGACGGCGCTCCTGCGCGGCACCGACATCGAGCACGAGCTGGAGACGGTGGCGAGGCGAAGCGCCGACGTGCTGGGGGCGACGACCGCCCGTATCGAGCTGGGCCCGCCCCACCCGGCCGGACCGGGGCAGGCGCCGCTGCCGCTGACCGTCGGCCAGCGCCAGGTCGGCACGATCTACGTCGACGACCAGGCCGCCCCCGGCCTCTCGGCTCAGCGCCGGTTCCTGCCCGCGCTGGCGTCGCTGCTGGCCGTGGCGGTCGACCGCGACGAGCTGGCCCGGCAGGCGGTGCAGGCCGAGACACTGCGCCGCAGCGACACCGCCAAGACCGCGGTCCTGCGCGCCGTCAGCCACGACTTCCGGACTCCGCTGACCGCGATCGGCACCGCCGCCCAGGGGCTCGCCGACCGCAGCCTGGAGCTGACCGACGACGACCGTGAGGCGCTTCTGGACACGATCCGCGTCGAGACCGAACGGCTGAACCGGCTGGTCGCCAACCTGCTCGACCTCTCACGCCTCCAGGCGGGCGCGGCCGCCCCCGTGCGCGAGCTGTGGACGGCGGACGGCCTGGTCACCCAGGCGCTGGCGGCCATGGGCGAGAGGGCGTCCCGGGTGCGCGCCGACATGCCCGCCGACCTGCCTCCGGTGAGCGTCGATCCTGCGCACGCACAGCGGGTGCTGGTGAATCTGCTCGAGAACGCGCTTCGCCACTCGCCACCCGGCGAACCGGTCGTGGTGCGCGGCACGCGCACCCGCCGCGAGACGATCATCCGGGTGGTCGACCGTGGGCCGGGGATCCCCGCCGACAGGCTGGAGGAGATCTTCGAGCCGTTCTCGGGCGACTCCGGCTCCGGCGCCGGGCTCGGCCTGGCCATCGCGCGCGGTTTCGCCGAGGCCAACGGCGGCCGCGTCTGGGCCGAGTCGCAGCCAGGCCAGGGCGCGTCCTTCGCGTTTGCCCTGCCGGTGCAAGAATCCCCGGCGTGAGCGCCTCCTCCCGGATCCTCGTCGTCGACGACGAGCCGCAGATCCTGCGCGCGCTGACGACCACCCTGCGCGGCGCCGGCTACGACGTGCAGCAGGCGGCGACCGGCCACGACGCCCTGGCGGCGGTGGCGGTGCACCCGCCGGACGCGGTCGTGCTCGACCTGATCCTGCCCGACCTGAGCGGTATCGAGGTGTGCCGCGAGATCCGCCGCGCGAGCGATGTGCCGGTGATCGTCCTGTCGGCGGTCGGCGAGGAGCGGACCAAGGTGGATGCCCTGGACGCCGGCGCCGACGACTACGTCACCAAGCCGTTCGGCGTCGAGGAGCTGGAGGCGCGGCTTCGGGCGGTGCTGCGCCGGGTGCCACAGGCGCCCGAGCCCGTCGTCACGTTGGACGACGTGACCGTCGACCTGGACGCCCAGCTGGTCACCCGGGACGGCGAGCCGGTGAGCCTGACCCGCACCGAGTTCCTGCTCCTGCGCTTCATGGTGGAGAACCGGGGCAAGCTCCTGACACACCGGATGATCCTGCAGAAGGTGTGGGGACCTTCCTACCAGGTGGAGTCGCATTACCTGCACGTGTACATGTCACGGCTGCGCCAGAAGCTGGAGGCCGACCCGGCCCACCCGCGGCACCTGCTGACCGAGCCTGGCGCCGGGTACCGGCTGATCTAGTAGCGGGCGACCAGCACGACGAACACGGCGTAGGTCGCGATCACCAGCCACCCCGCGGTCGGCCGTAGTCCGCGGCCCCGGTGCAGCAGGCCGACGGCCAGAAGGGTCATCGCCAGCGCCCACCACGCGGTCAGGCGCCCGGCGCCGCCGCTGTCCAGGCCGACGATGGCGGCCGGGATGCAGAGGCCGGCGACGACGTTGGCGCTGTTCGAGTTGAATGCCTCGCTGACGACCGCCGATCCGCGGCCGTGGAGTGCCAGGCGGATGGCCGCGACCGCATTCGGAATGCTCGTCAGGACGGCCAGGACGAGCGTTCCCAGCACGATCTGGGAGACGCCGAGGTGGCGGCCGACTGCCTGGGCGGCGTCCACCGACACTGCGCTGGCACCGATCACCACCGCCAGCGCGGGCAGGAGCAGCAGCGCATCGCCCGCGCCGGCCGGGCGGGCGTGGTGATCGGGATGGGCGGCCGACTCCTCCTCGGCAACCGCCACGGCAAGACGGGCCCGAAGCCCGATCGCCGGCTCTCCCGCAATCGTCCGCGGACGCAGTGAGATGAGCCATACGTAGGGAACCAGCATGGCGACGGCCACAGCGGCGCCGCCCCAGGCCGGCAGGACGCCGGTCACCACCAGCACGGCGAGGGTCGCGATCCCGACCGCCACCGTTCCCTCGAGGGTGACCGCCCGGCGGCCGATCCGCATGCCTCCGGCGACCACCGCCGAGACGCCGAGCAGGGCGGCCAGGTTGAAGACGTTGGAGCCGAGCACCACCCCCACCCCGAGGTCGCTGTGCCCCGCGACGACGGCGGCCACAGCGGTCGAGATCTCCGGCGCATCGGCGCCCAGGGCGGTCAGGATCCCCAGCAGGCCGTCAGTGATCCGAAGCCGCGCGCCCACCCGGTCGAGTGAGCGGGCGAGCAGGAAGCCGGAGCCGACGCTCAGCGCGACGCTCGCGGCGAACAGCGCGAGCGCGGCGGGAAGCGACAGGTGGCTGGGTGCGGGAAGCATGGCTGGTCATGTTGCCGACCAGGCTTCCCGGCACACCGGCCACGATGCTATCAGGCGGCTGGGCTCCCGGGATCCTCCGCCAGAAGCTGGTAGAGCTGGCGCCGCGCCTCGCGCAGGATCTCCTGCGCGCGGTCGAGCTGCGCCTCGTCGCCGACCTCGGCCACCTGCTTGACGGCGCCGAGCAGGCTGAACGTGAGGCCGCGCAACGCGAAGAACGCGCCCTCCTCACCGTGCGCCGCGAGCTCCCACGGCGCGGCGCCCTCGCGGGCCTCCGCCTGCGTGCGGCCCTCGGCGGTCAGGTTGTAGGTGCGTCGGCCCTCGGGGCGGTCGGCCTCGACGAGCCCCTCGTCCTCCAGCTGCTGCAGCGTCGGGTAGACGCTGCCTGGGCTGGGCTCCCAGGCGCCCTGGGAGCGCTCGCTGATCTCGCGGATGATCTGGTAGCCGTGCATCGGCTGCTCGGCGAGCAGCGCCAGGATGGCGGCCCGGATGTCGCCGCGGCCGGCGCGGCCCCGGCCGCGGCCGAATCCGCCCCGGCCGAACCCGTGCCGGCGGTGGCGATGCTCGTGTGCGTGTCGGTTCATGCGGCACATGTGTGTTTCTCCTGTTCGTTCATGATGATGCCGCACCATATCACGATATATCGCGATACGAAAGAGAATAACGCCTTTACAGAGCCTGGCACCGTTACAAATCCGTCACGCGGAGCACCGCCGAGCCACCGATCTCGCCCGCTTCCAGCCGCCGCAGCGCCTCCGCCGCCTCGTCCAGCGGGAAGACGGTGACCTCGGGACGGATCGGGATCTCGGCCGCCAGCTCCAGGAACTCCCGTGCGTCGTCGCGGGTGAAGTTGGCGACCGAGCGCAGGGAGCGCTCGCGCCAGAGCAGGTCGTAGTCGAACTCGGGCATCCGGTCGAGGTGGATGGCGTTGATGGCGACGGTCGCCCCGGGCGCGATTGCCCGCAGCGCCGACACCACCACCGACCCGACCGGCGCGAATGTCACGGCGGCGTCCAGCGGCTGCGGCGGCGGATCGTCGTACCCGCCCGTCCATGCCGCCCCCAGCGACGTCGCACGCGCCCGCTCGCGCTCCGAGCGTGCGAACACCGCCACCTGGCAGCCCCAGTGCCGGGCGACCTGGATGGCCAGGTGGGCGGACGACCCGAAGCCGAAGAGCCCGATCAGGCCGCCGGGGCGGATCCCGCTCAGGCGCAGCGACCGGTAGCCGATGATCCCGGCGCACAGAAGCGGCGCCGCATCGACGTCGCTCAACCCCTCCGGCAGCGGATAGACGAAGTCCGCCCGGGCCGTGACCAGCTCGGCGTAGCCGCCGTCCCGTGTCCAGCCCGTGAACTCGGCCCGGTCGCAGAGATTCTCCAGCCCCGCGCGGCAATACCGGCAGCTGCCGTCGGCGCCGCCCAGCCAGGCCAGGCCCACCCGCTCGCCGCTGCCGGCGATGCGCCCCACCACCTGATGACCGGGAATCAGCGGCGAGCGCCGCATCGCCAGGTCGCCGCGGACGATCTGCAGGTCGGTGCGGCAGACGCCGCAGGCGGCCACCTCGATCAGCACCTCCCCCGCGCCCGGCTCGGGGTCGGCGACGTCTGCCGGCGCGAGGTTGTCGGGCTCACTCAGGACGACCGCGCGCACGCCTAGCCCAGCCTCAGGTCGCGGCGGGCGAAGACCTCGACGGCGGCCACGCCGGTGGCCACCGCGATGGCCAGCAGGCCGAGACCGCCGGGATAGTCGAACTCGTGCAGGGGGACCGCCGCCACGTGGTCGAAGGGCGAGACGGCCAGGAGCCAGGACGGCGCCCCCACCAGCGCACCCACCAGGTTCCACAGGAAGCCCGCGCCGACGACGGCCAGCGCCGCCCCGACGCCCACCCGCGGCCAGACGGCAAAGAGCAGGCTCCCGATGCCCAGGAAGCAGAGCGCCACCGGCACGCAGTTGCTGCCGGCGGCGATCCCGTCGCCGATCCCCACGCCGGCGTCCTGGCTCGCTGCCCCGGCCCATGCCAGCAGGCCGACCAGGATGCCAAGGGCGATGCTCGAACCGGTGGCCACGGCGAGCCGGCCGGCGAGCCAGGAGCGGCGGGCGACGGGCAATGCCAGGAGCGTCTCCAGTCGCCCGGTCGACTCCTCGTCGTGCAGCGCGCCGATGTGGCTGGTGGCGAAGAGGGAGACCGCCAGTGCGAACAGCACGAAGCTGAGCGCGAGATATCCGTGCACCGTCGTCACCTCACCGGCGATCCTTGCCAGGCCGGACCGGCGGGCCTGTTCGGAGATGCTCTGGGCGAATCCCCCGATGATCACGGCGAACAGCCCCGCGGAGACCACCCAGACGGTCAGCGTGAGCAGCTCCGCCCGCACCGCCGCCTGGGTCGGCGAGCCCAGTAAGCGCTGGCTCGAGCGCGGCCGGCGGTGCGTCGCGAGCAGCCCGGCACCGAGGTCGCGGCGGGACGCCAGCACCACGGTCGCCCACCCGAGCGCCAGGCCGGCCACGGCGAACAGCACCAGTGCCTTGGGATTGAGCCCGGTGACCGGCCGCAGATTCTCCGCCCAGCCGAGCGGCGTCAGCCAGCGAAGGCCGCCGAGGCCGCGGCCGAGATCGGCGGCGATGCGAAGGAGCAGGGCGGCGGCGACCAGGGCGCCGCCAAGCGCCTGGGCGCCGCGGCGGCTGCCCGCGAGTTGGCTGGCGAGACCGCCGACCATGGCGAAGACGAACCCCGGGAGTGCCGCCGCGGCGGCGACCATGATCGACTGCGCGGCCGTCAGATCACCGGCTGCGGTGCCGGTCAGGAGCAGGGCGGCCGCGATCGCCAGCCAGAGCACCCCGCACTCGACCGTGAGCGCCGCGAGCACCGCCGTGACGAGCGCCCCGCGGCCGATCACCCCGGCCTGCATCAGCTCGTAGCGACCGTCATCCTCCTCACCGCGGAGGGCGCGGACGGCGGCGAAGACCCCCCATCCCGCCGCTACCACCGAGAGCAGCCCGATCAGCCGAAATTCGGCGTATCCGGCCACGCTCGCCAGATCGTGGGGCACCCCGTAGAACAGGCGCAGCGCAAGGTTGCCGCGGAACGCGGAGGCGAAACGCACCCGGTCGGCGAGGGTCGGATAGGTATCCCGGTAGCCGATCACGTTCGCCGCGGCGTAGAGGGCGGCGATGGCGGCGACGACCGTCAGACGCACGCGCTCGATGCGAAAGGCGTGCCGCCCGACCCAGACCTCCGCGCCCTCATCCACCCTGAGCTCCGTCGCCGTCGACCGTGCCGTAGTGGGACAGGAAAAGCTCCTCCAGAGACTGCTCGCGGCTGGCCAGCGAAACGACCCCGGTCCCCGAGAGCGCATCCAGCAGCGGCCCGACCGGGCCCGGCACGCCGAAGCGGACGCTGTTCGCGCCAATCCGGGTCGCCGTCACGCCCTCCATGGCCGGCAGCGGCGGCGGCTCGGCGGGGAACGTCACGTCGACCACGTGCTGGGAGAGGTGGCGCAGCTCGGCCAGCGTCCCCTGTTCCACCAACCTGCCGTCGCGGAGGATCCCGATCCGGTCGCACACCGCCTCCACCTCGCTCAGCATGTGCGAGGACAGGAACACAGCCGCCCCCGCCCCCCGCGCCTCCCCGATCGTCTCCCGGAAAACCTCTTCCATGAGCGGGTCGAGCCCGCTCGTCGGCTCGTCCAGGATGAGCAGGTCGGCGCGGGTGGCAAAGGCGGCGATGAGCTGGATCTTCTGACGGTTCCCCTTGGAGTAATCCCGCACCTTCTTGGCCGGGTCGAAGCGGAACCGCGTGACCAGGAGCTCTCGGTAGGTGGTGTCGACCTGCCCGTGGAGGCGGCCGAGGAACCGCAGGCACTCCTCGCCGGTGAGCCCCGGCCAGAGCATCGGCTCGCCGGCCACGTAGGCCAGCCGGCGGTGCGCCTCGACGGCGTCCGCCCAGGAGTCGCTGGCGAAGATCGAGCAGCTCCCCGAGGTCGGCCGCTGCAGCCCCAGGAGCAACCGGATGGTCGTCGTCTTGCCGGCGCCGTTCGGGCCCAGGAAGCCGAACACCTCGCCCCGGGGGATGGTCAGGGTGAGGCCGTCGAGGGCCACCGTTGGGCCGAAGTGCTTGGTGAGCTCGCGGGTGCGTACGGCGGCCTCGACGGCCACGTCAGTCCTCGGCGTCGCTCGGCTCGCGCGACCCGCGCGGCCCGGCCAGGACCGGGCAGGGAGCGTCGTGCAGCACCCCGGCGAGAACGCTCCCCGAGAGGAAGCTGCGGATCGGCCCCCAGCCGTGCGTGCCGACCACGATCATGCGCGCGTCCCGCTCCTTGGCGATCCGGCAGATCTCCTCGGCCGGCTGCCCCTGGACGAGCTGGGCCTCGGCCTTGACCCCAGCCTCGCCGGCGGCCTTGACCGCCGCGTCGAGAACGGCCTGGGCTCGTACCTTGTCCGCCTCCAGCGAGCGCTCGTCCATGTACGGGACGGCCGAGCCGAAGCTGCCGGTGAGCAGTTCCCAGACACTGACCAGGATGACCTCGTCACCGGTCAGGCGAGCGAGCTCGAAACCGGTGCGGGCGGCCGACTCCGCTGCCTCGGAGCCGTCGGTGGCGATGACAATTGCGGGCATGACAACCTCCGATCGTAGCGAGTCAGACGTCCAGTCGAGCATCTTCGAGGTCAAGATCACGGACCACCCGGCGCAGGACGTCGTCGTCGATCGCGCCCCGCCGGCGCAGGTCGAAGACAGCCGTCCGCTCGGCGTCAAGGAGCTCGTGGCGCAACCGCTGGTAGTCGGCCGAGCGGGCCTCGGCGCCGGTGTCCGCCTCCTCGTCGATACGAGCATTGAAGCGCTCGCGGCGGAAGTTGTAGAGCCCACGCATGCGCTCGGCCGTGTCCTCCCTGACCCATTCCTCGTCCGCCAGTTGCTCCAGCCGCTCGAGCGCCGACTCGGCGGCATGGATGCGCGCCTTCGCCTCCTCCTGGTCGGCCAGCCCGTCGTCTTCCAGGCCGACCAGCCGGATCAGCCCGGGCAGCGTCAGCCCCTGCACGACCAGCGAGCCCAGGATGACGGCGAAGGTCAGGAAGATCAGGAGCTGGCGACGCTGGAAGGGCGCGCCGGAGTCGGTGTTCAGCGGCAGTGCGAGTGCTGCGGCCAGCGAGACGGCGCCACGCATGCCCGACCAGGTGAGGATCAGACCCGCCCGCCAGGAGCGCAGCGGATCGCCGCCGTGCAGGCGGCCGTGGACCAGCCGCGGCAGGTAGATCGACGCAAACACCCAGACCAGCCGGACGGCGACGACCGCCGCCGTCACGACCACGCCGTAGCGGATCAGATCGGCGGTCGAGATCGCCGAGAGGCCGTCCAGAATGGCCGGCAGCTGCAGGCCGACGAGCCCGAAGAGCGCCGCATTCAGCAGGAAGAACAGCACCTCCCAGACGCCGATCGCCTGCAGTCGGAAGGCGGCATTGGTGAGCTCGCCGGTGTACCAGCCCATGTAGATGCCGACGGTCACGGCGGCCAGCACACCGGAGACCCCGAGCGCCGTCGCCGGCAGGAACGCCAGATAGCCGCTCAGGATCGAGATCGTGACCTCCACCGGAGGGTTGTCCAGACGTCGCCTGGCCTGCCGGATGACGTACCCGACCGCCAGACCGAAGGCGATCCCGCCGACCACGTTGAGGACGAAGCTGAGCGAGGCGTGGGCGAGCGAGAACGTGCCCGCGACGACGGCCGCCACCGCGTACTTGTAGGCGACCAGCGCCGTCCCGTCGTTGACCAGGCTCTCGCCGTCGATCACCGCGGCCAGACGGCGGGGCAGGCCCAGCCGCTCGCCGATCGCCGTGGCGGCGGTGGGGTCGGTCGGCGAGACGATCGCGCCGAGGACGAACGCGCTCGACCAGCCCAGTCCCGGCACCATCGCGTGCGCCACCACCGCCACCCCGACCATGGTGGCCAGCACCAGACCGACGGCCAGGGTCGTGATCCGGGCGGCATTGGCGCGCAGCTCGCGCAGGGGCGTGAAGAAGGCGGTGCCGTAGAGGAGCGGCGGCAGCACCGCCACCAGCACCAGGTCGGGCGGCAGCTCGATGTGCGGCATGCCGGGGAGGAAGCCGAGGCTGAGCCCACCCAGGACGAGCAGGATCGGGTAGGGGATGCGAACGACGTCGGCCAGCGCGATCAGCGTTGCCGCAGCGGCCAGCAGGCCGGCCAGGATCAGACTGTCTTCCGCCGAGAAGCTCACCGCCTCCCCCTCTACGCCCCGCTCGTCAGGAACGGGATCATGCCATCGCGCAGCGGTTGTGCGGACGCGTGTGTGGCTCGCCACTTGACAGACCGACCGGTCGGTCTGTAGAGTCCGTCCCCATGAATAGGGTGGCCACCACCGAGAAGGGCGGCGAGACGCGACGACGGATCATCGACGCCGCCCGCACGGCCTTCGGCGAGCGTGGATACGGCGCCACCTCGATGAACGACCTGATCGCCGCGGCCGGAGTGACCAAGGGCGGCTTCTACTTCCACTTCGCGTCCAAACGCGAGCTGGCGCTGGAGGTGATCCGCACCGACCAGGCGCGGATGCGGGCGGAGGTGCTGGCCGTGGCCGGCGAGCACGCCCGCGCGTCCGACCAGCTGGTGGCGATGGTGCGCGCGCTGATCCCCGCGATCGAGACCCAGAAGGGGGTCGTCGGCCTCGAACAGCTGTGCGCCGAGATCCGATCCGAGGGGGTCGACGATCCGGAGCTGGTCGGCCCGCACGTGGCCTGGATCGCCACCACCAGCGAGCTGCTGGTACGGGCGCAGGCCGAGGGCGACCTGCCCACCGACGTCGACCCGCAACTCGCCGCCCGCTTCGCCGTCGGCGCGTTCATGGGCCTGGAGGGCCTGGCGGCCGACGACCCCAACGGCCAGCGCCTGGGCATGAGCGCAGACGAGTACCTGCGCTTCGTCGGCGGCGCGTTGGGCCTGCAAGCACCCACCCTCGGCTGACCCGGGAAGATTCCGGCGGGCCGGGGCGTCTGTACGGAAATAAAACAGACCGACCAGTTGGTTTTCTGAGAAGGAGGAGTCGAATGTTCAGGTCCCTATCACCACCCGCCCTGGCCCGCGCGGCGGCCTCGCACCCGCGGCGCACCCTGGCGATCTGGGCGGTGGTGCTCGTCGCCTCGCTGGCATCCGTGGCACTGCTCCTGCCGAGCGCCACCACGAGCACCGTGGGCTTCGTCAACCAGCCCGAGTCGGCGGCCGCCAACGACCTGATCAAGAATCAGATCGGTGTCCGCACCGACGACACCGAGATGGTCGTTGTGACCGCCCCCGGCGGCTCGATCGGGGACGCGGCCAACCGCGCCCGCATCGATCGCCTGAGCAAGAACCTGGAGGATCTGGGGCCGTCGATCGTGACGCGGGTCAGCGATCCCTTCGCCCCCGGCGTCAACGGGCTGGTCAGCCGTGACGGCACCGCCGCCCTGATCCCGGTGACGGTGGCCGGCGACGAGAGCACGGCGACCGACAACATCGGCAAGGTGTTGACGGTCAGCGAGGCCGCCGACGGGAGCGGACTGGCCGTGCAGGTGGCGGGCCAGGCCGCCTCCGCGCACGACTCCAACCGGACCGCCGAGAGCGACCTCGCCACGGGCGAGTCGATCGGCATCCCGGTGGCGCTGATCGTGCTGCTGGTCGTGTTCGGGACGCTGGTCTCGGCGCTCCTGCCGATCGGCCTGGCGATCGTCGCGATCGTGGTCGCGATGGCCCTCACCGGCGTCATCGGACAGGCCTACCCGCTGTCCTTCTTCGTCACCAACATGATCACGATGATGGGGCTCGCCGTCGGCATCGACTACGTGCTCTTCATCGTCTCCCGCTACCGCGAGGAGCGGGCACGCGGGTCGGCGACGGACGCGGCGATCGCCGTCGCGTCGCGGACCGCCAGCCGGGCGGTGCTGTTCTCCGGGATCACCGTGGTGGTTGCCCTGGTCGGCCTGCTGATCGTCCCGACGACGATCTTCCTGAGCCTGGCTCTGGGCGCGATCCTGGTCGTGATAGCGGCGGTGGCGGCGGCGATGACGCTGCTGCCGGCGGTGCTCATGCTGCTCGGCGACCGCATCGAGAAGGGTCGCGTCGGACGCCTGGTGCCGTCGCGGCTCCGCCGCAGCTCGGGCGAGGGCGGGCGCTTCTGGCCGTGGGCGGTGGGCGGCGTCATGCGCCGGCCGCTGATCAGCCTGCTCGCCGTCGCCGGCCTCCTGCTCCTGGCGGCGGTGCCCTACCTGGGCATCAAGACCGGCGCCAGCGGCGTCACCTCGCTGCCGGCGAGCGCCCAGTCGCGGCAGGCCTACGAGACGATGCAGCGGGAGTTCAACGTCGGCGTGCTGGCGCCGGCCCGGATCCCGCTCGTCGGCGGACCAGGGACGGCCGGGAACCGGGCCGAGATCGCGGCGATCCGCCGCGGCATCGCCGGTGACCCGATGTTCGGACAGCTGACCATCGAGCCGGGCGCGACTGCCCATGGCGCAGTGCTGGACGTGCCGATCAACGCCGACCCGAATAGCACGGCGGCGACCGACGCGGTCACCCGGCTGCGCTCCACGACCGACCTGCCGGTCGGAGGCGACGCGGCGCAGAACCTGGACTACTTCAACATCTCGGCCAACTACCAGCCGATCGTCTTCGCGCTGGTGCTCTCGCTGAGCTTCCTGGTCCTGCTGATCGCGTTCCGCTCGGTGGTCATCCCGGCGGTTGCGATCGTCATGAACCTGCTCTCGGTGGGCGCGGCATACGGCCTGCTGACGCTGGTTGCGCAGGACGGTCACGGCAGCGGGATCTTCGGGTTCCAGCGGGTGCCGGTGATCGAGGCATGGATCCCGCTGTTCCTGTTCGCGGTCCTGTTCGGGCTCTCGATGGACTACCACGTGTTCCTCACGTCGCGGATCCGTGAGCGCTACGAGGCGACCGGGAACACCCGGGTGGCGGTGAGCGAGGGGATCACCACGAGCGCCCGCCTGATCACCGGGGCGGCCCTGATCATGGTCGCCGTGTTCGCCGGCTTCGCCTCCGGGCAGCTGGTGATGTTCCAGGAGATGGGCTTCGGGGTGGCGGTCGCCATCCTGATCGACGCCACGCTGGTACGCACCGTGCTGGTGCCGGCGACGATGACCCTGCTCGGGCGCTGGAACTGGTACCTGCCGTCGTTCCTGGGCTGGCTGCCCAGGGTCAACGTCGAGGGATCGTCCGCCGAGGCGACGTCCAGCTAGGCGCCGCCAGCAGCGATCCGCTGCAGCATCCGTGCCTGCCCCGCCGGCAGCCCGTCCGTGAACGAGCTGCCGGCGGGGTCGCGGTGCAGGCGCGGGCGGTCAGGCGGCGGACGATGCGCCGCTATGCGTGACCACCAGATCCCCGGTGTCGGCGATCGGCAGCGCGAACCGCTGCGACCCGACATGCACGCGCAGGTTCCACGGGGCGCCCACTCGCGCCCACACCCGCTGCCGGCTGAAGCGAAGCGTCTTGTTGGTCGCCAGCATGCCCTGGAAGAGGATCGCGCCGGTAGCCGAGCCCGCCCGCACCTCCAGCCAGCAGGGGCCCGCGCTGGTGGTAAACGCGATCGGAACCGCTGCGGTGCTCGTGCTCGCGGGCGGCGGCACCGTCGAGGTGGGCGGCGGCGAGGAACCCCCACTCGACGCGCTGTGCGCCGCCTGATTGCTGCTGCCGACGCTGGCGGCGTCCTGCCCGGTCCCGGAGCCGAGTTGCGAGCCGACCCAGATCATTGCCACGACGATCGCGATCGCCACCGCGGCGACCAGCAGCCACCTGGTCGGAACGAGCGTTCGCACCCGGGCGAGCGGCTCGGACGGGAAATCCGAGACCACCTCCGGCGGCAGTTCCGGCGCCGGCTCGCCCATCTCGTCCAGGAGCGACTGGCTGTCCATTCCGAGCTCGTCCGCATAGTCGCGAACGAAGGCGCGGGCGTAGGCCGGGTCGGGCAGATCGGTGAACCGCTCGTCCTCGAGCGCGAGCAAATAGCGGGCGCGAATCTTCGTGTGCGCCTCGACCTCCTCGATCCCGATGCCCCGCCGTTCCCGCTCCTCGCGGAGGCGGTTACCGATTGTGCCCATGGATCACCCCGACACGAAGTGTGCCGTGTTCCGGCGTGCGACGCCAGTGATCGCCTCCGCACCTGCTCGGCTAGCATCGAGGGGCACGCCAAAGGAGGAGCAGGAATGGCCACCGTGAGCGTCCGCTACATCGTCGACGACGTCGACGCCGCCATCGAGTTCTACTGCCAGATGCTCGGATTTCAGGAGGTCATGCACCCGGCACCGGCGTTCGCGATGCTCTCCCGGGAGGATCTTCGGCTGGTGCTGAGCGCCCCCGGCGGCGGACCCGGTGGCGGCCAGGCAATGCCGGACGGAACGGTGCCTGCGCCCGGCGGCTGGAACCGCTTCCAGCTCGAGGTGGACGATCTGGAGGCAACGGTTCGGCGCCTGCGCGACGGGGGTGCCCACCTTCGCAACGAGATCGTCACCGGCGTCGGCGGCAAGCAGGTGCTGGTCGAGGATCCGGCCGGCAATCCGGTTGAGCTCTTCGAGCCGACGCGGGACGAGGCTCGGCTCTCCGGGGGCTGACCCCGCGGCCGGATCGCCGCAGGGGCTGCGCCGCGCGCGCCGGTGTCAGGCGCTCTCGGCGAACTGCGGAGCGTCGCCGCCGATCTCGTGCCAGTTCGCCTTGTAGGCAACCTGCAGGTGGAAGCTGGGAGTGAGGTCGAGGTCGCGCATCAGGCCGGCGGCGACGAAATACTTCTCGCCCAGGTCGTCGTAGATGCTCGAGCCGCAGTTGCTGCAGAAGTTGCGCGGCGCGAACTCGCTCTCATAGCGCTTGACCAGGTCCTCGCCCTTCGTGAAGTGGAAGTTCTCCTTGGCCACCACCACACCGGCCAGGCTGGAACCCGTCCACCGCTGGCAGCGGGTGCAGTGGCAATACCCCAGCGCCTCCGGGTCTTTGACCTCGTACTCCACCTTGCCGCACAAGCATGTTCCCTTGAGCGTGTCAGCCATCGCGACCCCCTCGGTTGGCGTTGAGCGATCTCTGGCAACGCTACCACCGGAAAGCGGCCGGGTGCGGGCGATTTTGCGACGAGAGCCACAGGGCGGCGCCTACCGATGAGTTCCCGCGCCGCCCACGGTCCACCCGGCGTCAACCGCGTCCAAGGAGGAAGGCGATGAGCCCCACCGATGATCGGCGAGGCACGATGAGCGAAGTCACATTCCTCGATCTCGGCCCCGAGCGACTGGGCCAGATCGACGTCCACCGCAACGGCCGCTTCACCACGCGCTGGCTGACCGATGTTCACTCGCGCTCCGGGCTCGCAGGGTCCCCTGAGGGGCGTGCATGAGCACGCATCCCCAGGTCACCGTGCTCGACCTCGACGACCTGCAGCGCGGCCCGACCGCCTGGCTCTTCGAAGGCGGCCCGCGTGCGGGTGTGGGCGTATCGATGTTCGTCGTCCGCACGCCGCCGGGCAAGACCGTCGAGTTGCACGTTCACCCATATTCCGAGACGTTCCTGCTCCTCGAGGGGCATGCACGCTGGACCGCCGGTGACGACGTGGTCGAGCTGGGGCCAAACCAGATGCTGGTGGTGCCGCCGCAGACCCCGCACGGATTCCGAAACACCGGTCAGGAGCCGCTGCTCCTCGTCTCGGTGCACGAGTCGGGCTCCCTCCAGCAGACCTTCCTGGGCCGCGAGCCGGCATAGGTCTCTCCGGGCGCGTGCGAGGCGATCCTTGGATTGGTCTAGCAATCGCGGGGTTGCGCGGCGCCTACCGGTTTGTGGTTTCGGCGTATCGGACTGCTCGGTCGCCGTGTCGGATGATCGCTTCCAGTGCCTCGACGGCCGGCGGCCAGAACTGGGTGCCTGAGCATCGGTTGAGCTCCGCCAGGGCCAGTTCGGGCGACATGGCCCGCCGGTACACCCGATCTTCGGTCATCGCGTGGAACGCGTCGCAGACGGAGATGATCCGCGAGCCGATGGGGATCTGTTCGCCGGCGAGGCCCTGTGGGTATCCGGCTCCGTCCCAGCGCTCGTGGGAGGCGCGCACGATGTCGATCACGTCCGCCAGGCCCGGGATGTCGCCGATGATGCCGGCACCGATCGTGGTGTGTTCGCGGACGATCGCGAACTCCTCGTCAGAGAGCGCTCCCGGCTTTCGGAGAATCGCTTCCGGGATGCCGATCTTGCCGATGTCGTGCAGGACCCCGCCGATCCGCAGCGTCCGCAGTTCGGATCCGTGCATGCCGAGGTTCTCGCCGACGTCGGCCGCCAGCTCGCCAATCTCGTTGGCGTGATGTCCGGTCGCCGCGTCCTTCGCCTCCAGCGCGTTGGCCAGCGCGCCCACCATCGCCAGGTCCTGGCGCTCCAGCGTCTCTGCAACGCGGATCGCGGAGAGCACCACCGCGGCCTGGTCGACGCAAAGCCGGGCGAACCGCTGTTCGTCGGTGGAGAACGTGCGGCGACGGCGATCGAACAACTCGACCAGGCCGAAGGCCGCATCACGATCCGTCAACGGCAGCATCAGGGACGCCCCGAATCCCAGCTCGCGCAGGAGCACCTGCTCCTCCAGATGCTCATTCAATCCCACCCTCACTGCAACCTGAGAGCGTTCTTGGAGTACGGCGAGCATGGCCGGGAACCCCGCCAGCGGATATGACTCGGCGACCCGATTCATTTGCCACGGAGGTTTCACGAAACCGGCCCAGTCGGTCGTCACCCGGCGCTCCACGTCGTACCGGGAAATCATGCACGCCGAGGCGTCGAACAGCCGCGTCAGTTCACGCACCAGGATCGCGAGGCCGTCGGCCACATCGTCTGCGTCCGCCAGCGCGCGCGTTGCCTCCAACACCTCGACCATCTCGTCCGACCGACCCCACGACGAACGCCGTAACCGCAACATGGGCACCGCCCCCACAGCAAAGACTCGCCGTCGCTACCTGCGACGCGCGCTTCGAAGCGCGGACCGACCGTAGTCAATCGCCGCACTTTCAGCCTCCGCAATTCGGGGGAGATCGCTCCTGCGGGCCGTCTCAGCCGAGCGCGCGCCGGCGCGCGGCCGCCTGCTCCGCCCGGCGAGCGGCCATGTCGCGCGCGGCGGCGGCCCGCTCGGCGACGCGCTCGGCTGAGAC
>DASUHT010000050.1:0-18021 GCA_036273335.1 Gaiellales bacterium | reverse complement strand
CGGCGGGCGAGCGGTATCCCGACATGTCGAGCATCGACCGCTGACAGTGGTCCGGACGCTGGACGAGGCGGCGTGACCCGCGTGCTCGTCTGCGCCCACCGCGGGCTGCCGTCCGCCCGGGAGCAGGAGAACACGATGATCGCCTTTCGGGCCGCGGTCGAGGCGGGCGCCGACATGATCGAGGCGGACGTCCGCCGCGGCCGCGACGGGGATCTCGTGCTCTCGCACGGCCGGATCGCCGCCGGCGCCCGGCCGGCCCGGCTCTCCGAGCTGCTCGAGCTGGCGGCGGGACGGATCGCCCTCGACCTCGAGCTGAAGGAGCCGGGGATCGAGGCGGCGCTGCTGGCGGCGGTCGAGCCGCGGCCGGCAGGGTTGGTGGTCACGTCGTTCCTACCCAGCGTCCTCGAGGAGCTCTCGCGGCTCGATCCGGAGCTGCCCACCGGCCTGCTCGTCCGGCCGGGGACGCCGCCCGCCGACGTCCCGGCGATTGCGGCCGGCTGCGGCGCCCACCTGGTCTGCCCGCATCACTCCCTGGTCGACGGCGAGCTCGGCGACTGGGCGCGGGTCGAGCGCCGGCCGCTGCTCGTGTGGACGGTGAACAAGTCGCGGCCGCTGCGGCGGTTCCTGGACGACCCTGCGGTCGGCATCGTCGTCACCGACCGCGTGCAGTTGGCTCGGGCGATCCTGAACGGCTCACGCGGGTAGCCCGCCGCCCGGCCGCAGCTCCTCCGGCCGCGGGTTCGCCGCGGCGGCGCCGCGGACGAACTCGGTCGACGGGTCGGACGGCGGACGGTGGTCCCACGGCGTGTGCGCGCCGGTCGCGAGCGCCGCGCCAACCAGCCGCCGCCGGCGCTGGCTGTCCACCACCCGGGCGGCGACCGCGCCGGCGTCCCAGCGTTCGCCGGCCTCCCGGCGGAGCTCCGCGAGCGCTTCGGCATGGGCATCGTCGACCGCCAGGTTTCGCAGCTCCAGCGGGTCGGCTTCCAGGTCGTAGAGCTGTTCCGGGTCGTCGCCGCAGGTGACGTACTTGAAGCGCCCGCGGCGGATCATGAAAGCCGGCGCTGGGACGGCCTCAGCGAGGTACTCGGCGAGCACCGGGCGATCGGGCTCGGCGCCGCTCTGCAGGATGGCTCCCAGGCCGGCGCCGCCGAGACCGGCCGGGTCGGCGCCGGCCAGCTCGGCGAGCGTTGCCGCCAGGTCGAGCTGCGAGACCGGGGCGCCGACGCGTCGCGGACTGATGCCCGGTCCGCGCACGATCAGCGGCACCCGCGCCGAGCCCTCGAAGAACGACATCTTGTACCAGAGCCCGCGCTCGCCCAGCATCTCGCCGTGGTCGGACGTGAAAACGACGAGCGTCTCCTCGTCCATGCCGTTCTCCGACAGCACCTCGAGCAGCACCCCGGTGCGCTCGTCGATCTCGCTGACTGCCGCCAGGTAGGCGCGGCGCGCCGTCCCGGCCTCCTCCGGCGTCAGCGGCTCGCGATCGGCCAGGTATGCGTCGCGCAGGCGCAGGCTGTGCGGATCGGCGTCCAATCGCGAGATCGCCGGCACCGCGGGCGCGCCGATGTCGGCGCCCTCGTAGAGATCCCAGTGCCGCCGGCGCACCTCCCAGGGGTCGTGCGGAGCGGTGAACGAGACCGCCAGAAAGAACGGCCGCTGCTCGTCCGACCGGCGCAGGTCACGCAGGTAGCGGGCGGCGCGGAATGACACCTCGTCGTCGTAGTCGGTCTGCATCGCCGCGTCGCGGACGCCGGCATCGCGCAGGCTCTGCATGTTGTGGTACCAGCCGGGGCGCTCGCCCGGCCCGAGTGTCCAGTCCGGCGTCCATTCGAAGTCGGCTGGATAGACGTCCGTGGTCAGCCGCTCCTCGAAGCCGTGCAGCTGGTCGGGGCCGACGAAGTGCATCTTCCCGGAGAGCGCCGTCCGGTAGCCGGCCGATCGCAGGACGTGGGCCAGCGTCGGCACGTCCGGCGGCAGCGGCGCCGCGTTGTCGAAGACGCCGGTCTGCGACGGCAGGCGCCCCGTCAGCAGGGATGCCCGCGACGGTGCGCAGAGCGGCGATGCGCAGTAGGCGGCCTCGAACAGGCAGCCGCCGCCGGCCAGCTGGTCGATCACCGGCGTGCGGGCGCCGCCGCCGTACGCCGGAAGCACCCCCGCGGCGAGCTGGTCGGCCATCACGAGCAGGATGTTGGGGCGGTCGCTCACGCCGCCACCGCCTCGTGAAGGGCGGCCAGCAGGGCCCCGGCGCGGCCGTCGGCGTTCTCCGGCCGCAGGTCCGCGGTGACGTACGAGAAGCCGGTGCGAAGCGACGGCCAGGCGCCGTGCGAGGTGCCGCCGGTGCCGGTGTGTCCGAGCGCGTCCGTGGGCGGGCCCAGCTCGCTGGGGGTGCCCGCGAGCTCGTAGCCGGTCGGCCCGAAGCGGAGCCGCCGGCCGGAGAGCGGATCGTCGCCGGCGCTCGCCTCGCTACCGGCCAGCCGCAGCGACCCCGGCGACACCAGCGGATCGTCCCGCGCCACCAGCCGCCCGTACAGGCCGGCCAGCGCGCGGGCCGTGGCCACGGCATTCACCGCCGGTGCCTCGATCGCCACAAGCGGCGGGTCGTTCCAGGAGGCGATCTGAAGCGGCGGGTTCCCGTACACCAGCGCCAGCCGTGGATCCGGATCGTCATCGAGGTAGGCCGACAGCCGGTAGTCGGGGGCCGGCCGCAGGGTCGCCCGCCTGGACGCCAGCGGATGATCGGGGCCGACGCCGATCGCCAGATCGAGCCCCAGCGGCTCCGCCAGCTCGTCGGCCAGGAGTCGGCCGGTGCTGCGGCCGTCCAGCCTGCGCACCACCTCCGCCGCCAGCCAGCCGTAGGTGATCGCGTGGTAGCTGGGCGTGCCCGGGTCGACCAGCGGGGCCTGGGCGGCCAGGGCGCGGGCGATCCGCGGCGGGTCGGCCAGGTCGTCGACCGTCAGCGGCTCGGCGACCCCGGGGACTCCGCCGGCGTGCGCGAACAGCATGCCCAGCGTGACCTCCTCCTTGCCGGCGGTCGCGAACTCCGGCCAGACCTCGCCGACCCGGGCCTGCGGATCGAGCAGGCCGCGGTCGACCAGCATGAGCAGGAGCGTGGCGACCACACCCTTGCTGCCCGAGAAGACGACCGCCGCCGTGCCGGCTTCCCAGTCGCGGCCGGCGCCGTCCGCCGAACCGCCCCAGAGGTCGACGACCGTCCGGCCGTCGCGCACGGCGGCCAGCGCACAGCCGCCGTCGCCGCGGACGCCGAGGTTGGCCGCGAAGGCTTCCCGCACCGCCTCGAACCCCGCGGCGACCGTCCCCCGGACGGCCGGCCCGCCCCCCGTCACGACTGGACCGCCTCCAGCGACGGGGTGTCCGCCAGCAGGCGCCGCGTGTAGTCGTCACTCGGATCCATCAGCACCTGGTCGACCGCGCCCAGCTCGACGATCCGGCCGTCGCTCATCACCGCCACCCGCTGCGCGATCGAGCGCACCAGCGGCAGGTTGTGGGTGACGAAGAGCATGGCCAGGCCGAGGTCGCGCTGGAGCGCTCCCAGCAGCTCGACGATCGCCGCCTGGACGCTCACGTCCAGCGCTGAGGTGACCTCGTCGCAGATCAGCACGTCCGGCTGGCAGACGAGGGCGCGTGCGATCGCCACCCGCTGGCGCTCGCCGCCAGAGAGCTGGTCGGGGTAGCGGCCCGCGTAATCGGCGCTCAGCGATACCCGGTCCAGCATCTCGTCCACCCGCTGGTCGGCCTCCTTGCCGCCGATCCCGAACACCTCCAGCGGCTGGCGCACGATCTGGTCGATGGTGCGCCGCGGGTTCAGCGACCCGTAGGGGTTCTGGAAGATGTACTGGAGGCGGCGCCGGGCCTCCCGGGGGCGGTGCCGGGCCAGCTCCGCCAGCTCCGTCCCGTCTAGCAGGACACGGCCGACGCGCTCCCTGTGCAGGCCGGCGATCGACCGGGCAAGCGTCGTCTTGCCCGACCCCGACTCGCCGACCAGCGCCAGACACTCCGTCGGCGCCAGCGTCAGGTTGATCTGGTGCAGCACCGTCAGGCCGCGGTAGCCGGCCGACAGCTCCTCGACCTGGAGGATGCCCTCGCCCCGGGGCGGAACGATCGCCTCGGCCTCGCCGGCGAAGGGCATCGGGTTGGCGAGCACCGTCTCGGCCCGGATGCAACGGACCTTGTGGCCGGCATCCAGCGCGCGCAGATCCGGCAGCGCGGCCGTGCAGGCGCTCTCGGCGAACCGGCAACGGGGCGCGAAGGCGCAGCCCGGGGGCCGGCTCCCCGGCGACGGCGCCCGGCCGGGGATCCCGACCAGCTCGCGGCTTCCGGCCAGGCGCGGGATGGCGCCGACCAGCCGCCGCGTGTACGGGTGGGCGGCGTTGGCGAAGAGCTCGGCCGAGTCGCCGACCTCGACCAGGCGCCCCGCGTACAGCACGGCCACCCGCTGGGCGAGCGTCGAGACGACGGCCAGGTCGTGGCTGACGTAGAGCGCCGCCACCTGGTGGGCCTCGGCCAGCTCCCGTACCGTGCCCAGGACGTGCGCCTGCGTGGTCACGTCCAGCCCGGTCGTCGGCTCGTCCAGCACGATCAGCCGCGGCCGGCAGGCGAAGGCCATCGCCAGCCCCACCCGCTGCTGCTGTCCGCCGGACAGCTCGTGGGGGTACCGGCGCAGGTACCCGGCGTCGTCGGGCAGCGCTACCTCGCGCATCATCTCGGCCACCCGGTCGCGGCGGTCGCCGTCGTTGTTCCCGAACTCGTGTGCCTCCAGCACCTCGCGCAGCTGGGTACCGATGCGCAGGGCCGGATTGAGCGCCGCCGCCGGGTCCTGGGGGACGTAGGAGACGACCCGGCCGCGCAGCGGCCGCCGCTCCGCCTCGGAGAGCTGGAGCACGTCGGTGCCGTCGATGCAGACACTGCCGGCGACGATCTCGACGCCCCGGCGGGCGTGCCCGAGCATCGCCAGGCCGACGGTCGTCTTGCCCGATCCCGACTCGCCGACCAGCCCTACCACCTCGCCAGGGTTGATCGCCAGGTTGACGTCGTCGACCACGTCGATGCCGGTTCCCGCGACCTCGATGCGCAGGCCCTCGACGACGATCGAGGGTGTCGTCTGGACGGTCACTCGCTCGGCCTCCCGCGATCGATGCCGGCGGCGGCGCGGGAGATCCCGTCACCTACGAGCCCGGTGCCGACCGTCAGCAGCGCGATGGCCAGCACCGGCAGCACGACCCCCCACGGCTCCGTCTGGATGGCGATCCGGTTCTGGTTGATCATGGTGCCCCAGTTGGGGCCGTTGGTGCTGGTTGCGAAGCCGAGGAAGGCGAGGCCGGCGATCAGCCCGATGGAGTAGGTCAGGCGCAGGCTCAGCTCGACCATCAGCGGACTCATGATGTTGGGCAGGAGCTCGCGTCCGAGGATGCGGTAGCGCGGCACCCCGAGCGCCTCCGCCGCCCCCACGAAGTCGCGCTCGACGATCGGCTGGGCCGCGCCGCGCGTGACCCGGGCGACGCGGGGCAGGGTGGTCAGGCCGACCGCCAGCACGATCAACCATGCCTTCGGCCCGACGGTCGCGATCGCCACCAGCGCCAGCATGATCTGGGGGAAGGCCAGGATCACGTCCATCGCCCGCATCAGCACGTCGTCGAGCCAGTTTCGCGAGTAGGCGGCGAGCAGGCCGACGAGCGACCCGAAGACCAGCCCGAAGGCCGTTGCCAGTGCGGCCATCGCCAGGATCCCGCGGCCGCCCCAGAGGAACCGGCTGAGCACGTCCTGGCCCAGGTAGTCGGCGCCGAGGCGGGCGTTCGCGCTCGGCGAGCTGAACGGTGGCCCAACGAACGCGGTCGGCGAGTGGGGCGCGACGTAGGGGCCGAAGCTGGCGATGGCGACGAGGACCACCACAAGGACCAGGCCGATCCGCGTCCGCCACAGGCTGAGGGCATCGCGCAGGACTGACCCCGAGCGCCGGGTGGAGGTGACCGACTCCGGCTCGGGCGTGATGGCGACGTCGCTGACGACGCTCATAGGGTTGTCCGCATCCTCGGAGTGACCAGGATGGTGGCGATGTCGGCGATCAGGTTGAGCACGACGTACACCGTCGCCACGAGCATGGCCAGCGCCTGCACGACGGGTAGGTCGCGGTTGGTCACCCCGCCCACGAGCGCACCGCCGATTCCGGGGAAGTTGAACACGTACTCGACCACGATGACGCCGCCGGCCAGGTAGGCGAGGTTGATCGCGATCACCTGGAAGGTCGGCCCGAGGGCGTTCGGCAGCGCATGGCGGAGGATCACCGTGTTCTCCCGCAGGCCCTTCAGGCGCGCCATCTCGACGTAGTCGGACTCCAGTACCTCGATCATCGAGGCGCGCATGATCCGGGCGACGTAGGGTGTCACCGCTATCACGAGCGTGGCGACGGGCAGGATCATGCCCTTGAGGTCGTCCCATGGTTTGCCGCCCGGTGGCACCTGGGTGACGGCGGGCAGCCACTGGACGACGACCGTCGCGAACAGCACGACCAGGACGACGCCGACGACGAACTCGGGCAGGGCGGCCAGGAGCAGCGTGATCAGCGACGACCCGACGTCAAACGCCTTGTCGCGGCGGACGGCCGCCCAGACGCCGATCGCGATCGCCAGCGGGATCGAGATGATCCCGCTCAGGAGGACCAGGAACCCCGAGTTGATGATCAGCGGCTTCAGGTAGGTCGAGACCGGCTCCTGGTTGGCCAGCGAGTTCCCCAGGTCGCCGTGCAGGAGGCCGGTGACCCAGTTCCAGTACTGCTGCAGGACCGGCTGGTCGAGGTGCAGCTTGGCGCGCAGCGCGGCCAGGCTCTCCGGCGTCGCCGAGCGGCCGAGGATGGCACGCGCCGGGTCGCCGGGCAGCGCCTGGGTGGCCGCGAAGACGAGGACCGAGACGACTGCCAGGACCAGCAGCCCGAGCAGGGTACGGCGGAGGATGAAGCCCCATATCCCGCCGGAATGCACGCCTCAGCCCCCGCCGTCGCCTGCTCGGATCACGTGAACCAGATGGTGGTGTACCCGTTCCCGAATGAGGTCAGGTTCAGCGTCCCCTTGCTGGGCTCGAAGCCCGCCACCTTCGAGGAGTACGCGTCCACCAGGTCGTTGAAGAACGGGATGATGTAGCCGCCGTAGTTGTACTCCAGCGCCTGCATCTCGTGGATGATCGGGATCCGCTTCTGCTCGTCCACCTGCGTCAGCGCCTGGTGGTAGAGGTCGAGGAAGTTCGATCCCGGCCCGCTCTTGGGCGGCCAGTGCGTCTCGTTATAGGGCGCGCCCGGGATGCTCCCGTTGGCCACCTGGGGCAGGTAGTTGCGGGTGCCCCAGAAGTCGACCGAGAAGGCCAGCTTGAGGTACAGGTCGCCGTAGTAGTTGGGGTCGTTGTGGACGTTTATGGTCACGCCGGCGGCCTGCGCCTGGGTGGCGAAGACGTTCGCCGACTCGACCATCCCGGCGGCGCCGTTGGTCGTGTGCAGGTCGACCGTCATCCCGTCCTGGCCCGCCTGCTTGAGCAGCGACTTGGCCTTCTCGATGTCCTGCACGCGCTGCGGCAGCGAGTGGTTGTAAGCGGGGTCGAACGGCGAGTAGAGGTCGTTGGCGACCGTCCCGTAGCCGGACAGCACCTGCTGCACCATCTGCGGGCGGTCGACCATCAGCCGGAACGCCTCGCGCACTCGGTTGTCCGTGAACGGCGTCAGGTCGATGGCCATGCACAGCGGCAGCCAGCCGCCGGTCTTGGAGACCAGCACGCTCAGGCCCGCATGCCCCTTGATCACCGGCACGTTGCTGAACGGGAGGTCGGTCATGGCGTCCGCCTGGCCGGCCTGGAGGGCGTTCACCTGGGCGTCCGGGTCGGCGAAGTCGGTGATCGTCACCTGGTCGAAGTACGGCTTGCCTGACTGCCAGTAGTTCGGGTTGCGCGTGTGCACGCTCTGCTGTCCGGGCGTGAAGTTCTTCAGGATGTAGCCGCCGGTGCCGTGCTGGGGCGCCGGGAAGGCCGCGTAGCCCTCGGGCACGATGCCGTTGTAGTACTGGCCGAGCTGCTCGCCGATGCCGGCGTCGGCGTAGCTCAGGTTGAGCTGCACGGTGGTCGAGTTCAGCTTCTTGATGCCCGACGGCTTGAGCGACGCGAAGCCGGAGGTGCCGAAGAGGCCGAGCTTGGGGTTGAGGATCCGTTGCAGCGAGTAGACGACGTCGTCTGACGTGAGCGTCTTGCCGTTCGAGAACTCGATGCCCTTCTTCAGCTTGATCGTCCACTGGTCGGGCTTGTTCTGCGTCACCTCCTCGGCCAGGTGCGGCTGCAGAATGTAGTTCGTGTCGTAGACGAGCAGCGTCTCGAACGCGGTCATCAGGCGCGCCTGGTCGGGCTTGGTGATGATCGATTGCCCGTCCATGATGTCCTTGGCGCCGCCGCCGGTGACAGCCAGCCGGAAATTGCCGCCGCGCTTCGGCGTGCCGGCCGCTGCGGTGGTTCCCGACGAGCTCGACGACCCACTCCCGCAGGCGGCGAGCGACCCGGCGAGCAGCACTCCGCCGGCACCCATCAGGAGCTCTCGCCGGTTGAGCGAGAAGGAGTCGGTGTCCTCGGGGCGTTGGCTTGGGGTATCCGCCATCTGGCGATCTCCTTTCGCTGTTCGCAACACGAACAGCCGGCGCGGGGGACGACTCTTCAGAGGCAGCCGATACTAGAGCCCCGCTGGGCACCCGTCAACCCCCGCAGTCTCGATGGTCACAAGGGGATCACCACGGTATAGTGGTCGTTCCTCGTCGTCGGCAGCTGGGGCGACCGTTCGCAATGAAAACCTCGCGTTCGCATAGTGAGCAGCAGGCTGGCAGCGAGTCCGTCCAGTCGGTGGATCGAGCGGTGCGCCTCTTGAAGGCCGTCTCGTCCAGCCCGGCGCCGGTCACCGTGTGGGAGCTGAGCCGCCTGACCGGCGTCAATCGCACCACCGTCTGGCGGCTGCTGGCGACCCTGGAGCAACATGGCCTGGTCGAGCGCGACCCGGCCACGACTCGCTACCGCGTCGGCTACGAGGCGATCCAGATCGCCGACGCCGCCGACTACGACGGCCTCGTCCGTCGCGTCCGCCCGTTGCTGGAACGGGTGGCGGCCTCGACCGGCGAGAGCGTCACGCTCGCCGTCGCCCACCGCTTCGCGCTCGTGTATGCCGACCAGGTCGACCCGCCCAACCTGCCCGCGGCGAACTGGATCGGCCGCTCGCTGCCGCTGCACGCCACCTCGTCGGGCAAGGTCTTCCTGGCGTGGCTGCCGGAGGAGGAGCGCGCCGGCGTCCTGCCGCCCCACCTCGAGCGATACACGCAGCGCACAGTGACCGACCGCGACCAGCTCGATGCCGACCTGGCGGAGGTGCGGAGGCGAGGCTTCAGCACCTGCATCGGCGAGCTCGAGGACTACTCGAATGGCGTCTCGGCGGCGATTCTGAACCGCCTCAAGCGGCCGGTCGCCGTCATCAACATCTGGGGCCCCGGGAACAGAGTGACGGCACGTCGCCTGCCCGTCCTTGGCCGCACCGCGCTCAGCCTCGCCCACGAGATCTCGCTGGTTCTGGAATGAGGGGGAGGCGGGGCGGATGAACTGGGAGGTCTTCGTCACCTGCGCCGTCACCGGCGCCGGCGACACGGCGGGCCGCAGCGACCGCATCCCGGTCACGCCGGCGCAGATCGCCGACGCGGCGGTCGAGGCGGCCAGGGCCGGGGCGGCGATCGCACACATCCACGTTCGCGACCCCCAGACCGGCCGTGGGGCGCGCGACCCGAAGCTCTTCCGCGAGGTGGTCGAACGGGTGCGCTCGAGCGACGTCGACGTCGTCCTCAACCTGACCGCGGGCATGGGCGGCGACCTCGTGCTTGGGGGCGCCGAGGCGCCGCTGCCGCCAGATCCGGCGGGCACCGACATGGCCGGTGCCAGCGAGCGGCTTGCGCACGTCGAGGAGCTTCTGCCCGAGATCTGCACCCTCGACTGCGGCAGCATGAACTTCGCCGCCGGCGGCGACTACGTGATGGTCAACACCCCGGCGGTGCTGCGGGCGATGGCCGCCCGGGTGCAGAGCCTGGGCGTGCGGCCGGAGCTGGAGGTGTTCGACACCGGCGGCATGGTGATGGTGCGCGAGCTGATCCGCGACGGCCTGATCGAGGACCCACCGCTGATCCAGCTCTGCACTGGCATCCCGTACGGTGCGCCCGACGATCCGGGCACGGTGCTGGCGATGGTCAACCAGCTGCCGCCGGGCGCGATCTTCTCGCTGTTCGCGATCAGCCGCATGCAGCTCCCGTTCGTTGCCCTGGCGCCGGTCATGGGCGGCAACGTGCGAGTCGGCCTGGAGGACAACCTGTACCTGCGCCGCGGCGAGCTGGCCACGAACGCCCAGCTGGTGGAGCGCGCGGTCGCCATCCTGGAATCGATGAACGTCCGTGTCCTGGGGCCGGAGGAGGTGCGCGACCGGCTGCGCCTGGTGCGGCGTGGCTGACCGGCCGGGGCCGGTCGCACTGCTCGGCGCCGGCGTCATCGGCGGCGGCTGGGCGGCTCGGTTCCTGCTCTCCGGCTGGGACGTCAGGCTGCACGACCCCGATCCCGATGCCGGCCGCAAGGTGGCCGCCATCGTCTCCAACGCCCGCCGGTCGTGGCGGTCGCTGACCCTGGCGCCGCTGCCTGCCGAGGGGTCGCTGACCATCGCCGGCTCGCTCGAGGAGGCGGTTGCCGGCGCCTGCTTCGTCCAGGAGAGCGCGCCCGAGCGGGAGCCGCTGAAGCAGGAGCTGCTCGCCCGCGCCGACGCCGCCGCACCCGCCGATGCCGTGTTCGCGTCGTCCACCTCCGGCCTTCGTCCGAGCCGGCTTCAGGCCGAGATGGCGCGCCCCGAGCGGCTGGTCGTCGGGCACCCGTTCAACCCGGTCTACCTGCTGCCGCTGGTCGAGGTCTGCGGGGGCGAGCGCTCGGCGCCGGAGTCGTGCGAGCGGGCGGCGGCGGTCTACCGGTCGATCGGCATGGCGCCGCTTCTGCTGCGGCAGGAGATCGACGGCTTCATCGCCGACCGGCTGATGGAGGCGATGTGGCGGGAGGCGCTGTGGATGGTCGCCGACGATGTGGCGACGGCCTCCGAGATCGACGACGCGATCCGCCTCGGCCCGGGCCTTCGCTGGTCGTTCATGGGCGTCTTCCTGACCTACCGGATCGCCGGCGGCGAGGCCGGGATGCGGCATTTCCTGGCCCAGTTCGGGCCGGCCTTGCAGTGGCCGTGGACGCGGCTGACGGACGTCCCGGAGCTGACCGAGGAGCTGATCGGGCGGATCGTCGCCCAGTCCGACGATCAGGCGGCGGGCCTCAGCCCGGAGGAGCTGGAGCGAGAGCGCGACGACCGGCTGGTCGCCGTGCTGCAGGCGCTTCGCGGCTCGGAGGCGGGTGCCGGGGCGGCGATCCGCGACTGGGAGCGGCGGCTGCTCGCCGATGCCGCCCCGAACGGGCGGCCGACCGCCATGGGAGAGCTGCTCGAGCACCGCGCGACGGTGCTTCCGGAATGGGTGGACTACAACGGCCACGCCCACGAGAGCCGCTACCTGCAGGTGTTCGGCGACGCCACCGACGCGCTCCTCGCCCGGCTCGGGATCGACGAGCAGTACCTGGGCGGCGGCGGCAGCTACTACACGGTGGAGTCGCACCTGACGCATCGCCGGGAGGCCCGTGCCGGCGATCGGCTCCTGGTGACGACGCAGGTGCTGGGTGTCGACGAGCGGCGCCTGCACGTCTTCCACTCGCTGCGACGTGACCCCGATGGCGAGTTGCTGGCGACGGCCGAGCAGATGCTGCTGCATGTCGACACCCGGGCGGGCCGGGCGGCTCCCGCCGGCGATGGGCCGCTGGCGGCGGCCCGCGAACTCGCCGATCTGCACGCCGCCCTCGACCCGCCCGAGGCCGCCGGCCGCGCGATCCGCCTACCCGACTAGGCGGCGGATCAGGGCCTCGTCGATCCGGTCGACGATCTCGTCCGCCTCGGCCAGCCGCGGCCGGGGGAGGGTGCCGGCGACGGCGATGCAGCGCAGGCCGGCCGCCTTGGCCGACGCGACCCCGGCCGCGGTGTCCTCGAAGGCGACGGTCTCTGCTGGTGCAACAGGGTGGCCCGCCTCGGCGAACCGGCGAAGCGCGGTCAGGTACCCGTCGGGGTGGGGCTTGCCGTCGCGGACGCTGTCCGACGAGACGACGGTGACGAAGAGGCCGTGGATTCCGGCCGCCCGCAGCACCGGCGCGATCTCGGCCTCGGCGGCGCCCGAGACGACGGCCACCGGCACCCGGTCGGCGGCCAGGCGGACGGCCCGGCGCACGTCCTCGCTGATGCTCGACCCGTCATGCACGGCCCGCCGGTAGCGCTCCACTCGCTCGGCGACCACGGCCTCGAGGTCATCCCGGTCGCCCAGCCAGGTGCGGACGATCTCGGTGTCCGAGAGGCCGGCCAGGATGCCGAAGTAGTCCTCGGCTGTGAGCGGCCGGCCGCGCTCGGCGAAGAGCCCGGCGAACACCTCGAAGAGGATTGGCTCGTCATCCGACAACGTGCCGTTGAAATCGAAGGTGATCGCCCGCGCGCGCACGTCGGCTAGCGTAACGACGCGTGATGCGCACGCGGGCAATGCTCTACACCGTGCTCCCCGCCGGACCCTAGCGGGCCGAGCGGTGGCGGTTCCCGAGCTGCGAACGCCCAGGCTCCTGCTGCGCGGCTGGCGCGCCTCCGACCGCCCCCCGTTCGCCGCCCTGAATGCCGATCCGCGGGTAATGGAGCACTTCCCGGCACCGCTCGACCGGCGAGAGAGCGACGAGTTCGTCGATCGCATCGAGCAGGGGTTCGCGGCGCACGGCTTCGGGTTGTGGGCGGTCGAGGTGCCAGGCGAGCGCGACTTCATCGGCTTCGTCGGGCTCGCCGTGCCCCGGTTCGAGGCGCATTTCACGCCGTGCGTGGAGGTCGGCTGGCGGCTCGCCGCCGGGGCGTGGGGGCAGGGGTACGCGAGCGAGGCCGCGCGGGAGGCGCTTCGCTTCGGCTTCGAGGAGGCCGGCCTGGGCCAGATCGTCTCGTTCACGTCGCCGGTGAACACCCGCTCGGTGGCCGTGATGCAGCGGATCGGCATGCACCGCGATCCCGCCGACGACTTCGAGCATCCGGCGCTGCCCCCGGGCAGCCGGCTCTCCCGGCACGTGCTCTACCGGCTCGAGCGCGAGGAGTGGCGCCGGTGTTCCTGATCCCCTGGTACCTGAGCCTCTGCATCGCGCAGGGCGTGCTGGTGCTGATCCCCTCCGTCGGCCGCAAGGGCGACCGCCGGCAGGCGCTGCTGGGCGCCGCCGGGCCGGCGGCGGCGATGGTCGTGGGCGTGGCCATCGTCGGCCTGCTGGGGGGCGCCGGGGCGAGCTTCCTGACCTGGCTGGGCACGACCGTGACGCCGGTGCTCGCCGGCGCGCTGGGCTGGATCGCCCGCTGGCGGCTGCCGTACCTGACGGTGGCGGCGGCGGCCGCGCTGTACGTGGTCGCGTGGCAGTCCGGCGGCCGCGCCGGCCAGGTGGCGGGTGCGATCCTGATCGGCGGCGCCTGCCTGGCGATCGCCGGCATCGTCGGGCCGATCACGCCACCCGGCTATCTCGCAGTCGGGCTCGTCCTGCTGGTCGGGCTGGACACCTACCTGGTGTTCGGCACGACGCAGGTGGCGACCACCACCCAGGCGCTGCAGGCGACCACCCTCCCCCACGTGAGCGCGCCGGCCGGCGTCTCGCATCCGCTGCCGGGCCTCCAGGAGGTGGTGCTCGGGAACAGCAGCATGGGCTGGCTCGACTTCCTCGCCCCCGCGCTTCTGGGGGCGGTCATCGGACGCCACATGCGGCCGCGGCTGCTGGCCGCGATCGTCGTCGTGGCGACCGGCTTCGCCTGGGGCTTCTTGCTCGAGGTGACCTCGGAGCTCCCCGCCACCGTCCCCATCCTCGCCGGCCTTCTCGTCACCTGGCGGACCTGGGCGCCCGGCGCCTTTGCCCGCTCGCGGCGGGGCCTGGCACCGTAACGGTCGCTGTTACAGAGCCTGGCACCGTAACGGCGGCCGTTACACGGTCGTTGCGACGATGGGTGCGGTGGTGGGCTGCAGGTGCGCCCCGTGCAGCGGCTCGGAGGTGACCGCGATGGTGTCGCCGGGGTGGACGACGAGCGAGGTCGGGATCCGCTGCGCCTGCCCCGGCGAGAGGATGCCGGCGGGGGCGGCGTGTCCGTCAGAGATCAGCCACGCCTCGTACGTCCGGCCGGGCGGCGGCTGGACGGCGTCGGTATTCAGCACCAGCTGTCCGTCGGCGCCCACGGTGGCGCTCCCGAACTTGCCCAGCGCCACCGTCTGCGGCGGTGCCGGAGCGAGACCGCCGCCTCCCCGCTCGTGGGCGACGAGGCCGCCGACGACGAGGATCACGGCGGCGGCGGCGACAGCCAGCACAAGCCGGGGCCGGCGAAGCCAACGCCGCTCGCGGTGCACCGGCACCGGCGGAGCGGCGATGCCCGAGAGTCCGGCCAGGACGCGTGCCCGAAGCTCCGCCGGCGGCTCCGTGGGAGACGGTGCATACGCCAGGCCGGTGACGGTCTCGGTGAGCCTGTCGACCTCCGCCCGGCAGTCCGGGCAAGCGGCCAGGTGCGCGTCCACGCGCGGCCGCTCGTCGTAATCAACGGCGTTCAGCGCGCAGGCCGCGGCGAGCTCGCCGAGGTGCTGTTCGCGCGGGTCGCCGCTCATTCGTGCCTCACCCAGTCGCGGTTCGTCGTCATGTCCTCACGGAGCAGCGCCACGGCCCTGGCCATCCGCGTCTTCACGGTGCCCAGCGGCATGTCCAGCCGGGCCGCCAGCTCGCTCTGCGTGTAGCCGCCGAAGTAAGCCAGCTCGAGCAGCTCCCGCATCCCCTCGGGGAGCCGCTCCAGCGCCCCCAGGATCTGCTCGCGCAGCATGCTCAGCCAGACCGAGTGGCCGGGGCCGGCCGACTCGTCAGGGATCGACGCGGCCACCGCCGGCTCCAGCCGCGCCGTCGGCCGCCGGGCCTCGCGCCGCACCAGGTCGACCGCTCGACGGTGCGTCAGCACGAGTAGCCAGGTGGACGGGCTCGACCGGGCGGGGTCGAATTGGGCTGCGGATCTCCAGAGCGTGGTGAATGCCTCCTGCACGGCGTCCTCGGCGTCGCGACGATCGCGGAGCACCCGCATCGCCAGGCCGTAGGCGGTTGCCGCGTGACGGTCGTAGAACTCGGCCAGGGCGCCCTCATCGCCACGCCGGACAAGGGCCATCAGGCCAAGGTCGGACAACGATGTGTGCTCGGAACCGCCCGTTCCCATTCCTCCCTGGTAGTTCGCCGTCCGCTGCCGACCGGTTTCGCGACCCCGCCTCCGGCCCCTGCCCTGGAGTCCGGATTGCGGCCATCCGGCGGGTCTGATTGACTCATCAGTCAATCCTCGAGGGGGCATCGTTGCAGGACGTGATCGTGATCGGCGGCGGCTTCGCCGGAGTGACCGCGGCGCGCGAGAGCGCGCTTCGCGGCGCCGACACGCTGCTCCTGGAGGCGCGCGATCGGCTGGGCGGGCGCACCTGGACGGCGCCCTGGGGCGACCGCGAGATCGAGCTGGGCGGGGGCTGGGTGCACTGGCACCAGCCGTTCACGTGGTCGGAGGCCGTCAAGGCCGAGCTGACTGTATCGGTGTCCGACGCGGCCGAGGAGACGGGCTGGTACGTCGACGGCGTCCGCCACGAGGGCACCGCCGAGCAGCGCGACGCGATTGCCGACCGTGGTTGGCGGGCATTCGTGGACGGTGTGGACGCGGCGCTCCCCGAGCCCCACGCCCCGCTTGCCAGGCTGGAGCGGCTGGCCGAGTTCGACCGGCTGACGATCGCGCAGCGAGTCGACCAGCTCGACCTCACGGAAGAGGAGCGGGCCGTGCTCTGGGCGGAGCTCGAGTCGCTCGCCCACGGCCCCCTCAGCGAGGCGGGGGCGGTCAGCGTGCTTCGCTGGCACGGGCTCTCGGGCTACAGCCTGGAGCTGACCCAGTTCACCGGCGGCCGGGTCACGCTGGATGCCGGCACCCGCGGCCTGCTGACGGCGATCGCCGGCGGCGCGGAGTTCGAGACGCGGCTCGCCACGCCCGTCGCCGCCGTCCGCCAGACGGCCGGCACCGTCGAGGTGGAGACACGTGGCGGCGAGCGCCTCGAGTCCCGGGCCGCGATCGTGGCCGTGCCCCTGAACGTGCTCGGGGCGATCGAGTTCGACCCGCCGCTCTCGGACGGCAAGCGGGACGGCGTCCGGCTGGGGCAGGCCTCGCGGGGCGTCAAGATCTTCATCCGGGCGAGCGGGCCGGCGCTGCACCAGAACTCGATCAGGCCCGGCCATCCATTCGGGTATCTGGCCACCGAATGGCTGGACGGCGACGGCGATCAGGTGCTGATCGGGTTCGGCATGGACTCCGCGGCCTGCGACCCGGGAGACCTGGACGCGGTCCAGCACCAGCTGGACGACATCGTGCCCGGATACCGGGTGCGGGATGCTACGGCGCACGACTGGCTGGCGGACGAGTTCTCGCAGGGCACGTGGGCGATCCACCGGCCGGGCTGGTACACCACGTTTCACGCCGAGATGCGTCGGCCCGAGGGCCGGGTCGTGCTCGCCGGATCGGACATCGCAAACGGCTGGTCGGGATTCATCGACGGCGCCATCGAGTCGGGGTTTCGCGGGTCGCGGCTGGCGCTCGAACGGGCCCGCGCCTGATCACACGTCACGGAGGAGACCATGAGCCAAAACGACATCACGACCAAGCTCTACTTCGGCCCCTGGTACCGACGCTCGCCCTTCTTCGAGGCCACCCGCCGGGCCGGATGCGCTGCCTACGACATCTACAACAAGATGTACCTGCCGGCCGAGTACGACGACCCCAACGTCGAGTACCAGGCGCTGAACGACGGCGTCACCCTGTGGGATGTGGGCGTCGAGCGGACGGTGCAGATCAGCGGCCCCGACGCCGACCGGCTGATCGACATGCTGACCTGCCGCGACCTCACCAGGTGTGCGGTCAAGCAGGGCAAGTACATGATCGTGACCGCGGCCGACGGCGGGATCATCAACGACCCGGTGCTGCTGCACGTGGCCGAGAACACCTGGTGGATGCAGCTGGCCGACAGCGACGCCGGCCTCTACGCGCTGGGCGTGCTCTCGCAATCCGGGCTGGACGCCCAGGTGAGCTATCCGGACGTGCACCCGGTGCAGGTGCAGGGGCCGCTGTCAGCGCGGACGATGGCCAAGCTGGTCGGCGAGGCGATCTTCGACCTGCGCTACTACTGGTGCGACCACTTCACGATCGGCGACATCCCGGTCGTGATCAGCCGCACCGGCTGGTCGGCGGTGCCCGGATTCGAGGTGAACCTGCTCGACGGGACACGCGGCGACGATCTGTGGGACGCGATCATGGGCGCCGGCGAGGAATTCGCGATCCGGCCGATCGCGCCGAACGAGGCGCGGCGGGTGGAGGCGGGGATCTTCAACTACGGGTCGGACATGACCCTGGCCGACACCCCGTTCCATGTAATGGGCCTGGAGCGCCTGGTCGAGGAGCAGGAGCAGGAGTACATCGGCAAGGCGGCGCTGGAGAGGATCCGCACCGCCGGCGTCGACCGCAAGCTGGTCGGGATCGAGTTCCAGCGCCGGGAGCCGCTGGAGGGGATCAGCCGGCAGTGGCCGGCCCATCACGGCGGCCGCCGGGTGGGCAAGGTCACCGACGCCGTCTGGTCGCCGGGCCTGGAGCGGAACATCGGCTACGTCTGGGTGCCGATCGAGCTCTCGGCGCCGGGGACGCGGATCGATGTCGAGTCGGAGTGGGGGACGATGAGCGGGACGACCGCCGCCATCCCCTTCGTCGACCCCCGCAAGGAACGGCCGGCCAAGCCGCTCGAGCGCACCCTGTAGCGATTCGTCCCCGCAACTGCGCCAACTCCGTCGTGGGAA
>DASUHT010000049.1:0-54138 GCA_036273335.1 Gaiellales bacterium | reverse complement strand
CGTCGCCGATCGACTAACGTCCCCGCCGACTCACCAATTCGGCAGGAGGGCGAGCGTGCGCTTTGACAATGTGATCGTGGGCGGCGGCCTGTCTGGCGGCATGATCGCCCAGGAGTACCGCGAGCAGGGCGGCCAGGAGAGCGTCCTGATCGTCGCCAGGGAATCGCACCCGCCCTACCACCGCCCGCCGCTCACGAAGGACTTCCTGCGCGGAGATACGCCCGCGTTCGACACCTTTCTGCACCCAGTCGCCTGGTGGGAGGAGCACAACGTCGACCTGCGCACCAGCACGGAGGTCGCCAGACTCGACCCCGGCGCGCACACGATCACACTGGCCGACGGCGAGACGATCGAGTTCGGCCGGGTCGCCCTGGCGACCGGCTCGACGCCGCGGACGCTGCCCGGGACCGTGTCCATCCGGACGCTCGACGACTCCCAGGCGGTGGCCGAGCTGCTGGAGCGTGGCCATGGCAAGCTGGGCGTCATCGGCGGCGGGTTCATCGGCGTCGAGGCAGGGGCCAGCGCGCGTATGAAGGGATTCGAGGTGACCATGGCCGTCCCCGAGAATGTGGTCTGGGAGCACCTCTTCGGCGCCGACGTCGCCATCTACTTCCAGCGCCAGCTGGAGAGCCACGGCATCCAGGTGCATACGGGCCAGAAGGAGCTGCCGGAGGACGACTACGACCTCGTCCTGGCCGGCATCGGTGTCACCCCCAACGTCGGGCTGGCCGAGGCGGCCGGCCTCGAGGTGTCAAACGGCGTGCTGGTCGACGAGCACCTGTCCGCCGCCGACGGCGTCTGGGCAGTCGGCGACATCGCCAACTACCAGAGCGTCGTGCATGGGCGCCGGCTGCGGGTCGAGCACTGGGACGTCGCGCTCAACCAGGGCGCCTACGTCGGCCGCGTCTGGGCGGGCAAGGAAGACGGCCCGTACAGCGTTGTGCCCTACTTCTTCTCGGACATCGGCGACTGGACCTGGTTCGAGTACGTCGGCCCGGGCACCGGTAGTGCCGAGGTGCGCGGCTCGATGGACGACGACGACTTCGTTGCCTACTACACGGACGACTCGGGCGCGGTCACGGCCTGCCTCGGAGTCAACCGCTCGGACGAGGTGAACGCCGCCAAGGAGCTGATCACCAACCACACCGGCGCGCCGGCGGCCTAGACAGCCGTTACCGCGAGTCCGGCTCGGCGCCGGTAGGTGGCGATCTGGTCGACGGTGACCAGGGGAAGCGAGTGCCGGCGGCAGAACGCCGCCAGCTGCGGCCCCCGGGCCATCGTGCCGTCGTCGTTCATCACCTCGCAGAGCACGCCACCCGGCCGAAGCCCCGCCATCCGCGTCAGGTCGACCGATGCCTCGGTCTGTCCCCGCCGCTCCAGCACGCCGCGCGGCCTCGCCCGCAAGGGGAACACGTGGCCCGGCCGGACGAGGTCCGAGGGCGCCGTGTCATGGGCCATGGCAACCTGGATGGTGCGCGCCCGATCGGCCGCCGAGATCCCGGTCGTGACGCCCTCGCGGGCCTCGATCGAGACCGTGAAGCCGGTCGCATCGGTGCCGGCGTTGGCGGGCACCATCAGCGGCAGGTCGAGGTGGTCGCAGCGCTCCGGCGGAAGCGAGAGGCAGATCAGCCCGCGCGCCTGGCAGGCCATGAATGCAAGCTTCTCGGCCGTTGCGAATTCGGCCGCCAGACAGAGGTCGCCCTCGTTCTCGCGGTCCGGGTCGTCGCAGATGACCACCATCCCGCCGGCTCGAAGCTGACGGAGCGCGCGCTCGAGCGGTTCGGGGTATTCGGGAACGGCGCTCACCGGCGCAGGACTATACCCGAACGGCCTCTCGCTACTCACCGTTCCTGCCGATACCATTCATGAGGAATCACCGCTTTGCCGCGCTCCCGACCCACCCTGAGATTCATCGCACCGCTGCTCGCGGTCGCGCTGGCGCTGGCAGGCTGCGGGTCGAGCGGCGCCGGCAGCGGATCGGCAGAGAAGGCGGCGGCGGCCTTCCCCGACCATCCGCTGGTCTATGTGAGCGTCAACCTCGACCAGGGATCGAGCGCCTGGAAGACCGCCAAAGCGGTCGTCTCCCGGCTTCCCAGCGGGCGAACCGCGGTGGCCAGGCTGGAGCACGAGCTGCAGTCGAGCACCGGCGGCTTCGCGACCAATGTCGAGCCGTGGATCGGGTCGCAGGCGGCATTCGCGGTGACCGGCGTCGACGTCGGCAACCCGCGCGCGCCGGTCGACGTCGCCGCGTACGTGGGCGTTCGCGACGAGAGCGCCCTGGAGTCGGCGCTCGCCCGGCAGCGCGTCCGCAAGGCGGGCAGCGACGGTAACTTCACGCTCTACCGGATCCGCGGCGGCCAGGCGTTCGCCGCCGTCGGGCACGGTGCGCTGCTCGCGTCCAACAACCGAGCGACGCTGCACCGCCAGATCACGCTTCTGTCCGGCGGCGCCGGCTCGCTGGCCGATGACGCGGTCTTCCAACAGCGGATGGCCGCGCTTCCCGCGGGAAGCCTGATCGAGATGTACGCCGACCTTCACCAGGTGGCCGGACTGCTGTCCCTGGCCTCGATGGGCGGCGCGGGAAGCGGCGCCGACCCGGCCGCGCTGGCGAAAGTGGCCAAGACCCTCGAAAAGGCGGGGACGCTCACCGGGTCGCTGGGCGCGGACGCCCATGGCTTCCGACTCACCCTGAACACCTCCGGCACGCCAGGCCAAGCCCCATCCGGGCCGCCGGCGCTCATCTCGCACGTGCCCGCGAACGCCTTCGCGTACATCGGCGGCAACTTGCGCACGCCCGGCCATCTGGCTCTCCCGAACCTCCCCGGCCTGGCCTCCGACCCGCAGGCGGCCCGACTCGTCGCCAACCTGCTGCCGCTCCTGGACGGACGCGTCGCCGCCTACGCGGCGCCCGGCGGCCCGCTGACCGGTGCGCTGCTCTCGCATCCGGCCGACCCGGCCGCGGCGACCAGGGCCGCCCGCCGGCTGGCCCGGATGGCCAGCCACAGCTCGTCTGCGCCGATCTCGGCGCATCGGGCGGGCGGGCTGGTCGTCCTCTCCAACGACCCCCACGCAGGCTCGCTGCAGACGCCCGGACTGGCGTCCTCGAAGGGGTTCCAGAGCGCCGCCCAGGCCGCCGGCCTTCCCACCTCGGTCGGCTTCCTGGCCTACGTCGGCTTCCCCCAGATCGTCAAGGCGCTACCCCAGGCCGGCAGCGACCCGGATGCCCGCCACCTGGGCGGCCTGCTCGTGTGGACGACGCGGGACGCCGCCGGCAGCCACCTGGTTGCCTACTTGCAGATCCGCTAGATCTGGGCCGCCGAGGCCGGCCGGTACTCGCCGAAGACCGCCCGCAACGTGCCGCAGATCTCGCCCAGCGACGCTTCGGCACGCACCGCACCGAGGATCGCCGGCATCAGGTTCTGGGTCCCCTCTGCCTCCCGACGCAGCGCCTCCAGTGCGGCTTCGACCGCTTCGCCGTCGCGCTCCGAGCGGCGGCCCTCGAGGAGCGCGTGTTGTTGCTCGGCGATACCCACAGGCACGTCGAAGCGCTCCGTGTGCACCTTCTCCGGCTCGACATAGGCGTTGACTCCGACCACCACGTCCTCGCCGGAGGCGATCCGCTGCTCGCGGGCGTATGCCTCGTCGGCGATCGTCTGCTGGTAGAAGCCTGCGTCGATCGCCGCCACGGCACCACCCAGCTCCTCGACATGCTCGAGCAACCGCGTCGCCTCCCGCTCCAGCCGGTCGGTCAACTCCTCGACGTACCACGATCCGCCCAGCGGGTCGGCAGCGTCGGTGATCCCGAACTCATGCTGGAGCATCTGCTGGGTGCGCACGGCCAGCGTCTGCGCTCGCTGGGTGGGGATCGCGATCGCCTCGTCGAAGCATGAGAGGGCCATCGACTGGACGCCGCCAAGCGCCGCCGCCAGCGCCTGCACCGCCGCCCGCACGATGTTGTTCTCTGGCTGTTGCAGCGTCAGCGCCGAGCCTGCCGTCTGGGTGTGCGTGCGCAGCATCGCCGAGCGCGGGTCCTGCGCGCCGAAGCGGTCGCGGACGATGTGCGCCCACATGCGGCGGAGCGCCCGGTACTTGGCGATCTCCTCGAAGAAGTCCATCTGGGTGTTGAAGATCCAGGACAGCCGCGGGGCGAACTCGTCCACGGCGACCCCGCGGTCGACCACCGCCTGAACGTAGGCGAGGGCGTTTGCGAGGGCAAAGCCCATCTCCTGGGCGGCGGTACAGCCGGCTTCGCGCATGTGATAGCCGGACAGCGAGATGGCGTTGAAGCGCGGCGCCTCCAGCGCGCACCAGGCGATCAGATCGGCGGCCAGCCGCAGCGACGGGGCGGGCGGGTAGATGTAGGTGCCGCGGGCCACGTACTCCTTGAGCACGTCGTTCTGGGCCGTGCCGCGGATGGCGGCCGGGTCGCGGCCCTGCCGCTCGCAGGCGACGTAGTACATCGCAACCAGCACCGGCGCCGGCGCGTTGATGGTCATCGAGGTCGACACCTCGTCCAGCGGGATGTCGTCGAACATCCGCTCCATGTCGGCGACCGAGTCGACGGCGACGCCGACCCGGCCGACCTCGCCCAGGCTGCGCGGGTCGTCGGAGTCGAGGCCCATCTGGGTGGGCAGGTCGAAGGCGGTCGAGAGGCCGGGCTGGCCACGCTCGATCAGGAAGCGGAAGCGGCGGTTGGTCTCCTCGGCGGTGCCGAAGCCCGCGTACTGGCGGATCGACCACGGCCGCGCCGCGTACATGTCGCGATGGATGCCCCGGGTGAAGGGGAAGCTGCCCGGGTCGCCGAGGTCGCGCTCGTAGTCGGTCGAGACGTCCTCGGGCCGGGCGAAGCGCCGCTGCGGGGGATCGCTCACGCTGACCGCCCCAGGCCCTCGACCTCGGCGCCGACCAGCACCACCATCTTCCCCACGTGCTGATTCTCCTTCATCATCTGGTGCGGCTCCGGGCACTCCGACCACTCGAACACCCGTGACAGCACGGGGTCGATCTTGCCCTCGGCAATCAACCGGTTGGCGCGCTGGCACTCGTAGGCGTTCGCGAAGTGGCTGCCCAGGATCGTCTTCTGCCGCATCCACAGGTAACGGACGTCGAAGTCGAGCGCGAAGCCCGATGTCGCGCCGCAGATGACGACCTTGCCGAAGGTCCGGCAGACGAAGACACTGGTGTAGAAGGTCGCCGCGCCCACGTGCTCGAAAACCACGTCGCAGTCGACGCCGCCGGTCGCCTCGCGCACCGCCGTGCCGAAGCGCTTGATCTCGTCGAAGTTGCGCTCGCCGGTATCCGGATCCTGAAGTGCGAACTGCCGCCGGTCGACGACCGCGTGCGCGCCCAACTCGCGCACCAGGTCGATCTTGTCGTCGCTGGACACCACCGCGATGGCGTTTGCCCCGTAGAGCCTGCAGAGCTGCACGGCGAAGGTGCCCAGCCCCCCGCCGGCCCCCCAGACGAGGACGTTGTCGCCGGCGCGGATCTGGGCCCGGTCGACCAGCATCCGGTAGGCGGTGAAGTAGGTCAGCCCGTAGCTCGCCGCCTCCTCCCAGCTCAGGCGCGGCGGCTTGTGCAGGAGCTGCTGCGCCTGCACCTTGCAGTACTCGGCGAATGAGCCCCAGTTCGACTCGTAGGCCCAGATCCGCTGCTGGGTGCAGGCCATCGGGTCGAGCCCGTTGCACTCGGCACACTCGCCGCAGCTCTGGTTGCAATGGATGACGACCTCGTCACCGGCCTGCCAGCGGGTGACCCCCGGCCCGACCCGCTCGACGACGCCGGACGCGTCCGAACCGGCGATGTGGAAGTCGTATCCGGTGTAGCGGAAGATCGACACCGGCAGGCCCAGGGACGCCCAGACGCCGTTGTAGTTGACGCCTGCCGCCATCACCCGCACCAGCACCTCGCCGGGGCCGGGCTCGGGCACCTCGATCCGCTCCAGACGCATCGCGTCGCGCGGGTCGCCCAGGCGGTCAGGCCGTATCACCCAGGCTTCCATGGTGTCCGGCGTGGTCATGGCTCAGTCTAGATGCTCGCGGCTGCTCAGCCGGTCCGTCTGCGGTAGACCCCGTAGCTCCGGCGGTTCAGCGTGCACGAGCCGGTGCGCGTGAAGCCGGGCGTCGGGACGTGGATGCGGCGGCGGATGACCAGCCAATCCACCCCACGCGGCGGCGGCCCGCGGCCGCGGATGTAGTCGGAGATCTCGGCCCGCCGGGCAGCATCGGGCGGCAGCGTCGAGAGCCAGGCGGGGAAACGTACGCCGGCCCGCGTCCGGGAGATCCAGAGTGCCGACGCGCCGCTGTCGCCGAAGACGGCAAGCGACACAAGGTCGCCGGGGACGACGCCGGCGACCGCCGCGTAGCTCTGGTGGGAGGTGATCGTCAGCGGCGGCGAGCACTCAAGGCCGAGGTTGGGCGTACGGGCCACGTACACCGCGGCCAGCCCGGTCGACGCGGTGACCGCGAAACCGATGACTGCAGCCACCGCCAGGGCCGCCGGCCGCGCGAGGTCGCGGGCCAGGCCGACCGTGGCCTCGGCTGCACAGCCGGCCGGTACCGCCAGGGCGATCGCCAGGAACGGCAGGTAGCGCAGCCAGCGGACGAGCGCCGGGGTGTTCAGCAATCCCGAGCTGGGCGCCAGCAGCCCCGCGAGCAGGATCGCGGCGGCGGGGACAGCGACGATCAGCGAGACCCGCCGGCGGTCGAGGGTGCTTCGCCCGGCCGCCAGCATGGCGATGCCAACGACGCCCAGGAACGCCGTCATGCCCATGCCGACCAGGGTCTGGGACAGCGAGGGGTTGGCGGGAGGCCGCTTGACCGTGACCACGAACCCCTGGTAGCGCTCGTAGTTGACCGCAAGCGGCAACACCCAGACCAGAGCCACACCGGCGGCCGCGGCGACCGCCGCCCAGACGTGGCGGCAGCGTTCGACCGCTGCCAGCACAAGGGTCCAGGCGGCGAGAAAGACGCCCGCCACGGGGTTGGTCAAGAACACGACACCGGCGGTCGCGCCGGCGCCGGCCATCGTCCAGGCGTTGCGCCGGTCGAGGGCGCGCAGGGCGACCCAGAGCGCCGCCGGCGTCAGCTCGAGCGCCAGCTCCCGCGGCACGACCGGCGGGATCCCGGCCAGTCCGGGGAGGAACGTGTTGGACAGGATCAGGTCGCCGCGATAGACGCCGAGGTTGTGGTGCAGCTCGATCTGCCCTGCCGGCGCGTGCTGCCAGATCCAGCCGACCCCGCCGGCAGCGGTGAACAGGAGCAGGCTCCAGCGGGCGGCCGGCCGCGATGCGCCGAGGCGCCGTGCCAGCAGCCATATCCCGGTCGCTCCGATCACCAGCGCGAACACCTGGACGACGACCAGCGCGGCCTCCAGCCCTCCCGGCAGCGTCTGGATGAACCCGGCGACCAGCGCGTGGTACAACCACGGATAGGCGTTCGGCAGACCGGCGTACACCCCGCCGGGGGCCGAGGCACCGCCCAGCAGCTGCTGGATCCAGCCGCGATGAAACTGCATGTCGTCGTGGGACGGCGCGAGCTGGGTCGGCTGGACGTGCAAGGCCGGGGTGACCAGCACGGCGATGACCGCCGCCGCGATGCCGAGCGCCCACCAGTCGATCACCTCGGGTCGTAGCGATGGCCGGCGCCAGGCGAACAGCGCCGCGATCAGGACGGCGGCGACGACGATGCAGGCGATCGCGTGGGCGAGCACCGAGACGCCAAGCAGATCCTGGGCCATGGCCAGCCAGGCAAGCCCCGTCATCGCAAACCCACCCACGACGATCCGGCCGCCGTTGCCGGCATCCGGAGCGAGGCTGGAGCCGAGCACCCAGACGGCTCCCAGCATGATCGCCGATGCCGCCAGTGCAAGCCCGATCACGAGCCGCGGGGTTGCCCGACGATCATCGACCGGCGACTCTAGCAGTGCGCTGGGCGCGGCGCGCGCGGCGCAGCTCCCGCACCCCGGCCACCGCAAGCTGACCACAGGCGGCGTCGATGTCACGGCCGTGCGAGCGCCGGTAGGTGGCCCGCAGCCCGGCCGCCTCGAGGATGCCGGCGAAGGTCCGCACCCGCTCGAGTGGCGATGCCTGGAAGCCGCCCCCAGTCGGGTTGTAGGCGATCAGATTGACGTGGAACCCGGCCTGGTCGGCGCCCAGCAGCGCGGCCAGCCGGTGGGCGTCGCCGTCTCGGTCGTTGACCCCGTCCAGAAGCAGGTACTCGACGAAGATCCGCCGGCCGGTCGCGCGCCGGTAGTCGCGGCAGGCCCGCATCACCCGCGCCAGCGGGAACCGCCGGTTGACCGGCATCAGCCGCTCCCGCAGCTCGTCGGTCGGTGCGTGCAGGCTGAGCGCCAGCCGCAGCTGCAGCGGCTCGGCGGCCAGGCGCTCGATGCCCGGCACCCAGCCGGCCGTGGAGATCGCGATCTGGCGCGCGCCCAGGCCGAGCCCGTGGCGGTCGTTCAGGAAGCGGCAGGCGGCGAGCACCGCGTCGTAGTTCAGAAACGGCTCGCCCATGCCCATCATGACCACGTTCGACAGGCGCTCGCCGCGCTCCCGGAGCAGGCCCGCGAGAAGCACCGCCTGCTCGGCGATCTCCCCGGGCGAGAGATTACGCCCCAGCCCCATCGAGCCGGTGGCGCAGAACGTGCAGGCCAGGGGACAGCCGGACTGCGACGAGAGGCAGACCGTGTGCCGGTTGCGATGGCGCATCGCCACCGCCTCGACCGGGTAGCCGTCGCGGGTGGCCAGGCGGAGCTTGACCGTTCCGTCCGGCGACTCCTGACGCTCGCGCTCCTCCAGCTCGCGGAGCGGCGCCTCCTCGGCCAGGCGGCGGCGCAGCCCGGCCGGCAGGCTGGTCATGCCCTCGTAGTCCAGCGTCAGCCCGCGGGCGACCGCGTCGCGCACCTGCCGGGAGCGGTACTCCGGCTCCCCGAGCGCGGCCAGATGGGCCGTGACCGATTCCAAATCCACCGTGGTAGTGTGACCGCAAACCGCTGGGAGGTGCGACGTGCAGACAAAGCTGCGCAGCGACAGGATGGCCGAGACCATCACCCCGATGATGAATCGGATCGCCGAGGACGAGGAGCTGCGGGCGCACGTGAAGACCGCGCTCGACTCGGCCCGAAAGGTGTACAAGAAGATCCAGGAGGACGGACCCCGCCGGGCGGCCGGACGCCGCGAGGTGCACGACGAGGTCCTGCGGGCGGCAAACGAGCTGACCCAGAGCGCCCGCCGCCTGAGCGCCAAGCCACAGAAGACCCACAAGCTGCGAAACGCGCTGTTTGCGACGGCGCTGATCGTCGGCGCCGTCGCCGGCGCCCGCAAGCTTCTGGGGAGCGACGGGGACGAGTTCGACTACGAGCCGTGAGTGACCCGAGCGACGCCGGGATCGACGTCCTGCTGCGCGAGCGGCGGACGTTCCCGCCGTCGCGCGCCTTCGCCGACCAGGCGATCATCACCGACGCGTCGGTCTACGACGAGGCCGAGTCCGACCTCGCCGGGTTCTGGCTCCGCCGGACCACCTCGGTGCTGACCTGGGACACGCCGCCCACCCGCTCGCTGGAGTGGGACCCGCCCCACTGCGCCTGGTTCGCCGACGGCAGGCTGAACGTGTCGGCCAACTGCCTCGACCGCCACGTCGAGTCAGGGCACGGGGCGAAGATCGCCTACCACTTCATCCCCGAGCCGGAAGACGAAACCGACCGGGCGATCAGCTACGCAGACCTGCGCGCCGAGGTGTGCCGGTTCGCCAACACGCTGCGGGCGCTCGGCATCGGCAAGGGGGACGTGGTCGGCCTCTACATGGGGATGGTGCCGGAGCTGCCGATCGCGATGCTTGCCTGCGCCCGCATCGGCGCTCCGCACGTCGTCGTCTTCGGCGGATTCTCGGCGGAATCGCTCGGCGAGCGGCTGGCCTCCACAGAGGCCAAGCTGCTGGTCACCCAGGACGAGGCGTGGCGCAAGGGCGGCCGGGTCCCATTGAAGCAGACCGCCGACGGCGCCCTCGAGCTGGCACCGACGGTCGGCGCGACGATCGTCCTTCGCCGCACCGGGGGCGACGTGCCGATGACCGAGGGCCGCGACCACTGGTGGCACGACCTGGGGCCCGCCGCCTCCCCGGACTGCCCGGCCGAGCCGGTCGAGGCCGAGCACGTGCTCTTTGCGCTGCACACCTCGGGGACGACGGCCAAGCCGAAGGCGGCGGTGCATACCTCGGGCGGCTACCTGACCTACGTCGCCACCACCCATCGCTGGATCTTCGACGTCCACGACGAGGACGTCTACTGGTGCGCCGCCGACGTGGGCTGGGTGACCGGCCACAGCTACATCGTCTACGGCCCGCTGACCAACCGGACGACCAGCATCCTCTACGAGGGCGACCCGATGTTCCCCGGCCCCGACCGCCACTGGCAGATCATCGAGCGCTACCGCGTCACCCAGTACTACACGGCCCCCACGCTGATCCGCGCCTTCGTGAAGGCCGGAGCCGACCAGCCCGCGGGCCATGACCTCTCGTCGCTCAAGCTCCTGGGAACCGTCGGTGAGCCGATCAACCCGGAGGCGTGGGTGTGGTACTGGAAGCACATCGGCGGCGAGCGGTGCCCGATCGTCGACACCTGGTGGCAGACCGAGACCGGCGGCATTCTGATCTCGCCGCTGCCCGGCATCACGACCGCCAAGCCGGGGTCGGCCACCCGACCGCTGCCGGGGATCTCGGCCGCGGTGGTCGACGATCACGGCCGACCGGTCGAGCAGGGCCGCGGCGGCTACCTGGTCATCACGGCGCCCTGGCCAGGCATGTTCCGCACCCTCTACAAGGATGACGACCGCTACGTGTCGACGTACTTCTCGCGCTTCGGCGAGCGCGTCTACTTCCCCGGCGACGGCGCTCGCCAGGACGAGGACGGTGACTTCTGGCTGCTGGGACGTGTGGACGACGTGATGAACGTGTCCGGCCACCGGCTGTCCACGATCGAGCTGGAGTCGACCCTGGTCGAGCATCCGGCGGTCGCCGAGGCCGCCGCCACCGCCGCCCCGGACGCGCTGACGGGGCAGACCCCGCTCTGCTTCGTCGTGCTCCGCTCCGGCCACCAGCCGAGCGAGCAGCTGGAATCGGAGCTCCGCGAGTGGATCGGCCAGAAGATCGGCAAGATCGCCCGGCCGAAGGCGGTGATCATCGTCGACGACCTGCCGAAGACCCGGTCCGGCAAGATCATGCGGCGGCTGCTCAAGGACATCGCCGAGGGGCAGCCGCTGGGCGACACCACGACGCTTCGCGACCCGGCGGTCGTCGAGGAGCTGAAACAGCGCGCCGACGAGGCGCTGGCGCGGACGACCTGACGACCACGCTCCTGCTCGTCCGCCATGCCGAGCCCGAGCCGCCGCGGCCGGGCGGCGGCGAGCAGAACGACCGGCGCCTCTCGGACACCGGCCGCGCGGCGGCGAGCGCCCTGGCCGGCGAGCTCTCGGCCGAGCCGATCGCCGCCGTCTATTCCAGCCCCTACCCGCGCGCCCGGGAGACGGTGGAGCCGCTCGCGTCGGCGCTCGGCCTCCCGATCGCCGTGCTCGACGACCTGCGCGAGCGGCTGCTCTCGCCCGGCGTCCTCGACGACTGGCTGGGCACGCTTCAGCGGTCGTTCGAAGACCCCGACTACGCCCTGCCCGGCGGCGAGTCGAGCCGTCAGGCCGGCGAGCGGGTGGGGGCTGTCCTGGACGGCGTCGCCGCCCGCCACCGCGGCCAGACCGTCGTCTGTGCCAGCCACGGCAACCTGCTGGCGCTGGCGCTTCGGCACCGCGATCCTGCACTCGGCTTCGAGTTCTGGCGCAGCATGCCGATGCCGGCGGTGTACCGGATGGTTGTGCGTTGAACGACCGGTGGTACCCTCTTCAAGGGGTGGATGAAGCTGTGGGCCCGGCCTCGATACACCAGGAGCGCACGGAAGCGCCCGACCAGGAGATTGGGCTACTGGTCGATGCGCTGCGGGCCGCGGCCGAGCCACGGGCGGCGGCGATCGCGCTGGTCAGCTCTCTGCGCCGGATCCTCGCCGCTGACGCGGTCAGCGTCCATGTCTGCCAACCGGGCCAGCCGCCGGCGCTGGTTGCGGCGGCCGGGACGCCCGCACCGCCACTCGCCGCGCGAGTGGCGGAGGCTGCCTCGGGCGGCGCTCCCTCCGGCGGCTTCGGCGTCCGCGGGCCGGATCCGCCCGACTGGCTGCTCCTGGTCGACCGCACCCAGCCGGTGCGGGCGCACGAGCTCCGACTGATCCAGGAGGGACTCGCACTGGCGGCGGTGGCGATCGGCGCCCTGGAACGGGCGGCGCGGGCGCGCACCCGCGCACACACGGGGCGGGCGCTCGTCGAGCTGGGTCAGACCCTGGGCATGGCGAGCAGCGAGGACGGGATCCTGCACCTGCTCTGCCTGGCCGTCTGCCGGCTGGTCGACCAGTCCGGATGCGCGGTGTGGGCGGTCGACGGCGAGCGGCTGCGGCTCGCCGCCGCAGCCGGCTATCCGGTGCGCAACCGCCCCCATTCCGGTCACGAGATCCTCCACAGCGATCGGTTGGCAGCGCTTGCGGGGAGTAAGCGCATCCGCACGGTCGCTGCCGCCGAGGCGCCGCACGCCGCACTGCCGCCGCGCGCGAGGACGGTCGTGGTGCCGATCGGGGAACGGGCGGCAGCCCGCGCCCTCGTCTGCCTCGAGCGCGACGCCGAACCGTCCGCCCCCGAGGAGGCGCTTCTGATCGGGATCGCCGACCAGGCGCTCCTGGCGATCGAGAACCAGCGGCTCGTGGCCGAACGCGACCGGACGCTTGACGATCTGCTGGTCTGTCTGGCGCGGGCGCTCGAGGTCCGGCACCACCGAACCGCGGAGCACTCCGACCGGCTCATCGAGGACTGCCGCGAGGTGGCACGGCGGATGGGCCTGAGGGGCGCCGCCCTGACCGATGTGGTGCGCGCCGCCGCCCTCCACGACCTGGGCAAGATCGGCGTCCCGGAGCGCATCCTGGACGGCGTCGGGCCGCTCGATGAGGAAGGCTGGCAGGCGATACGGCGGCACCCGGACACCGGCGCCCGGATCATCGAGCCGGTGCAGGGCCTGCAGGGTGTCGCCGCCCTGGTCCGCTGCTGCCACGAGCACTGGGACGGCGGCGGCTATCCGCGCGGGATGCGCGAGGACGAGATCCCACTGGGGGCGCGGATCATCCTCGCCTGCGACGCCTACCACGCGATGACCGAGGAGCGAAGCTACCAGCCCGCGCTGACCGCTGGGCAGGCCCGCGGACGCCTGCGCGACCTGGCCGGGGAGCACTTCGACCCGGCGGTGATCGAGGTCTACATGAAGGTGCTGGACGGGGAGCCGGGCTAAGCCGGCAGCGGCTTGGCGAAGCGCAGCCCTGTCTCCTGATAGCCGTGTGAGCGATAGAAGCAGATCGCCTCGGTGCGGTGGTGGGCCGTGCCGAGCACGACCCGACCGCATCCCTGCTCGACCGCCCACCGCTCGGCCTCGGCCAGGAGCTCGCCGCCCACCCCGCGGCGGCGGTCACTGTCGCGAACGACCAGCGCGATGACCATGCACACCGGCAGGTCGTGCTCCAGCGTGTCGATCCTCGTCAGCCCAATCAGCCCCGCCGGAACGTCGTCCCGGTCCACGGCGACGACCACCCGCGACCGCTGCTGGACGCGGTCAAGCCGGGCGGCAACCTGAGGGGCGGACGCCGGGTAGCCAAGCTGGGTCAGAAGCTCGGACAGATGCAGCGCGTCAGCCGCGACCGCGTCACGGATCACGGCGAACCGCCGCCGGGGGCGCGCAGGGCGCGCACCGCCATCTGCACCGCGGTCGCCAGAAGGAGGAGCGCGAAGAGGCGCCGCAGGTGTGCGTTGGAGAGCGAGCTTGCGACCACCTCGCCGAGCTTGGCGGTCGGCACGGAGGCGATCCCGACGACGATCGCCTCCGGCCAGCGGACGCTGCCGTAGCGCGTCTGCCGCCACGAGCCCATGAGGATCACGGGCACCATCGCCGCGAGCGAGGTGGCCACCGCGACGTGCGTCGACTTGCCGAGGAAGATCAGGGTCGGCACGAAGATCAGGCCGCCGCCGACGCCGAACATCGCCGACAGGACACCCGCCGCCGCACCCAGCACGATGGCAACCAGCGCGTCCATCATAGGGCCAACTTGACTGCCACAACGACCAGGAAGAACGAGAACCCCAGCACGAGGCGCTGCGAATCGAGGCGCTGGTGGAGCCAGGCGCCGCCGACCGCGCCGGCCACCGCCGGGAGGCCGATCAGCGCCGCCGCCGCCCAGTCGACCGTACCGGCCTCGGCATAGGCAAGGGCGGCGGCCGCCGACGTGAAGAGGATCGCCGCCAGCGACGTCGCCATCGCCTGCTTGGGTGGGAAGGCGGCCAGACCCACAAGCGCCGGCACGATGATGATCCCGCCCCCCACCCCGAACACCCCGGAGAGCAGTCCGGCCGCGAGTCCGATCCCGATCAGTATCGGTACGCGGCTGGGCACGGCGGGTATTGTTGCAGGTCGTGGAGGAGCGGCTTGCCCGCCTGCTGGCACCCCTGAAGGCCGATCCCAGGCGGAGCGCCGTCGTCTGCGACATCGACGGCACGCTGGCGCCGATCGTCGGCACGCCCGACGGCGCCACCGTTCCGAAGGCCACGCTCAGGGTGCTGGAACGGCTGTCGCACGAGTACGGGCTCGTGGCCTGCGTGACCGGCCGGCCGGCCGCCGAGGCGCGCCGGCTGGTGCCGATCGAGTCGGTGGCCATCTCGGGCAACCATGGGCTCGAGGTATGGCGGGACGGCGCCGTCCATCTGGCGCCGCAGGCGGCAAAGCACCTGGACGCGATCCGCCACGGCCTCGTCGTTGTCCAGAACGACGGACTGCTGCCCGAGCTCGGCTGCCACGTTGAGGACAAGGGGATCACCTTCAGCGTTCATTTCCGCAATTCGCCCCGGGCCGACCACGCCCGACGCTACCTGGAGGCCCAGATCGTGCCCCAGATGGAGCGAGCCGGCCTGTCGGCCTCCTTCGGGCGGATGGTGCTGGAGGTGCGGCCGCCGGTGCCGCTCGACAAGGGGTCGGCGGTCAAGCGCCTGCGCGGCCGGCGGCGGATCACCGGCCTCCTCTTCTGTGGCGACGACCGCAGCGACATCGATGCCTTCCGCGAGGCGACGGTGCGGATCGCAGTGCGCTCGGACGAGGCGCCGCCGGAGCTGCTGGAGCTCGCGGACGCGGTGATCGACGGCCCGGCTGCGGTCGTCGAGATGCTGGAGCACCTGGCAGAGGTCTGACCAACCGCCGGGTCAGGGCTTGAGGAGCGTGCGCAGCTCCGGCCAGCGGCGGGTGTTCACCACCTGGGCCGGCGGCGCCCAGCCGCGACGCGCGTTCATGACCCCGAAGCGCATGTAGTCGAGCGCCTCGGTCGAGTGGGCGTCGGTGTCGATCGCCAGCAGCGCCCCCGCGTCGACCGCCATCCGGACGTGCGAGTCGCGCAGGTCGAGACGGTCAGGCTGGGCCGACACCTCGAGCACCGTGCCGGTCGCGACCGCGGTCGAGATCACCTGGTCGATGTGCAGCGGCCGCGGCTCGCGGAGCCCGATCTTGCGGCCGGTCGGGTGGCCCAGGATGTCCACGTGCGGGTTTTCGATGGCCGCGCAGATGCGCTTCGTCTGGTCGTCGGCGTCCAGCCGGTGGCCGGCGTGCACGCTGGCCACCACCACGTCGAGCTCGGCCAGGAGCTCATCCGAGTAGTCGAGCGAGCCGTCCTTCAGGATGTCCACCTCGCAGCCCACGAGCAGCGTGAAGGCCGGCTCGAGCGCGGCGGCCAGCGCCCGCACGCGCTCCACCTGTGCGCGCAGGCGGCCGGCGTCCAGGCCCATGCCGAACCCCACGGCCGGCGAGTGGTCGGTGATGCACAGGTACTCGTGGCCGCGTCGGATGGCCGCGTCCACCATCCGCTCCAGCGTCGCCTTACCGTCGCTCCAGTCGGTGTGTGCGTGCAGGTCGCCGTGGATCATTGCCTCGTCCACCAGCGTGGGCAGCGTCCCCTTGCGCGCGGCCTGGAGCTCGCCGCGGTTCTCGCGCAGCTCGGGTGGGATCCACTCCATGCCCAGCCGCGCGTAGACGTCGCGCTCGTCGTCGGTGATGTCCACCTGCCCACTCTCGACGTCCTCGATTCCCAGCTCCGACACCTTGAGGCCGGCACGCACCGCCGCTTCGCGGATCGCGACGTTGTGGTCGCGCGACCCGGTCAGGTGCTGCAGCAGGTTGCCGAACATGCCGGGCGTGGTCGTCCGGAGCTCGACCCGCGTCCCGTCGTTGGCCAGGGCCGATGCCCCGGCCTCGCCGCGGGACTCGACCTCGGCCACCCAGTCGCTGGCCAGGAACGCTTCGACGGCGGTGATCCGGTTGGTCACCGCGGCCACCAGGTCGACGTCCTTGGCCGTGTCCGCGTAGCGGCGAAGGCTGCCGGCGATCTCGCAGCGCTCGACGGCCGGGCACGCCCGCAGCTCCTCGGCGACCCGCTCGGCGAACGGGCGCAGGCGCGCCCCCGAGACCCGCGGCCGCGGCGCCGGGGCGCCGTCGGCCAGGCCCTCCAGGATCAGCTGCTCGGTGCGCTCGCCAAGCCCGGGGAGCTCGCGCACCCGGCCGTCGCGGGCGGCAGCCAGAACGTCGTCGAGCGTCGCGAGGTCGAGGTCGTCGAAGATCCGCCGCGCGGTCTTGGGGCCGACGCCGTTGATCCGCATCACCGGCACGATCCCGGGCGGGTTGCGGGCGACGAGCTTGTCCAGCGCCTGGATGTGTCCGCTGGCGAGGAGCTCGGCCACCTTCGCGGCGACCGTGTCACCGACCGCCGGCAGGCCGGTCAGCCGTCCTTGCTCGGACAGCCGGGCAGCCGAGTCGGGCGTTTCACGGATCGAGCGGGCCGCCCGCCGGTAGGCGAGCACCCGGTAGACGACGGCCCCCTCCAGCTCCAGCAGGTCGCCCATCAGCTCCAGGCGCTCCGCGATCTCGGCGTTCGTCTTGGCAGGCGGCACCGCCTGATGATAGGGGGCGCCTTTTCCGGCCGCCGATATGCTCTGCCGAATGGCCGACCGGTACGTGATCGTGCTGCCCACGTACAACGAGCGCGAGAACCTGCCGCGGATGATCAGGGCCCTCGACGAGGTGCGCCGCCAGGCGCCGTTCGAGGGCGACGCCCTGGTCGTGGACGACGGCTCGCCGGACGGCACGGGGGCCGTTGCCGACGAGCTCGCCGAGCGCCGCGACTGGCTGCACGTGTTGCATCGCACCGCCAAGCTGGGGCTCGGCCAGGCCTACATCGCGGGCTTCCGGTGGGCGCTCGACGGCGACTACAGCCACATCCTGGAGATGGACTGCGACCTCTCCCATCCGCCTGACGCGCTGCCCCGCCTGCTGGCAGCGGCCGGCCAGGCCGACCTCGTCCTGGGTTCGCGCTACGTGGCCGGCGGGGGCGTGGTCGGCTGGCCCGTGCATCGCCGAATCATCTCCCGGGGAGGCTCGCTCTACGCCCGTACCTGGCTGGGCGTCGGCATCCGCGACCTGACCGGCGGCTACAAGTGCTTCCGGCGCTGGGTGCTGGAGGCGCTCGACCTGGACGACGTGCACGGGCAGGGCTACGTGTTCCAGATCGAGATGACCTATCGGACGCTGCTCCTGGGCGGCCGCGTCGTGGAGGTGCCGATCATCTTCGAGGACCGGACGGTCGGCGAGTCGAAGATGAGCTCGCGGATCGTCGCCGAGGCGGTCTGGAAGGTGCCGGCGCTTCGCCTTCGGGCCGTCGGCGGGAAGCTCGAAGCGCCGCCCGCCCGCGCTCACTGAGCCCCCCGCAACCGCAGGGCTATACTCGAATCCCGCCGCCAAGCAAAGGAGTTCATGTGAGCATGGTCGAGGTCACAGACGCCACCTGGGAGGAGCAGGTGGTCGGGTCAGACCGCCCCGTCGTGGTCGACTTCTGGGCGCCCTGGTGCGGACCGTGCCGGGTCATGGATCCGATCCTCGACGAGCTCGCCGAACAGCACGGAGGCAAGGTCAAGTTCACCAAGCTGAACGTGGACGACAACTACCAGACAGCCTCGCGCTACGACATCCTTTCCATCCCGACGGTGCTGGTCTTCGACTCCGGGACGGTGCAGAAGAAGCTCATCGGCGCCCAGCCGCGGCGGCGCCTGGAGGACGAGCTCTCGAGCTGGATCTCTGCCTGAGATGGTTGATTTCGCGCCGCTGTGATGTCCTGAGCGGCTAGCTGTCAAGGCGGGACGCCTTGACAGCGGTCATCTGGGTCTGCGATCACGCAGACCTGGATGCGTGAGGCGACGGTTCGCAGCCGCAACCCCACCACCCATCGATGGTCCACCACAGTTGTGCGGTCAAGCGCGCGGCGGCGTGGAGTCAACCATCTGGGCCTAGGCGAAGTGATCCCAGCCCTGCAGGTCGACCGGCGACCCGCCCGGGTCGAGCAGCACGACACCCTCCCCCTCGGCGAGCCTGCCCACCTCGACGACAGGCACCGGCGACGGCGTCTGTGACGGCAGCGCGGCCAGAAGCTCGTAGTCCTCGCCGCCGGCCGCAGCCTGCTCCAGGGTCGCCCCGGCGGCCACCGGCAGCCGTGCCAGCTCGATCACGGCGAGACAGCCCGAGGCGGCGGCGAGCCTGGCGGCGTCGCCGGCGATGCCGTCCGAGATGTCGATCATGGCAGTCGCGACGGCAGCCAGGGCGCGGCCCTCCGCCAGCCGCGGCACCACCGGGCTGGTGAATCCCGAGACGGCCTGACCCCCCAGTTCGCCGGTCACCACGAGCCGATCGCCAGGCCGGCCGCCCGACCGCAGGATGGGCCGATCGGCGCGGCCGAGCACCGCCACCGACACGACCAGGCAGGGCGACCGGGCGAGATCTCCGCCGACCAGCGGCACCCCGTGTCCGGCAAGCCCCTCGCCCAGGGCAGCGACCTCGGCGTAGCCCTCCGGCAGTCCCAGCGACGCCAGCAGGCAGAGCGGGTCGGCGCCCATGGCGGCCATGTCGGAGAGGTTGGCCGCCGCGGCGCGGGCGCCGATGCCCCGCGCGTCGAGGCGGTGGCGATCGAAGTGGGTCCCCTCCACCAGCATGTCGGCGGCAGCCACCAGCCCGCCGTCCAGCACCGCGGCGTCGTCGCCGATGCCAACGGCGATCCGGCCCAGCGCCTCGATCATGGCCTGCTCTGATAGCATCCGCGGCCAATGTACCGCGACGCCTGCGTGTTCGGATTCGCCTTTACCACCCTGCTGGGAGGCTTCTGAGCGCGCGAACGAGCAATCCGAGCGACGCCAAAGCCTCCGGAGACGGAGGCTTTTTCTTTGGACGGGAGACGATGACCACGATGAGAGTTGCCCATTTCGGTGACGAGGACGCCTACGCGGCGGAGGCCGCGGCCCGCCTCTATCCGGAGGCCGAGCTGCAGCCCTGCCGGTCGGTCGCCGACGTGATGCGGGCGGTCACCCGGGGCGAGGCGGCGAGCGGGGTGCTGCCGATCGAGAACTCGCTGGCCGGTGCGATCCCCGAGACCTACGACGTGCTCGCGCATGCCCCGCTGGCGATTGTCGACGAGACCGTGCTCGCCGTGCCGCACTGCCTGGTCGGCCTGCCCGGGACGAACATCGATGCGCTGGTGCGGATCCACAGCCACCCGGCAGCGCTCGCCCAGTGCCGGCGATTCCTCTCCTCGCTCCCGGACACGCTGCCCGACGTCGCCCCGTCGACCGCGGCCGCGGCTCGCCGGGTGGCGGAGGGCGGCGACCCCTCCCATGCCGCCATCTCCTCCCGCCGGGCGGGCGAGCGGATGGGCCTCTCGGTGCTCCTGAACGACGTCTCCGACCACGCGCAGAACTACCCGCGCTTTGTCGCCGTGGCGCCACACACACGCCTCGACCGCCAGAACGGCGCCGAGTGGCGGACGGCCGTCCGCTTCGTCACCCATCACCATCCCGGCGCACTCGCCGCGGCCATCCAACCGCTGGCCGAGTTCGCCGTCAACATGACCTCGCTGCAGAGCCGGCCGATCCCCGGCCGGCCCTGGAACTACCAGTTCTATGCCGACCTCGAGGGCCACCCGCTGGACGGCGGGATGGCCGACGCGCTACGCGCCCTGGAGGCGGCGGTCGCCGAGCTCTCCTACCTCGGCTGTTACCCGGCCTGCGAACGCCCCTGAACCGCCGCACGGCCGGTGGGGCGTGATACGCTCTGCGCCCCGCAGGGGGAGAGGGAAGTCGGTGCGAATCCGGCGCGGTCCCGCCGCTGTGAGGGCGTCCGACCGGCGCGTCGTTTGACGGCCACTGGCCCGCAAGGGGCTGGGAAGGCAAGCCGGGAGGCCCGGGAGACCGGGAAGCGCGCCCGAGCCAGAAGACCTGCCTCCCGCGGACACGTAACGACCTCTCGAGGAAGGAGGAACCGTTGGCGACCATACGCCGTCACCATCTCGCGGCCGTCCTGGCGACGCTGCTCGCATTCGTCGTCGCCCCCGCGACCGCCGCCGCTGCCGTCCACGTCAACCTGCGGGTGGAGGGCCCCACCAGGACCGTCGTCGCCTCCAGGCCGGTGCCGTTCGTGGGCACGGTCAAGGGGCATCCGCTGGCGCAGCCGACCGCGCTCGGCGCGCTGATCACCGCCACGGGCAACCACGGCATCGGCCTCGGCCTGCAGTGGTTCGACTGCTGCGGGTTCTTCGTCAACTCGATCGACGGCGTGTCCGGAGACGCCACCCATTTCTGGGCCTTCAAGGTGGGCAACACGCTGGCCCCGCTGGGCGCCGGGGTGACGCCCGCAGTCGCCGGCCAGAAGGTGCTCTTCTACTACACGACGTTCGACCCTGTCACCTTCGCCACCGAGCCGACGCTCGCCCTGGGGGCGACCAGGCGCGCCGTCCACCAGGGCGGCAAGGTGACCTTCCGGGTGACCGGCTACGACGATGCCGGCGTCGGTACCGCGGTGGCCGGCGCGAACATCTGGAGAAAAGGCCGGATCGTGGCCCACACGAGCACCAAGGGCAAAGCGACGCTGAAGTTCCGCAAGCGCGGCACCTACCCCGTGCGGGCCACCTCCGCCGGGAAGATCAGGTCGCAGCGGTTGTGGATCACCGTTTCGTAACGGCACTTGTGCTGGCCGTCGCCGTCACCGGGTGCGGGGAGAGCATGGCAGCTCCCCCGCCCGGGCCGGCGGCGGTCCGGGTCACCGTGACCCGCGACTTCGGCGGCCGCACGCTGCTCTCGGCGCGGGCCGCTCCGGGACAGTCGGCGATGAACGCCCTGCGCCGGGTGGCCCACGTCGGGACGTCCTACGGCGGCCGCTTCGTGTCCTCGATCGACGGCCTGTCCGGCGATCCGTCGGCGGGCGACGCGTGGCTCTACTTCGTGAACGGAATCCAGGCCGACCGCGGCGCCACCTCCTACACCCTGCATCCGGGCGACCGCGAATGGTGGGACTACCGCTACTGGACAGACCTGATCCAGGTGCCGGTGGCCATCGGCGCCTGGCCAGAGCCCTTCGTGCACGGATTCGCCGGCCGGGTGCCCCCGGTGTCGGTGACCGGCCCATGCTCCGGGCAGCTCGCCACAACGCTGCGCGCTGCCGGTGCGACCGTGACCACACGGACGTCGCCCTACCGGGTGGTCGTGCAGACGTTCGGCCAGGCGGCCGCCGCCCTCTCCCCGAGCCTCGAGCAGGGGCGTGGCCTGACCGTCTTCCTGGACGGCGGGACGGTCATGGTCTATCGCGGCCAGGGCGGCGCCCGGCCGCAACCGGACGCCCGTGGGCTGATCGTCGGGTTCCAGCCGGGCGGCGGCACCGGCAGCTCGGCCGAGGTACTGGTCGCCGGCGCCGATCGCCGCGCCGCCTGCGCGGCGGCGCACACACTCGCGGCCGATCCGGCCGCCGTGCGCCTCGACTACGCAGTCGCCACCGACGCAACCGGACACGTGGTGGCCGAGGGAGGCCGTCCGTGAAGCCGCTGCCGGTCACCGTCACGGTATGCGCCGTGCTGGTCATCTCGATCGCGGCTCAGAACCCCGTCTGCCTGGCCGGCTCGGTGGTCGCCGCGAGCGCGCTGCTGTGGTCGGCGACGCCGCCTCGGCGGCCCTACGTGATCTTCGCGCTGATCAGCGGCGCCACCGTGTTCATCCTCAACCCGTTCGTCGGCGTCCAGGGCCTGACGGTGCTCTGGCAAGGCCCGCAGATCCCGATCGTGGACACCCAGATCACTCTCGAGGAGGTCGTTTTCGGCGCCGGCGCCGGCGCCCGGTTGGTCGCCTCCGCGCTGGCCGCCGCCGCCTTCGTCCGGCTGGCCGATCCCGACCTGCTGCTGACCGCGGTGTCCCGGGTCGCCCCTCGCTCGGGGATGATCGTCTCGCTGGCCACCCGAATGCTGCCGGTGCTCGAGCGAGATGCTGCCGGACTGGTGCTGGCGGCGCGCACCCGGGCCGGCCGGCTGGGCACGCCGCGCGGCGCCGGCGGCCTGCTGGCGCCGCTGGTCGGCATGTCCCTGGAACGGTCGCTGGAGATGGCCGAGGCGATGGAGGCCCGCGGCTACGGCGGCCCGGGGCGGACGCGGATACCGGAGCGGAAGGCGCGCGCCGGCGAGCGCCTGGTGCTCGCTCTGGGCGCCCTGGCGCTCGCCGCAGCCGTGGTCGCGGTCGCCCGCGGCGCCACCAGCTTCCAGTACTACGACACGCTCGGCGACCCCTTCGTCGCGTCCGCCTGGCTGGCGACCGCGGCGACGACGCTCCCCGTCTGCGCCGCCGCGGGGGTGATCCGGTGGACGCGCTGAGGTTCGAGAGCGTCAGCTACCACTACCCGGGCGACGGCCGCCCGGCACTCGACGACGTCGACCTGTCGGTCGAGGCGGGCCAGTTCGTCCTGCTCGTGGGCGGCTCCGGGTCGGGCAAGTCAACGCTCCTGCGCGCCGCCGCCGGCCTTGTCCCGCACTTCCACGGCGGCCGGCTGGAGGGGCGGGTGACCGCGGAGGGCATGGACACCCGCGACCATGATCCACGCCAGATCGCCCGCGTGGCGGGGCTTGTGTTCCAGGACCCCGAACGCCAACTGGTGATGCGGCGGGCGCGCCGCGAGGTTGCCTTCGGGCTCGAGAACCTCGGCTACCCAGCGGCTGAGATCGCAGCCCGAGCCGAGGAGGCGATGATGGTCACCGGCGCCTCGCGACTCGCCGAGCGCCCGGTCGAGCGACTGTCGGGCGGCGAGCAGCAGCGGATCGCGATCGCTTCGATCCTGGCCATGGGCCATCGCCTGCTGCTTCTGGACGAGCCGACGAGCCAGCTCGACCCGGTTGCCGCCGAGGAGCTGCTGGGGCTGATCGTCCGCATCAACCGCGACCGCGGCGTGACGGTGGTGCTCGCCGAGCACCGGACCGGCCGCCTGTTCGCCGAGGCCGATCGCGTGATCCAGCTCGAGGCGGGGGCCGTCATCGTGGACGACCCGCCGGCCGTCGCCGCCGCCGCGATGGCGCTGCGCTCGCGCTGGCTGCTGCCGCCGGTCGCGCAGGCGTTCGCGGCAGCCGGACGCTCGCCGCTCCCACTCTCGGTACGCGAGGCGCGCAGGCTCGTCCCGCACCCCGCCCCGCCCCCCGTCGGAACCACCGTCAGGGCCGAGCCGGCAGTGGCGATCGAGCACGGCCACAAGATGCTCGGCGAGGTCTCCGCGCTGCGCGACGCGACCGCCGGCTTCGCCGCCGGCCGGGTGACCGCCATGGTGGGCGAGAACGGGGCCGGCAAGACGACGCTGGCGCTCGCACTGTGCGGGCTCCTCGACCTCGACCGGGGCCGCGTCCGGCGTGCCGGGCGGGCCGGATACGTGAGCCAGAACCCCGCCCACTACCTGCTCCACGAGACGGTCGCCGACGAGGTCGCGTACGGACTCCGAAACCTCGGCGTCGCCGGCGCCGAGGAGACGCGGCGGGTCGCCGCCGAGCTGCGCCGCTTCGACCTGGACGAGCTCGCCGGCAGGCACCCGCGCGATCTCTCCAGCGGCGAGCGACAGCGGCTGGCCATCGCGACGGTCACCGTCATGCGGCCAGACCTGCTCGTCCTCGACGAGCCGACGCGAGGCGTCGACGGGCGGCGCAAGCATGAGCTCGCCGGCCTGACCCGCGAGCTGGCCGACGACGGTGCCGGCGTCGTCGTCGTCACCCACGATATGGACTTCGCCGCCGACGTGGCCGACGAGGTGACCACGCTGGCCGCGGGCCGGGTGCTCACCGACCGCGGGCCGCGCTCGGTGCTCGCGACCAGTCAGTTCTTCGTCTCACAGGTGGGCCTCGCCCTGGGGGTGGCCTCGGTGGCCGAGGCGAGCCGGATGCTCGAGGCCGTCGACACGGACCCGGTCAATGCCTAGCCTGGTCGCCGCCATCGCGCTGGTGCTGGTGATCGCGGCACTGCTGACGGTCGAATCCGGGCCCAACCGCAGCAAGGAGCTGGCGCTGGTCGCCGCCCTCGCCTCGGCGGCGGCGGCCGGCCGCGTCCTCTTCGCATTCATCCCCAACGTGCAGCCGGTGACCATGATCGTGGCGGTGACCGGCGTCGCCCTCGGAGCCCGGGCCGGTATCGCCGCCGGCGCCACCGCGGCGCTCGTCTCGAACATCTTCCTCGGCCAGGGGCCCTGGACCGCCTGGCAGATGGTCGGCTGGGCGCTCGTCGGGGCGACGGCGGCCGGTGCCGGCCCGGTGCTCCGCAACCGCTGGGCGCTGGCCGCCTTCGGGCTGGCGGCCGGGTTCCTGTTCGACTGGCTGATGGACATCTGGGCGTGGAGCTCGCTGGGACCGTCGGCCGACCTCACGTCGTACACGGCGCTGGTCGCCACCGGCATCTGGTTCGACGTCGCCCACGCCGCCGGCAACGTCATCCTGGCGCTCCTCGCCGGCCCCGCCCTGATCCGCATGCTCGACCGTTACGCACGCCGCATCGACGGCACCTTCGTCCCACTGGAGCAACCATGAAACGCATCCTGGCAATCGCCCTGATCGCATCCCTCGCGACCGCGGCGCCGGCCTTTGCCGCATCCGGCGCCGGTTATCTGGAAAGCCATCTCACCGCCTCCGGCGGGATCGCCGAGCAGGGGCAGCCGCCCACCGTGGGCATCACCGAGTGGGCGGTCATGGGCCTGCGGGCGGCAGGCGTCAACCCGGCCGCCTTGCGTCGGTCGGGCGGGCGCACGCCGACGCACTACCTGGCATCCCACGCTGCCGGCTGGTCGGACGCGTTCCAGATAGAGAAAGGCATCCTGGGGGCCGTCGCGCTGGGCGCGGACCCCCACTCGTTCGGCGGCCGCAACCTGGTGCAGGCGCTGCGAAACCGTGTCCATCCGTCCAGCGGGCGGATCGGCAACTTCGCCAGCTCGACCTACTGGGGCGCGCTTGCCTTTGCGGCCGCGCGGGAGCACCAGCCGGCCCGCACCGTCCACTGGATCGAGAGCCGCCAGCAGGCCAACGGCGGCTTCTCCTACCTGTCCACCACCCCGGCCGGCGCCGACTCCAACGACACCGCCGCCGCGGTGATGGCGCTGCGCGCCGCCGGCGTCCCCTGCAGCAACCACCACCTGGGGCGCGCCTACGCGTACATGAAGACGACCCAGGGGCCGGGACACGGCTACGCGCTCTTGCCGAGCGGGTCGGCCGACAGCCAGTCGACGTCTTGGGTCGTCCAGGCGAGGGCCGCCTGCTCGCTGAAGAACACGGGCGCCCGCGCCTGGCTGGCCGCCCGCCAGTCGTCGAACGGATCGTACTTCTACTCCCCCGGCAACCACCAGACGCCCGTGTTCGTGACGTCGCAGGTGCTGCCCGCGACAAACCGCCGCCACTACCCGATCAGATGAGCCAGAAGGCGACCGCCACCACCGTGTAGATGACGAGCAGCTGCAGGCCCTCCAGCCAGTTCGTCTCGCCGCCGCGAGCGATCAGGGTGGAGACGAGCGCGGCGATGCCCAGCGCCGCCAGCTCCAGGGTGGGAAAGACCAGCGTCAGCTCACCGCCGAGGGCGATCGACGCCACGACCGCGACGGCGGGCGCCGCCAGGGCGATCTGGATCCCGGAGCCGGCGGCAATGGCCATCGAGAAGTCGAGATTGTTGCGAAGCGCCAGCCGGACGGCCGAGAGGTGCTCGGCGACGTTGCCCAGGAACGGCACCACGATCAGGCCGATGAAGGTCAGCGGAACTCCCCAGGCGCGGACGACCGGCTCGATGGCGTCGACCAGCACCTCGCTGACGATGCCGGTGGCAACGGCCGTCAGGCAGAGCACCAGGACCGCCTGCCGCCGCGGCCATGGTTCGCCCTCGCCCTTGTGTGAGTAGCGAAGGCCAGGCGCCGTCTGGGTGTAGTAGACGTAGCCCGCGTAGGAGAGCGCCAGCAGCGCGGCCGTCCAGCGCGACAGCAGGTCGACCGAGTGCATCCCCGGGTGGCCCTGGGCAAACAGGGTCGGGATGGCGAGGCCGGCAACCGCCAGTACGAGCATCAGCGAGTTCGTCGCCGCCAGCCGCTCGTTGAACGTCTGGACGCCGTTCCGCCAGCCGCCCAGGACGAGGCTCAGGCCGAGGATGAGGAGCACGTTCCCGATCACAGAGCCGACGATCGACGCCCGCGCCACGCCCTCCAGCCCGGCGTTGATGGCGAGCACGACGATGACCAGCTCGGGCAGGTTCCCGAAGGACGCATTCAGCAGCGCAGACGTGCGCGGTCCGACCGTCGCACCCGCCTGCTCGGTCGCCACGCCCAGCAGCCAGGCCAGGCCGGCCAGCGCGACCCCGGCTACGACGAATGTGCCGGTGCCCACGCTCCCCCCCACATCCAGCGCGACCGCGGCGACGGATGCGGCGAGTACCACCGCCGCAAGGATGACCTGCTGTCGCGTCACCGGCCGCCACCGGCCGCGGCCGGCGTCACTCCTCCCACGCGCCCATGCGCTCGAACTTCTGCCGGCGCAGGCGGCGCCGCTCCAGCGGCGGGATCGCCTGCAGGACGTCGAGCTCCGTGTGGATCGCATCGGACAGGATCTCGGCCGCCTTGCCATGGTCGCGGTGCGCCCCTCCCGAGGGCTCCGGCACGATCGCGTCGACGACGCCCAGCTCCAGGCACGCCTCCGCCGTCGGTCGCAGCGCACCGGCCGCGCGCTTCGCCTCTCCCGCGTCTTTCCAGAGGATGGCCGCGCAGCCCTCGGCCGAGATCACCGTGTAGATCGAATGCTGCTGCATCAGCACCCGGTCGGCGACACCGATTGCCAGCGCGCCGCCGGAGCTGCCTTCGCCGATCACGCAGGCCACGACCGGCACTCGCAGGCCCATCAGCAGGAGCTGCGAGCGGGCGATGGCGCCCGACTGGCCGCGCTGCTCGGCCCCCACGCCCGGGTACGCGCCGGGAGTGTCGATGAGCGTCACGACCGGGAAGTTGAGGCGGGCTGCGAGCTGGAACACGCGCATCGCCTTGCGGTAGCCCTCCGGACGCGGCATGCCGAAGTTCCGGTGCGTGCGCTCCTTCAGGTCGCGGCCCTTCTGATGGCCGACGAAGGCCACCGACTGGCCGCGGAACGAGCCGATTCCGGCGACGATCGCCGGATCGTCACCCTCGGCCCGGTCGCCGTGCAGCTCCATGAAGTCGTCGCAGATCCGGGAGAGGTAATCGAGCGTGTACGGGCGGTCCTGGTGGCGCGCCAGCTGGACGGCGTGCCAGCTGTCGGCGTCAGCTCCGCCGCGGCGCAGGAACCCGAATCGGCGCGGAGTCGTGGTCACGACGGCGCGCCGTTGTCGCCTGCCCGGAACATGCCGCCGATCCGGCGGCGGGCGTCGGCAAGCGCACGCCCGACCGCGCCGACCGGGTCGATCTCACCGGCCAGCGACGGGATCCGGTACGGGGAGCCGCCGGAGAGCAGCGCGATCGCCCGCGCCAGCTGGTCGCGCAGCTCGGGCCGCGGCACGATCATGTCGATATGGCCGTGACGGTAGTTGGACTCGGCCAGGCCGAAGTCGTCGGGGACGTCCTCGCGGGTCGTCTGCTTGACCACCCGCGGGCCGGAGAACGAGAGCAGTGCGCCCGGCTCGGCGATGATCACGTCGCCCAGCGCCGCGAAGCTGGCCGCGACGCCGCCGGTGGTCGGATGGGCGAGCACCGAGAGGTACGGCCGGCCGGCCTCGCGCAGGGTGTCGACCGCGGCCACCGTCTTCGCCATCTGCATGAGCGCCAGCACGCCCTCCTGCATGCGGGCTCCGCCGGAAGCCGCAACCGACACCATCGGCACCCGCTCGGCGACGGCCAGATCGGCCGCCCGCAGGAACTTTTCCCCCACCACCGAGCCCATGCTGCCGCCCAGGAACGTGAAGTCCATCACCGCCAGCACCACCCGCTGGCCGCCGATCGCCGCCTCGCCGACCAGCACCGCGTCGCGCAGGCCGGTCGCCTGCTCGGCGGCCTCGACGCGTTCCGGGTACGGCTTCGAGTCCACGAACCCCAGCGGATCGGACGACCGCAGGTTGCGCGCGATCTCGTTCCACGAACCCTCGTCCGTCAGCTGCAGGATGCGCTCGCGGGCCGTTACCGGAAAGTGATGCCCGCAGCGGGCGCAGACGCGGAGGTTCGCGACCATCTCGTCCTCGCGATAGTGCGACCCGCACTCGGGGCAGGTGTTGCGGCTGGGCGGGGCAGGCTCGGCCGGTACAGGCTCGCCGTCTGAGACCCTTGTGATGTCGACGCTGATGTTCTCGGCCACGTGAACCTGGACCCCCGGACGATACAGCCCCGGGAAAGGTTGCGGACGTTCGGCCCGTTATGGGCCGGGCCACCGTCGCAGGACCAGCACGGCGTTGTGCCCGCCAAACCCGAACGAGTTCGACACCGCATACTCGACATCGGCGCTGCGGCCCACGTTCGGCACGTAGTCGAGGTCGCAGTCGGGATCGGGATCGGTCTGGTTGATCGTGGGCGGCAGGAACCCGTCCCGCATGGCGAGCAGCGTGAAGCCGGCCTCGATCGCGCCGGCCGCGCCCAGCATGTGCCCCGTGACGCCCTTGGTGGCGGAGATCGGCACCTGCCGCGCATGCTCCTCGCCGAGCGCGAGCTTGAGCGCCCGCGTCTCGCCCGAGTCACCGACCGGGGTCGACGTGGCGTGCGCGTTCACGTACTGGATATCGGCCGGGGTGACGCCGGCGTCGTCGATCGCCATCCGCATCGCGCGGGCCGGGCTCTCGCCCACCGGATCGGGCTCGGTCAGATGATGGGCGTCCGAGGACAGCCCGTAGCCGAGCAGCTCGCCCATGATCCGCGCCCCCCGCCCCTGGGCACGCTCCAACTCCTCCAGCACCAGCACGGCCGAGCCCTCGGAGAGCACGAACCCGTCGCGGCCGGCGTCAAAGGGCCGGCTCGCCCCCTGCGGGTCGTCGAGCCGGCGGGAAAGCGCTCGCATCGTGCCGAAGCCGCCCAGCGCCAGTCGCACCACCGGTGCCTCGACGCCGCCCGCCAGCATCGCATCCGCCATCCCCGCCCGGATGTACATGAGCGCGTTCCCGATCGACATGTTGGAGGCGGCGCAGGCGGTGCACTCGGTTGTCAGCGGCCCCTTCGTGCCGTACATCATCGAGACCTCGGCGGCACCCATGTTGGCGATCAGGGCGGTCACCCAGAACGGCGACAGGCGATCGGGGCCCGCCTCGAAGAGCTTGGCGTGGGCGATCTCCTGCGTGGACAGGCCGCCGATGCCGGTGCCGATCGAGCAACCGATGCGGGCGGCATCGGCCTGGACGTCCAGATCGGCGTCGGCGATTGCCTGCGCGGCCGCGGCCAGTGACAGGTGGGCGAAGCGGTCGGTGCGCCTGATCGTCTTGCGGTCGATGTACTCGGCAGGGTCGAATCCGCGTACCTGGCCGGCGATGTTGACGCAGCCCTCGGGCATCTCGAACCCGCTCACGCGGTCGACACCTGACCGCCCGTTACGGACGTTGTCCCAGGTCTCCTCGACGGTCAGCCCGCATGGGCTGACCATCCCGAGCCCGGTCACGACCACCCGCCGCCTGCCGTTTGCGCTCACGCTCCAAGCCCTCCGTCCACCGCCAGCACGTCCCCCGTCACGAAGCCCGCCGCGTCCGAGACCAGGAACCGTACCGCCGCCGCCACGTCCTCGGGGCGGCCCAGGCGGCCCAGCGGGGTCGACGCCAGGATCGCTTCCCGGGCAGCCTCCGGGAGCGCATCCGTGAGCGCCGTCTCGATGTACCCGGGGGCGATGGCATTCACACGGATGCCGCGGGTGCCGAGCTCCTTGGCAAGCGCCTTGGTGAGGCCGATCAGGCCCGCCTTGGACGCGGCATAGTTGGTCTGCCCGGCGTTTCCGCGCACGCCGACGACCGACGACATGTTGACGATGGCCCCGGCGCGCCGTTTCAGCATCGGCCTTGCCACCGCCCGGCAGGCGAAGAAGGCGCCGCCCAGGTTGGTGTCGATCACCTTGTGCCAGTCGTCGTCGTCGAGCTTCATGATCAGGTTGTCGCGGGTGATCCCGGCGTTGTTGACAAGGATCGCGATCGGTCCGACCTCCGACTCCACCTGCTCGACCAGCGCGGTCGCCCCGGCAGCCGTCGAGATATCGCCCTGCATGGCGCGGGCGCTGCCGCCCCGCCCGGCGATCTCCTCGACCAGCGCCTCCGCCGCCTCAGCGCCCGCGACGTAGTTGAGCGCCACCTCGGCGCCGGCTGCCGCCAGCTCGCTCGACACCGCCGCCCCGATGCCGCGCGACCCTCCGGTGACCAGCGCCACCCTGCCCTCGAGATCACGCTCGGGCAATCGACCCCTCCGCCGCATCGATGTCGTCCGGGGTCGCGATCGAGACCGCGGTGACCGAGCGGTCGATGCGCTTGACAAGCCCCGAGAGCACGCTTCCGGCGCCCACCTCGACGAACGTCCGGACGCCGTCCGAGACCAGGTTCTGCACCGCCTGGGTGAACCGCACCGGCGCAGTCAGCTGCTCGATCAGGAGGCCGGGGACACGGTCCACCGTCTCCAGCTTGGAGGACACGGTGGACATGAACCGCGTGCGCAGCTCGCCGAAGCTGACCGCCCGCAGGGCAGGCTCCAGCCGATGCGCGGCGTCCTCCACCAGTGGGCTATGGAATGCGCCCGACACCCGCAGCCGGACGACCTTTGCGCCCAGTTCCCGCGCCTGCTCGCCAACCCGCAAGACCGCCGCCTCGCGGCCGGAGATCACGAGCTGGCCGGGGCAGTTGTAGTTCGCCGGCCAGACATCCCCGTGCTCGGCGCAGAGCCGCTCCACGTCGGCGTCAGGCAGCCCCAGGACTGCCGCCATGGCGCCCTCGGCGCGAGCCTCGGACATCGCCAGGCCGCGCTCGCGCACGAGCCGCGTCACCTCTTTCACGCTGACGCTCCCGGCGGCGGCGATGGCCGCGTACTCCCCGACGCTGTGCCCGACCACCACGTCCGGTGTGACGCCCAGCCGCTCCTCGACCGCGCGCAGCGCCGCCAGCGACGTGGCGACCAGAGCGGGCTGCGTCAGCTCGGTCCGCGAGAGCTCCTCCAGCGGCGCGTGGAAGCACAGCTCGCCAAGGTCGAAGCCGAGCTCCTCGGATGCCTCTGCGTAGACCGCCGCCGACGCCGGGAAGGCGGCGGCCAGCTCCCGTCCCATGCCCGCGCGCTGGCTGCCCTGGCCAGGGAAGCAGAACGCGATCTTGGTCATCCCTGCTCCTTCGTACTCGGAAGTGTCCATTCCATCACGCACGAGCCCCACAGGAGGCCGCCGCCGAAGCCCGTCATCAGGACGATGTCGCCGGCGGTCAGCCGGCCGCCGTGGACGGCCTCGTTGAGGCAAATCGGGATCGAGGCCGCCGATGTGTTCCCGTAGCGAGCGACATTGGACACTACCTTGTCGTCGGGGATCCCGAGACGCCTGGCCGCGTGGTCGATGATCCGCTGGTTCGCCTGGTGAGGCACGAAGAGGTCGACGTCGCCCACTTTCAGGCCCGCCGCCTCGAGTGCCCGCTCGGCCGACTCGACGCTGACGGTGGTCGCAAAGCGGTACACCTGCGGCCCGTCCATCTGCACGAACGGCGACTGGCCGGCCGGCCGGTGGCCGGCCGCGGCGACCGAGAGCAGGTCGCCGCCCGACCCGTCCGACCCCAGTTCGAAGCCCAGCATGCCGCGGGTCCCGCTGCGGTTCCCGACAACGACAGCGCCGGCACCGTCGCCGAAGAGCACACACGTCGATCGGTCAGACCAGTCGAGAAGCCGGGAGAAAACCTCGCTCCCCACAACCAGCACGGTGTCGGCAAAGCCGGAGGCGACCTGGCTGTAGGCCTGCGCAAGCGCGTAGACGAATCCGGTGCAGGCGGCCGAGACGTCGAAGCACGCCGCCCGGGCCGCTCCCAGACGGCTCCCGATCAGTGACGCGGTGGACGGGAAGTAGCAGTCCGGGCTCGCCGTCGCAACCACGATCGCGTCCAGCTCGGCGGGGTCGACGCCGGCATGGTCGAGCGCCGCTCGGGCGGCCTCCAGACCCAGGTCGGACGTTCCCTGGTGGTCGGCGGCGATGCGCCGTTCGCGAATTCCGGTGCGACTCGCGATCCACTCGTCGGAGGTGTCCACCGTCTGCGCGATCTCAGCATTCGGCATGATCCGTTCGGGGGTGTAGGCGCCGACGCCGAGCACCTCGACGCCGCCCCTGCAGGCTGCGATCACTCGGCCGCCTCGGCGAGCGCGAAGGTGATGACCCCGCGGCAGGCGAGCCCGCCGTCCACCGAGGCCCGCACGTCGGCCTTCCCAACCGGCCCGCGCAGGCGGGTGATCGCGCATTCCAGGTCGAGCACATCACCGGGCCGGACGATGCGCTTGAAGCGCACCTCATCGATACCTGCGAAGAGCGCGAGCCGGCCCGCGTAGTCGGGGTGCGAGAGCCCGCAGATCGCGCCCACCTGCGCCAGCGCCTCCACCTGCAGGACGCCCGGCATGATCGGGTTTCCGGGGAAGTGGCCGCGCAGGTACCAGGCGTCGGCGCGTACGTGATAGCGGCCGGCCGCCCGCGCCCCTGGCTCCAGCTCGGTCACCTCGTCCACCAGCAGGAAGGGGTCGCGGTGGGGAATGATCTCCTGGATCGCGGCCCGGTCGAGCGGGGGCCGCACGACAGGCGTCACGCGCCGGCCGCCTGGCGCAACCCGTCGAACGCCTTGCGCATCCGCAGGCGGCCGCGATGGGCATGGCACTTGACCGTGCCCACCGGCATCCGCAGCACCCCGGCGATCTCCTCGTAGGACAGGGACAGCACGTCCTTCATGACCATCACGTGCCGCTGCTCGTTCGAGAGCTCGGCCAGCCGCCGCGTCAGCTCCCGCCGCTGCTCGCGCTGAAACGCCAGGTCGGCCGGCTCGTCCCGGCCCGCGGGCTCGGCAACACCTTCGAGCGACTGATGGCGGCGGCGGCGCTGCCGCTCGCCGAGGTCGCGGCAGGTGTTCGCCACCAGGCTGTACAGCCAGGTCGCGAACTGCGACTCGCCCCGGAACTGGCCGATCCGCGTGCACAGCTTGGCCAGCGCCTCCTGGGCCGCATCCTCGGCGTCCTGCGGATCGGAGAGCAGGTAGCCTGCCAGCCGGCGCACGCTCGGCGAGTGGCGCTCGACCAGCGTCTCCAGCGCCAGCCGGTCGCCGTCGCGAGCCCGCACCGCCAGCACCAGGTCGCTCAGGGTTGGATAGGCGACGTGATCGCATGCCCGGTCTCCGAGCGTCAGACGCGCCGACCCGCGGTTCGGTTGCGAGCGCATGGGCGCCTATTCTAGTGAGCCCATGAGTGGCACGCTCCGTCCTGAACTCGTCGACCCGCTGCTCCGCGGGGCGTTCGGACGGCCCTACGTCTGGCGCGACGTATGCCCGTCCACGCAGGAGCTGGCCCGGTCTCTCCCGCATGGTGGCGTAGCCGCCTGTGAGGCCCAGTCCGCCGGCCGCGGACGAAGTGGCCAGACCTGGGAGAGCCCGCACGGCCGAGACGTCCTCTTCTCGCTGGCGCTGGAACCGCGAACGGCGGTCGAGGAGCTGCCGCCGTTCTCGCTGGTCGCGGCGGAGGCCGTTTGCGAGGCGACGCTGCCGTCCGCGGTCGTGCAGTGGCCGAACGACGTCATGGCCGGCGGCCGCAAGCTCGCCGGGGTGCTGGCCGAGCTGCGCGGGCAGACGCTCGTCCTGGGCGTCGGCGTGAACGTGAACGCCGGGCCGGGCGAGCTGCCCGAGGAAACCCGGATTCCGGCAACCTCCCTTCGTTTGGAGCGCGGGCAGCCGGTCGACCGGGCGGCGCTTCTGGCGGACATCCTGGAGCGGCTCGAGGAGCGCTTTCGATCGTTCGAGCGGGACGGCTTCGGGGGTCTCGAGCGGGACGGGCTGCGCGGCCGGCGGATCACGCTCGGCGACGGTACAACGGGTGTCTGCCGCGGCGTCGACGACCGCGGCCGCCTGCTGCTGGACGGGCGGGCGCTCTCCTCCGCCGAGGCGACCGGCGTCACCCTGGCCTGACCCGCGACCAGCTCCCGCAGCCGTCGCAGAGTACGATTCACGTATGCGGCGACTGCTCCTGCCGGCATTGCTCGCCTGCCTTGCGGCGGGAGGGGCGGCACCGGGCCCGGCCGGCGCCACCAGCGGCCGCCCGCTCGTCCTGGCGATCACCCTGAACACCGAGATCAACCCGGTCTCGGCGAGCTTCGTCTCGGACTCCATCAACCGCGCCCGGGACGACCACGCGGCGGCGCTGGTGATCCTGATGGACACGCCGGGCGGCGACTCGACTTCGATGAACCAGATCGTTCAGGACGAGCTGGCATCGCCGGTGCCGGTGATCGTCTACGTCTCGCCGGCGGGGGCGCGGGCCGCATCCGCCGGGTCGGTGATCGCGATGGGCTCCGACCTGACCGCGATGGCCCCGGCGACCCACATCGGCGCCGCCACGCCGATCCAGTCGAATGGCCAGAACATCGGCTCCGACCTACGCCGGAAGATCCTCAACGACTCCGAGAAGCAGATGCAGTCGCTCGCCCAGAGTCACGGCCGGAACGCCCAGGCGGCGGTCGAGATCGTCAGCGAGGCGAAGGAGTTCACCGACACCGAGGCGCTGCACCAGAACCTGGTCGAGTTCCTTGCACCGAACCTCCCGGCGCTCCTCCAGAAGATCGACGGCACCACCACGACGTACGTCGCCAAGCCGATCGTCCTGCACACCGCGAACGCCGAGGTGCAGACGTACGACATGCCGTGGACGCTCCAGCTGCTGAACATCCTGATCGACCCCAACCTGCTCTACATCCTCTTCCTGGCGGGCCTCGGCGGGCTGGCCTACGAGGCGTTCCACCCGGGGGTCATCCTGCCCGGCACACTGGGCCTCGTCTGTCTCGTGCTCGCGCTCTTCGGATTCTCCGTCGTCCCCATCAACTGGGCCGGCGCGGCCCTGATCGCCTTCGGCGTAGCGCTGCTGCTGCTGGAGGCGTTCGTCACCAGCCACGGGTTGGTCGGGCTCTCGGGAGTGATCGCGATCTGCGTCGGCGGCCTGATGCTGTTCCGCACCCCGAGCGGCGGCGCGGGGGTCTCGCCGCTGCTGGTGATCGGCCTGGGGGCCGCCTTCGGCGTCGCTCTGGCGACGGTTGCGACCAAGGTGCTGGCGGCGCGGCGGCGGCCGCCCTCGCGGTGGGGCGGCGGCGCCCCCGCCATGCTCGGCCTGACCGGCGTCGCCCGAACGCCGCTGACCCCGGACGGCCAGGTGTTCGTCCACGGCGAGCTTTGGCGGGCCGAGGCCGATGTGGCGGTGCCGGCAGGCGCACCGGTGGTCATCCGTGAAGTGGAAGGGCTGGTGCTGCATGTCAGCCAAACCGAGGAGCCGGACGGAGGAGGTCCTATCCCATGATCGTGCTCTCGTCGTCTCTGACGCTCGCCGGCGTGGTGATTCTGGTGGTGTTCGTCGCGTTCCTGCTCGCCCTCGTCGCGGCAGCAGTGCGCATCCTTCGCGAGTACGAGCGCGGTGTGGTGTTCCGGCTGGGCCGGCTTCTGGGAAACGCCAAGGGGCCCGGTCTCTTCTTCCTGATCCCGGCGGTCGACCGGATGGTGCGGGTTGACCTGCGGACGGTGACGCTGGTCGTCCCGCCCCAGGACGTGATCACCAAGGACAACGTGCCCGCGCGGGTGAACGCCGTCGCCTACTTCCGCGTGATCGACCCGACCGCGGCAATTGTGGAGGTGGTGGACTACAGCCAGGCCACGCTCCAGATCGGTCAGACCACGCTTCGGAGCGTGCTCGGCCAACACAGCCTCGACGAGCTCCTGTCCGAGCGCGACAAGATCAACCAGATCCTCCAGAAGATCATCGACGAGCAGACGGCTCCCTGGGGGATCAAGGTCAGCGTGGTCGAGGTGCGAGATGTCGAGATCCCGACTGGAATGCAGCGCGCGATGGCCCGCCAGGCGGAGGCCGAACGCGAGCGGCGGGCGAAGGTCATCGCCGCCGAGGGCGAGTTCCAGGCGTCCGCCAAGCTGAGCGACGCCGCGGGCGTTCTCGCCCAGTATCCGATCGCCCTCCAACTGCGCTACCTGCAGACGCTGATCGAGGTCGCGGCGTCGAACAACACGACGACCATCCTGCCCATCCCGCTCGACCTGCTGCGCGCGCTCGCCGGGAAGGGCGACACCGAATAGCCCTGCGCAGCAATCCGCTGACGGGCGTCCAGTGCGTGATTGCGCCCGGCCGTCGGGCGCGCCCCGGGGCACTCGGCCGGACAACCCGGGTGGCCGCGGCGACCGACTGCCCGTTCTGCGAGGGCCACGAGTCCCAGACGCCACCCGAAACGCTCGCCCTGGGACGGGCCGGCGACCTGCCGGACAGCCCTGGCTGGACGGTTCGCGTGGTACCGAACAAGTTTCCGGCGATGACCGGGCAGGAGGTGGTGGTGCACGGGCCCGAGCACCGGCTGTCGCTGGAGGACGTCGCACCTGAGGTGCTCGAGCTGGTCGTCGAAGCGTGGCGCTTGCGAGCCGCGGAGCACCGGCGCCGCGGCGCCGCCTGGGTGATGGCGTGTGTGAACGAGGGAGCGGGCGCCGGCGCCTCACTCGAACACTCGCACTCGCAGATCGTCCCATTCGCCGATGTCCCGCCGCTGGTCGAGCTGGCGGTGGCGGCGATCGCCGCCGGCTGCCCGCTCTGCCGGCCCGTGGAGGACGCGCTGCTCGTCTGCCACGATGACGGGATCAGGACGTTCTGCCCGTACTGGAGCCGGATGCCCTACGAGACCTGGCTCGTCCCGGACGAGCACGTTCCCGAGCCGCCGGACGCCGGGGCGCTGGCCCGGGCGCTGCGCGACGCCGTCGCCCGCCTGCGGGCGGCACTGGGGCAGGAGCTGGACTGGAACGCCGTCCTGAAGACCGCGCCGGCCGGCGTCGCCAACTTCCACTGGCACGTCGAGATCACCCCGCGGATCACGGTTCCCGCGTCGGTCGAGCTGGGCGCCGGCATCTGGGTGAACGTCGTCGACCCGGAGACCGCGGCCGCGACGCTTCGCTGAGACCGCCGGTCAGTCGGCCGGCGGCGGCTCGTCCGGCGGCCCGTCCTCCGACTCGTCCGACGCCAGGGCGTCGGCAACCGCCGCGGGTGCCCCCTGCGGCTCGGTGACCCGGGCCAGGCTGGACACCTTGTCCTCGCCGCGCAGGTTCATCAGGCGCACGCCCTGCGTCGAGCGTCCCATTCGCGAGATCCCGTCGGCGGACGTCCGGATGACCGTCCCGTCCTGTGAGATCAGCATCACCTCGTAGCCGTCGCGGACGATCATCGCTCCGGCCAGGCGGCCGCGCGCCTCCGTGTAGCGGATGGTCAGCACGCCCATCGTCCCGCGGCCCTTGGTCGGGTACTCCTCGACCCGGGTGCGCTTGCCGAACCCGTTCTCGGTCACCACCAGGAGGTCTTGGTCGTCGCGCGCGATCTCGACCGCGATGACCTCGTCGCCCGAGCGCAGCTTCATGCCCGCGACGCCGCTCGTGTCGCGGCCCATCGGTCGCGCGTCGGACTCGTTGAAGCGCACCGCCGAGCCGTTGCGCGACACCATCAGCACGTCGTCATCACCGTTCGTCAGCCGCACACCGATCAGCTCGTCGCCCTCACGGATCTTGAGCGCGATGATGCCGTCCGCCTTGAGCACGGTGTCATAGGCGCGGAATTCCGTCTTCTTGACGATCCCCTTGCGGGTTGCGAAAAGCAGGTACTTGCCCTCCGAGTAGTCGCGGGTGTCGATCACCGCCATCACGCGCTCGTCCTGGCGCAGCGGCAGCACATTGACCAGCGCGCGGCCCTTGGACTGGCGGTTGCCGGTGGGCAGCTCGTGCACCTTGACGCGGTACACCTTGCCCACGCTCGTGAAGAACAGCAGGTAGTCATGGGTGGAGGCGACGAAGAGATGCTCGATGTAGTCGTCCTCCTTGGTGTCCATGCCGATCACGCCGACGCCGCCGCGGCCCTGGGTGCGATACGCCGAGAGCGCGATCCGCTTGATGTAGCCAGAGGCGGTCACCGAGATGACCATGTCCTCCTCGGCGATCAGCTGCTCGAGGTCGATCTCGCCCTCGGCGGGCAGGATCTCGGTGCGCCGGGCATCCCCGTGCTGCTCCTTGACCTCCAGGAGCTCCTCGCGGATCAGCGCCATCAGCTTCGCCTCGTCGGCCAGGATCTCGCGCAGCTCGGCGATCCGCTCCATGAGGTCGTCGTGCTCGTCCTTGACGCGCTTCCGCTCCAGCCCGGTGAGCGCCCGCAGGCGCATGTCCAGGATCGCCTGGGCCTGGATCTCGCTCAGCCCGAACTGCTCCATCAGGCCGGCGCGAGCCGTCTCGGTGTCGTCCGCCGCTCTGATCAGCGCGATCACCTCGTCCAGGTGGTCGAGCGCGATCAGGTAGCCCTGGAGCACATGGGCCCGCCGCTCGGCGCGGTCGAGCTCGTCCTTGGTGCGCCGGGTGACGACCTCCTTCTGATGGTCGAGGTAGTGCACCAGCACCTGCTTCAGCGACAGCGTGCGGGGGTTGACGCCGTCCACCAGCGCCACCATGTTGACCCCGAACGTGGTCTGCAGCGGGGTGTGCTTGAACAGCTTGTTGAGGACGACCTTCGGCACCGCGTCTCGCTTCAGCTCGATCACGATGCGGGTGCCGTTGCGATCCGAGTGGTTGTTGACGTCCGACACCTCGCGCAGCACCTTGGACTCGACGAGGTCGGCGATCTTGCGGATGACGCCGTCGTCGCCGTCCCGCTTCACCTGGTAGGGCATCTCGGTGACGATGATCGCCGAGCGCCCTCCCTTGAGCTCCTCGGTGTGCACCCGCGCGCGCATGACCACCCGGCCGCGGCCGGTCTCATAGGCCTCACGGATCCCGGACAGTCCCATCACCGTGGCGCCGGTGGGGAAATCCGGGCCCTTGACGTGCCGCATCAGGTCGTCCAGCGTGGCCGCCGGGTTGTCGATCAGCTCGATACAGGCGTCGATCGTCTCGACCAGGTTGTGCGGCGGAATGTTGGTGGCCATGCCGACCGCGATGCCGGCCGACCCATTAACCAGTAGGTTGGGGAAGCGGGACGGGAGCACCAGCGGCTCCCGGTGACGGCCGTCGTAGTTGGGGATGAAATCGACGGTGTTGGCGTCGATGTCGCGCAGCATCTCGGTGGCCAGGCGGGCGAGCCTGCACTCCGTGTAGCGCATCGCCGCAGCCGAGTAGCCGTCCTGGTTTCCGAAGTTGCCCTGGCCGTCCACCAGCGGGTGGCGAAGCGAGAACCACTGGGCCATGCGGACGAGCGTGTCGTAGGCAGCCGTGTCACTGTGCGGGTGGTACTTCCCGAGGACGTCCCCGACCACTGCGGCGCACTTGGCGTACGGCCGGCCGGGCTGCAACCCTCGCTCGCTCATTGCGAACAGCACCCGCCGGTGCACAGGCTTCAGGCCGTCCCGGACGTCGGGCAGGGCGCGCCCGACGATCACGCTCATGGCGTAGTCGAGGTAGCTCGCCCGCATCTCCTCGGCGAGCTCGCGCTGCTCGACGCGGCCGCCGTCCAGCGTATCGAACGCCATCTTCTAGCCCCAGTCCTTGCGCGGTCGCGGCTCTGGTCGGACGACGTTCATCTCAGACGTCCAGGAACCTGACATCGCGGGCACCGCGCTCGATGAAGTCCCGGCGCGGCTCCACCTGATCCCCCATCAGCATCGAGAACACCTCGTCGGCGGCCGCGGCGTCTTCCACCGACACCTGCTGCAGGACGCGGTTCTCCGGGTTCATCGTCGTCTCCCAGAGCTGCTCCGGGTTCATCTCGCCCAGGCCCTTGAAGCGTTGCAGGTTGAGGCCCTCCTTGGCCAGGTCGAGCAGCGCCGGCCGGAAGGCCTCGAAGGTGAAGACCTGCTCGAGGACCTTGTTCATGCGCATCTCGAACGGCGACAGGCCGATCGCTTCGACCAGCCGGGCATGGGTCGCCCGCAGGTTCGCGTACACGGAGCTCTGAAAGAGCGCGAGCGGGAAGACGCTGGTGCGCGACGAGCCGGTGCTCTTCTCGGTCACCTTCAGGCGCAGGCCGTCGTCCAGCCGCTCCACCAGCTCGACCCGGTGCGGCTCGTCCTCGGGAACCCCGCTCTCGACGTACGCCTCCAGCGCAGCCAGATCGGCGATCTCGTGCTCGATCAGCCGGTGGTCCTTGATGTAGTTGACCGGCTCCGCCCCGAACTGCTCCTTCAGCTTGGCAGCCCAGCCCTCGTATTCCTTGGCCGCACGCTGGAACCGCTGCAGCCGGGCTTCGGTAAGCCGCAGCACCTGGCCTGCCCGATCGCGGACCTCGATCTTGGGCAGCCGCTCCCGGATCAGCCACTCCTCGAGCTGGTGCTCCTTCTCGAAGTACCGCTCATCGCTGCCCACCTTGAGCCGGTACAGGGGCGGCTGTGCGATGTACACGTAGCCGGCCTCGATCAGCTCCTTCATGTGCCGGAAGAGGAAGGTCAGGATGAGCGTGCGGATGTGGGCGCCGTCGGTGTCCGCATCGCACGTCAGGACGACCTTGTGGTAGCGCGCCGTATCCTTGTTGAACTCCTCGCCGATGCCGGTGCCGATGGCCGTGATCATGGCCTGGATCTCGTTGTTCGAGAGCACCTTGTTGATGCGCGCCTTCTCGACGTTGATGATCTTCCCGCGCAGGGGCAGGATGGCCTGGAAGCTTCGGTCACGCGCCTCGACGGCCGAGCCGCCGGCGCTGTCGCCCTCGACCAGGTAGAGCTCGGTCGAGCCGGGGTCGTTGAGCGAGCAGTCGGCGAGCTTGCCGGGGAGGCCGCCGCCGCCCAGGGCCGACTTGCGGCGGATCAGGTCGCGCGCCTTGCGCGCCGCCTGGCGCGCGCGGCTGGCGGCGATCAGCTTGCTCACGATCGCCTTCGCCTCGGTCGGGTTCTCCTCCAGGAAGCGGCTCAGGTTGGCGTTGCAGACGCTCTCGACCAGCCCCCGGATGGAGGCATTGCCGAGCTTGGTCTTGGTCTGCCCCTCGAACTGCGGCTCGCGCAGCTTCACGGAGACGACGGCGGCCAGGCCCTCCCGGCAGTCGTCGCCGGTGAGCGGCTCCTCCTTGTCCTTGAGCAGGCCCTTCTCGCGCGCGTACTCGTTGAGCGTGCGCGTCAGCGACGCCTTGAACCCGGACAGGTGGCTCCCGCCCTCGTGGGTGTTGATGTTGTTGGCAAACGAGAACGTCGACTCGACGAAGCTCCCGTTCCACTGCATCGCGACCTCGACCTCGCCGTCCTCGGCGTCGCTCTCGAAGTAGATGATCGTCTTGTGAACCCGCTCCTTGCCCTCGTTCACGTAGGCGACGAAGTCGCTGATCCCGCCTTCGAAGCAGAAGTCGGCCCGCTCGCCGCCGGCCCGCTCGTCGATCAACTCGATGCGCAGGCCGCGGGTCAGGAATGCCATCTCGCGCATCCGCTGGGCCAGCGTCTCGAACGAGTACTCGGTCTCCTCGAAGATCTCGCTATCGGCCAGGAAGGAGATCGTGGTGCCGGTGATGTCGGTCTTCTCCCCCTTCTCCAGCGGGCCTCGCGGCTCGCCGCGCTCGAAGCCCTGCCGCCACACGTGGCCATCGCGGTGGATCTCGAGCCGGAGGTCCTCGGAGAGCGCGTTCACGACCGAGATGCCGACCCCATGCAGGCCACCGGACACCTTGTAGCCGTCACCGCCGAACTTGCCTCCGGCGTGCAGCTTGGTCAGCACCACCTCGGCGGCCGGCAGACCGAGTTCGGGCATCACCGCCACCGGGATGCCGGCGCCGTTGTCGGTGATGGTCACCCGGTTGTCGGGTGCGATCACCGCAACGATGTGGTCGCAGCGGCCCGCCAGCGCCTCGTCGACGCTGTTGTCGATGACTTCGGTAACCAGGTGATGAAGCCCGCGGGTACCGGTCGAGCCGATGTACATGCTGGGCCTGCGGCGAACCGCTTCGAGGCCCTCGAGAACCGTTATGTCTTTGGCGTCGTACCCGGATTGAGTCAATGAAAACCCGCGTGAATAGGCGATAAACGAGCAATTGGTAGTTTACCAGACGGGTACCCCGGAACGGCCGGTGCCGGGCGCCACAAACCTGTCACGAATCGGCTTCGGGCGACGTGGCGTAGGCGCGCTCGACGGCATCGCGGAGAGTGCCTTCGGGGAGCCCCTCGGCGATCCTGCGGGCCCGCCTGAGGCGGCCGCGGTCGGGAGCCACCGCCACCACCTCATCCGCCGCTGCAGGCGCCGCCTGAGGCAACTCGCCGACCTCGAAGCGCAGGCCGGCCGGCGCCGCCGCGCCCATCTCGGCGGCGAGAGCCGCCAGTACCTGGCCGCTCAGCATCGTCAACTCCGCCGCCCAGGTCGAGCTGGTGCAGTGGACGACCAGAACGTCGCCGGTCATGCGGATCGGGTGACTGTTGCGGGCCACCTGCTCACCCGCGGCACGCGGCCAGACCGCGCGCGCCGCGGCCGCAGTCTCGTCGCGGCGGCCGCCCGGGAGGCCGGGCAGCAGCGAGTCGATCCGGCGCAGGTCGCTCATGCTATGCGGACGGTAGCGTCGCGGACGGTGATCACCGCCGCCGGCGCATCGCCCAGGTCGGCCGCGTCTGTGGTGGTCAGAAGCGCCTGCTGGAAGCGCCCAACCGCATCCAGCAGCAGGCTCCGGCGGCCGGCATCGAACTCGCCGGTGACGTCGTCCAAAAGGAGCAGCGGCTGCTCGTCGCGCTCGGCTTCGATCAGGTCGGCCTCGGCCAGGATCAGCGCCAGGAGCACCCGCCGCTGCTCGCCCTGGGAGCCGAACTGGCGCAGGTCGCGGCCACCGTCCACCAGCTCGTAGTCATCCAGGTGCGGCCCGGCGCCGGTGCTCGCCCGGTCGATGTCGCGGCCTCGGCGCTCGCGCAGGGCGGCCAGCAGCTCCGGCTCCGCCGCCGGGCCGTCCCCGTGCAGGCGGAGCGGATCGGCGGGCGGCTCGCCGCCGAGCTCTCGCATGCGCTCGGCCAGCCCTGGCCCGAGGCGCGAGCAGAGACGTCCACGGGCGGCCGAGAGGGCGGAGCCGGAGCGCGCCACCAACTCGTCCCAGGGATCGAGGGCGGCCGGCCCCGTGGCCCCCGCACGGACGCGGCGCAGGAGATGGTTTCGCTGGGCGAGCGCGCGCGCATACTCCGCCGGCAGCTGGGCGAGCGCGGGCCACAGGCGCACGACCACGCGGTCGAAGTAGCTGCGCCGCAGCGCCGGCGGGCCCTGCACCAGGCGCAGCCGGTCAGGGGTGAACACGAGCACCGGGAAGCGCGGCAGAAGGCGCTCGATCGTCCGCACCGGGGCGCCGTCGAGCGTCGCCCGCTTGGGCTCGCCAGGCGCATACCCGACCGCCGCCGAGACCGGGCCAGACGCCAGCAGGGCATCCACCTCGGCGCGCAGCACCTGGGCGTCGAAGGTGACCAGGCGGCGATCGTTGGAGGTGCGCGGCGAGTACCCCAGGCAGCCGAAGTGGATCAGCTCGAGCAGGCTGGTCTTGCCCGCCCCATTCGGGCCGACGACGCCGACCAGGCCCGGCTGGAGCGCCAGCTCGAGGCGCCGGTAGCAGCGGAAGTTGGTGCCACGGACCGCGTCGACGCGCATCGCTCGCCGCCGCCGGCCGGACTCAGGATGAGAGCCGGATCGGCATGATCAGGTACGAGAACGACTCGTCGTCGCCCTGCAGGAGGCCCGGCCGAAGCGGGCTGATCAGGCGCAGGCGCAGGTTGTCGCCGTGCACGCTGTCGATGCCGTCGCGCAGAAACTCCGCGTTGAACCCGATCTCCAGCCGGTCGCCGTGGAAGTCGACCGGGACCGATTCGCGGGCCTCGCCGACGTCCTGCGTCTGCGCACTCACCGTCAGACTGCCCTGGTCGAAGGCCAGCCGCAGCGGCAGGTTGCGCTGCGCCATCAGGGAGACCCGCCGGACGACGTCGGCCAACTCGGTTCGGGCGATCGCGATCTCATGCTCGAAGGACTGCGGGATGAGCTGCCGCCAGTTCGGGAACTGGCCGTCGATCCGGCGGGCGGAGAGCCAGATCCCGTCACTTCCGAAGAGCACCTGGTTCTCGCCGATCAGCATGTTCAGCGACTCGCCGGCGGCGACCCGCGACAGCTCCTGGAGCGCCCGGGCGGGGACGATCGCCTGGGCATCCGCCGTCACCCCCTCGAGCGGCGAGTGCTTCACCGAGAGCCGGTAGCTGTCGGTCGCCGCCATGGTCACGGCGCCGCTTGCGAACTCGATCAGGACACCGGTCAGCACCGGCCGCGACTCGTCCCGCGATGCCGCCCGCGAGACGTGGCCGACGGTGTCGACAAACGCCTCCCGCCCGATCGCAAACGGCGTCCCCGAGGCGTCGGGCAGGTGCGGGAAGTCCTCGGCGCCCTGGGTGTGCAGCGTGTACTCGCTCGAGCCGCAGGCGATCCGCACCGTCCCCGATCCGGCAGGCTGCTCGATCGTCACCGGCTCGTCGGGGAGGGCCCGAACGATGTCGGCGAGCAGGCGTCCCGGGATGACGGTCGAGCCGGGCTCCTCGACGGTGGCCTCCAGACCGACGCGCAGCGAGAGCTCCATGTCGGTGGCGGCAAGCTCCAGGCGGCCGTCCGCCTCAGCCCGCACCAGGATCCCGGAGAGAATCTGGACAGTCGATCGCTGAGAGACGGCGCGCGCGGCGATCTGGAGCTGTGCAAGCAGGCTGTCCTGGGGGCACACGATCTTCATGTCGAGATGACTCCTCGGGGGTTACGGCTTTTACTGGTTAAGAGAAGAAGGTTATAGAGATAGGGGGTGTGGACGGCGGGGATAAGCGCCGAAATCCCCGCACGGAAGGAAAAACGGGCCGGTGACAGATCCGGGGACGGCGGGGTGCCTATCCACCGTGCGGCAGTCGAAGCTGCCGGCGGCCCCCATCGATCCACAGATCGGGGGGATGGATACCGGGCCGTCCACAGCCTCCTGCCGGGTCACCGGGACTGCTTGATGCGGGCGGTCAGATCCTGGACCAGGTTGAAGGCCTCGCGATCGACGGTCAGAAGCTTCGAGATCTTGTCCTTGGCGTGGATCACCGTGGAGTGGTCGCGGCCGCCGAACTTGGCGCCGATCTTGGGCAGCGAGACGTCGGTGAGCTCGCGCGCCAGGTACATGGCAATCTGGCGCGGATAGACGATGTCGTGGCTGCGCCGGTCGCCCTTCAGGTCGCTCAGGCTGACGCGGAACGTCTCGCACACCGCCGTCTGGATCTGCTCGATCGTGATCGGCCGCGCCGCCCCGTCCGGGAACAGGTCCTTCAACACCTCGCGGGCGACGTCGGCCGAGATCGGCCGGCCGGTCAGCGACGCGTAGGCGATGACGCGGGTGAGCGCGCCCTCCAGTTCGCGGATGTTCGTGGCCACCCGCTCGGCGATGTAGGCGAGCACCTCCGGGTCGGAGATCCGCAGGTTCTCCGTGATCACCTTCTTGCGCAGGATGGCCAGCCGCGTCTCCACGTCCGGTGGCTGCACGTCGGTGGTCAGACCCCATTCGAAGCGAGTGCGCAGCCGCTCCTCCAGGGTGGCCAGCTTCTTGGGCGCCCGATCGGAGGCGATCACGATCTGCTTGCCGGCCTCGTAAAGGGTGTTGAAGGTGTGGAAGAATTCCTCCTGGAGGTTCTCCTTGCCTTCCAGGAACTGGATGTCGTCGACGAGCAGAACGTCCGCGGTGCGATAGCGCTGTTTGAACGCGACGATCTTTTTCTCCCGCAAAGCGTCGACAAACTCGTTCATCAGCGTCTCGGTCGTGACGTATCGCACGCGCAGGTTGGCGTGCTGGGAGAGCACGTACTGGCCGATCGCCTGCAGCAGGTGGGTTTTCCCCAGCCCTGTGGATCCATGGATGAAGAGCGGGTTGTATGCCTGGGCCGGAGACTCGGCAACGGCGAGCGCCGCGGCGTGCGCGAAGCGGTTGCTGGGGCCGATCACGAAGACGTCGAAGGTGTAGCGGGGGTTCAGCCGGGCGTCGCGGGCCAGGTCGCGTACCTGCTGGGTATCGACGACATCCTCGACCGGCGCGGCGGCGGCTCGGGCGGCGATCGCCTCGGACACGGCCACCCGCAGCTCGACGACCAGGTGCTGCTCGGCCGCGGCGGCGTCCAGCAGGCTCCCGAAATGGCTCTCGATCCACGTCTTGGTGAATTCGTTGGGGACGCCGACGACCAGTGTCTCGGCATGCTCCTCGAGCGGTTGGACGAGTCCGAACCACTTCCCGTAGGTTGTCGAGTTGAGGGTGTCGCGGAGCTTTTCGGAGATCCGCTCCCAGGATGCCCCGGCGGCGTTTTCAGTGGCCATCAAACCGCGAGTGTAACGCGCCGGCCGCGCCCGCGCAGCGACTGGAAACGCTTCTCAGGAGATCTCTGGAAATGGCGATTTTGCAGGCAATTTCCATGCTTTCCACAGGGTTGTCAACTACTGTGGAAAGTCCTCCCAGCAGCGCTTGGTTGGACGGCGAATGTGGCCGTTTCCGGCCCCTTTGGCCGGTCGGTCTAGGGAGCATCAGGGCGCAGATTTCCACAGGCAGAATTCGCCCTGCGGAAGCGCGAAGCGGGCTGCTCTATACTGACCGCCGCCCCCATGAAGCGCACCTATCAGCCCAACACCCGCAAGCGCGCCAAGACCCACGGCTTTCGCAAGCGCATGAGCACGCGCGCCGGCCGCGCGGTGCTGAAGCGGCGGCGAGCCCGCGGGCGCAAGCGCCTCTCCGCATAGTGCCCTCCGACTCCAACGGCGGGGCCGCAGCGTCCCCCGTCCGGCGGGGCAAACTGTCGCGCGCTGCCGAATTCGACGCCGTGTCGCAGCTCGGCCGTTCGGTCGCCGGCCGCTACCTTACGCTTCGCTACCGGACGCGCGAGCCCGAGCCCGATGGCGAGCCGCGGATCGGCTTCGCGGTGCCCCGCAAGGTCGGCGTCGCCGTCGACCGAAACAGCGTCAAGCGGCGCCTCCGGGAGGCGGTCGACCGCAACGGGGAGCTGCTCCGGCCGTCGACCGACTACGTCCTGATCGCCCGCCCGGGCCTGCCGACGGCGGTCGACTCGCAGGGGTTCGACTGGCTCTGCGGCCAGGTCGAGGAGCTGCTTCGCAAGGCGGCCGCGGAATGATCCGGCGCGCGGTCGTCGTCCTCCTCCGGCTGGCCCGCGTCGCGATGACGCCCTTCGTCGCCATGTCGTCGGCGACACCGAGAGTGTGCAAGTACGAGCCCACCTGCTCGCACTACGCGGAGCAGGCGGTGATGACGCACGGCGTCGTTCGCGGCCTGGCCATGGCGGCCTGGCGGCTCCTTCGCTGCAACCCGCTCTCGAAGGGCGGGTATGACCCGGTGGTGCGCCGGTGATCGTCGACATCGTCATCCTCGACCAGATCGAGGCGGCACTCCAGTGGCTGCTCGAGACCTATCACGGCTGGGTGGGCAACTGGGGCGTCGCGATCATCCTGATGACCGCCACCGTGCGCCTCATCATGGTGCCGGTGTTCGTCCGCCAGATGCGCTCGATGGCCGCCATGCAGGCCATCCAGCCCAAGGTCAAGGCGCTCCAGAACAAGTACAAGAACAAGTCTCGCGAGGACAAGCAGGAGATGCAGAAGGAGCTCATGGAGCTCTACAAGGAGCACGGGGTCAACCCGTTCGCGTCCTGCCTGCCGATGGTCTTCCAGATCCCGGTGTTCATCGGGCTCTACCGGGTGCTGACGAACTTCTCGCACTCCAACCCGCCCCCGCCCGACCCCGGGTTCCTGGGCATCGACAACATCTTCGTCAAGCTGAACACCGTCGGCGGCGCGACGGAGCTGATCATCGTCGTGCTCTACCTGGCGTCGATGCTCGGCTCGACGCTGCTCTTCTCGTTCATCACCGACAAGCAGCAGAAGTACCTGTTTGCGGGCATGTCGATCTTCTTCGTCTTCTTCATCGTGAACGTCCCGATCGGGGTCGGGATCTACTGGATCACCACCAACATCTGGACGATCTGCCAGAACGGCATCATCCGCCAGACCATGGGGCACCAGTTCCCGCACCTGCAGAAGCCGGCGGCCGGCGGCTCCGGCCGCGGCTCGACCGGCACCCGTCCGCCCAAGCCGGCGGCCGCCAAGCCGACGGGGAAGGGGGGCGGCGGCCGGGGCAGCGGGCGCAAGGCGCGCGGCGGCCGTCGGCGATGAGCGACCGCGCCGTGCGTGTCGAGGCGACCGGGGACACGGTCGGCGACGCCCGCTGGGCTGCGTTGCACGAGCTGGAGCGGCGCTTCCCCGAGCTCGACCGAGACTCGGTCGACTACCAGGTGGTCGCCGAGGGCACGCGCGGCCTCCTCGGGGTGGGCTACGAGCCGGCGCGGGTGATTGCCGTGTTGCCCGACCCGCCGGCGGAGGCGCCGAAGGCGCAGCCGCCTCCGCGGCCGGACGAGTCGCCGGCGGCGGCCCAGGTGCGGGAGCTGGTCAGCACGGTCGTCGAGCAGCTGGGCCTGAGCGCCAGCGTCCGAATCACGGAGGCCGAGGGGCAGATCGACGCGCTCGTGTCGGGCGGCGACCTGGGACTCCTGATCGGCCGCCACGGTCAGACCATCGACGCGCTCCAGTACCTGGCGAACTCGGTGATGCACCGGCGCGGCCTGGAGGCCGAGGTCGTGATCGACGCCCAGGGTTACCGCGAGCGCCGGGAGCGGATGCTGCACGAGGTTGCGGTCACCGCGGCCGCCGAGGCGCGTCGGACCGGCCGGCCGGTCGAGCTCGATCCGATGACCTCGGTGGAGCGCAAGATCGTCCATCTGCGGCTGAAGGAGCTGGCCGGGGTGACCACGGCCAGCGAGGGGAACGAGCCGAACCGGCACGTGGTGGTCGTTCCGGATGCCGAACAGTCCTGACCGGCGCCCGGGTGTAAAACGTGAAACGCCCCCCGGTGGCGATGCCGAGCGGCTCGAGCGCTACTGCGCCCTGGTCGCCGCCGCGCCGATCTCGCTGACCGCCGTCCGCGACCCGGTCGAGCTTCGCCGGCTGCTGGTCGAGGACGCGCTGACCGCGCTTCCGCTGCTTCACCGGCTGGGCCCGGAGCTGGTCGTGGACGTCGGCTCCGGCTCCGGATCGCCGGGCATCCCGCTCGCGATCGCGACCGGCCTGACGGTCGTGCTGCTCGAGTCACGCAGTCCCAAGGCGGCATTCCTGCGGGGTGCGGTCGAGCAGCTCGGGGTGGCCTGCCCGGTCATTCACCGAACCGCCGAGGAACACGGCCGCGAGGCCGGCCGCGACCGCTACGACCTGGCGCTGGCGCGCGCGCTCGCCCCACCGCCGGTGGCGCTCGAGCTCTGCCTGCCGCTCGTCAGGCCGGGTGGCCATGTGCTCCTCTGGGTGGCCAACGTCGACGCCGCCGAGACGGGCGAGGTTGCACGCCAGATGGCGGCGGAGATCGGCCCGGCGACTGCCACCGGGCGGGCCCGCGCGCTCCTCCTCGTGCGCAAGCTGGGGCCGACGCCGGAGCGCTTCCCGCGGCGCCCCGGGGTCGCCCGGCGGCGTCCGCTGCGGGCGGTACGATCGAGCGCGTGAATCCTCGGGTGTACGCGCTGGCCAATCAGAAGGGGGGCGTCGGAAAGACGACGACCGCCATCAACATGGCGGCCTGCCTGGCGGAGGCCGGCACGCCGGTGCTCCTGATCGACCTCGATCCCCAGGCCAACGCCACGACCGGCCTTGGCGTGCGGCCGGAGGAGGTGGCGGGCAGCACCTACGACCTCCTGCACGGCCGCGCCCTGGACGATGTCGTGATGGCCACCGACGTGCCCAACCTGTTCCTGGCGCCGTCACATCCCGACCTGGCCGCCGCCCAGGTCGAGCTGCCGCGCCGCGCCGACCACGGCACGCTTCTTCGCGACATCCTGGCCGGCACCGAGGAGCGCTACCCGTACGTCTTCGTCGACTGCCCGCCGTCGCTCGGCCTGCTCACGGTGAACGCGCTCTCGGCCGCCAACAGGCTGATCGTGCCGGTGCAGTGTGAGTACTATGCGCTGGAGGGGCTGGCGCAGCTGCTGCAGAGCGTCGAGCTCGTGCGCACCAGGCTGAATCCGCGGCTGGGAGTGACCGGGGTGCTTCTGACGATGTACGACGGCCGGACGAAGCTCTCCAGCGACGTCGCCGACGAGGTCCGCTCCTATTTCGGCGGCCTCGTCTTCGAGACCGTCGTGCCGCGTTCGATCCGCCTCGCCGAGGCGCCCAGCCACGGCGTTCCGATCAATCGGTATGACAACCGCTCGGCCGGCGCCGACGCCTACTACCGGGTCGCGCTGGAGGTCGTCGAGCGTGGCTGAGTCACCACCCCGGCGCGGACTCGGCCGGGGGCTCGCTGCGCTGGTCGCCGAGTTCCCGAGCGGCCAGGTCTCGCTCATGGAGCTGGAGCTGTCGCAGGTGCATCCGAACCGGCGGCAGCCCCGCCAGCGGTTCGACGAGGAAGCGATCGGGCTCCTGGCCGACTCGATCGTCGCCGAGGGGGTCGTGCAGCCGATCGTCGTCCGGGACGTCGGCGAGGGCTACGAGATCATCGCCGGCGAGCGGCGCTGGCGCGCCGCCCAGCGGGCCGGGTTGCGGACGATCCCGGCGATCGTGCGCCAGGCAGACGATCGCGAGAGCCTGATTCTGGCCCTTGCCGAGAACGTCGCCCGCGAGGATCTGAACCCGGTCGAGCAGGCTCGCGCGTACGCGGTGCTGGCGGACGAGCTCGACCTGACGCAGGCGGAGATCGGCCGGCGGCTCGGCAAGAGCCGGGCGGCGGTGGCCAACACCCTGCGGTTGCTGGAGCTTCCGGACGAGGTGCTGGACATGATCGAGGCCGGCCAGCTGAGCGAGGGCCACGGCCGCGCCATCCTCCAGGTCAGCGGCCAGGACGAGCGCCTGGGCCTCGCCCGCCAGTCGATCGCCCGAGGCCTCTCGGTGCGTCAGGCGGAGGCCGCGGCCAAGGCACGCAAGCCCGCGTCGCCCAAGCAGGCCCGCCCGCCCCGGGGAGGCTTCGACGACGAGTTGGCGCACCTGGCGGTGGATGCAGCCTGGCAGTCTCTGAACCTGAAGGCGACGGTGCGCATGGGCCCGCGGGGCGGTCGGGTGGAGCTGCACTTCACGACCACCGCCGAGCTGGGCCGGATTGTGGATCAGTTACGCGCCGAACGCCTCTCCTGGGCTGATTAGGGCTGCAAACCGTCGCTCGGGGCGTCCTCGGTCGCTCGCGTGCCAAGCACGCGTCGCTTCCCTGCGTTCTTCCGAGGCTCGGTTTTCGCTCCTAATTCTGACACCTGCAACGCGTCGTCTGGCGGCGTCGCTTCGGTCGGGCCGTGCCAAGCACTGTCAGTCCCTTGCTCCTGGCCAGACTCGAGTTTCGGCGTCAGCATGACTACTGCTATTCTCTCCCGTCGCCGGGCGATTAGCTCAGTCGGTTAGAGCGCCGCTCTGATAAGGCGGAGGTCCCTGGTTCGAATCCAGGATCGCCCATGTGAGTCCCTCTTCCGGCGCTGAACCCACGGCTCTCGACCTGCCGGTCGAGCAGATGCGGGCTCTTGGCTACGCCGCCGTCGACGCCGTCGTCGAGCACATGGCGACGATCCGCGACCAGCCGGCCTACGGCGTCCCCGACGTGGCCGCCCTGGAGGCGGCGCTGGGCGGGCCGCCGCCACAGTCCGGCACCGATCCCCAGGAGCTGGTGGAGACGTTCATGGAGACCGTCATCCGGGTGGGGATCCGCTCCGATCATCCCGGGATGCTCGCCTACATTCCCAACCACCCGACGTTTCCGGGCGCGGTCGCCGATCTCCTGATCGCCGGCACCAACATCTTCGCCGGATCGTGGCAAGGCGGCCCCGGCGCCGCCGTCGTCGAGCTGGCGGTGCTCGACTGGATCCGCGACCTGCTCGGGCTCGCCTCGACGGCCACCGGCATCATCCAGAGCGGCGGCTCGATGGCCAATCTGGTCGGCCTCGCCGTAGCCCGTGAGAGGCACCTGGCCGACGCTCCCGACCGCGTCGCGTACGTGTCCGATCAGGCCCACTCGTCGATCGCCAGGGCGCTGCGGCTGCTGGGAGTCGAGCGGGTGCGGGAGGTTGCAAGCGACGAGCGATTCCGGCTCTTGCCCGAGGCGCTTGCCGCCGCAGTTGCCGACGACCGCGCCGCCGGGCGGACGCCGTGGTGCGTGGCGGCTGCCGCCGGCGCGACCAACACCGGGTCGGTGGACGACCTGCGCGGCCTGGCGGCGGTCGCCGCAGAAGAGGGCCTGTGGCTGCACGTCGACGGCGCCTACGGCGGCTTCCTCGCCCTGACCGAGCGCGGCCGCACCCAGATGCAGGGGCTCGAGCTGGCCGACTCGCTCGTCCTCGATGCCCACAAGTCGCTCTATGTGCCGATCGCCGCCGGGATCCTGCTCGTCCGCCACGGCGAGCAGCTGGAGCGCGCGTTCAGCGTCCGGCCCGAGTACCTGCGTGACGCCTACGCCCTGGGCGGCGTCAGCTTCTCCGACCGCGGCCCCGAGCTGACGCGGCCGCTCCGCGCCCTCAAGGTGTGGATGACGATCAAGTCATTCGGGTTCCCGCGTCTGGTCGCGGCCCTCGACACGAGTCTCGACCTTGCCGAACAGGCCGCCCACGAGATCGCCGCCGACCCCGGCCTGGAGCTGGTCACCGGGCCCTGGCTGGGGATGGTCACCTTCCGTTCGACCCGGGGCGTGCCGGCGGTCGAGCTGGTGCAGGCGGTCGAGCGATCGGGGCGGGGGATGATCTCCACCACCGAGCTGCGAGGCGAGACGGTGGCCCGGATCTGCGTGCTCGGCCACCGCACCCGGATCGAGGACATCCGCGCGGTCCTGGCCGCCGCGAGGACTGTCTGATTGCCTCCAAGGTGCCCGAAACCCTCGTTGGTACAATCACCCGAGGAGGTGCGGCGGTGCAGAAGATGACGATCTACGGCGTCTCGTTCGACATGGTCGGAAAGCAGCCGATCGTCCTTCTCAGAACCCTCGGCGGCAACAAGTTCCTGCCCATCTGGATCGGCCACCCGGAGGCGGCGGCGATCCTCATGAAGCTCCAGAACACCCCGACGGCGCGCCCGATGACGCACGACCTGGTGACCTCGATGCTGGGCGAGCTGAACGCCACGGTCGCCAAGGTCGCGGTCACCGAACTGCGCGAGAACACCTTCCATGCGGTGATCACGCTGGCCGTCGACGGGACCGAGATCGAGGTCGATTCGCGTCCCTCGGACGCGCTCGCCCTGGCCGTTCGCACCGAGGCGCCGATCTTCGTGGCCGACCAGGTCATCGACGACTCGGCGATCGAGTTCGGGCAGGAGCCCGAGGACTCGAGCGAGGTGATCGACGAGTTCCGGGAGTTCCTGGAGCACGTCGACCCGTCCGACTTCGCCGGCTAACCGGCTCCTGAGCGGTCGAGGTTGCGGGCGATCACCAGCCGCTGGATCTCGGCCGTCCCGTCCACCACCTGGAGCATCTTCGCCTCGGCGATGAAGCGGGCCAGCGGGTGGTCGTGCAGCCAGCCGTAGGCACCCAGCACCTCGCTGCAGGCGATGGCCGCGCG